>CAXUNW010000029.1:0-21584 GCA_964252505.1 uncultured Acidobacteriaceae bacterium
ATGCAGGCGGGTGGCCGGTGGTGCGGGGCGGGGCGCAGACGTTGACGGACGTGCTGGCGGCACACTTTACCGACCTGGGGGGGAGGATCGAGGCGGGCCGCGAGGTAAGCCAACTGCCCGAAACCGATGTCACCCTGGCAGACGTGACGCCACGGCAGTTGGCACGGATCGCCGGAGAGTCGCTGCCGGCTGGATACAGGACGCGTTTGGAGCGTTTTCGCTATGGTGCGGGAGCCTTCAAGGTGGACTATGCGCTCAATGGCCCGATTCCATGGACAGCGAAGGAGTGCCGACGAGCGGCCACGGTGCACCTGGGTGGGACGATGGAGGAGATTGCGGATTCCGAACGCGGGTTTTCCTCTGAAAAGCCCTTTGTGCTGCTGGTGCAGCCGTCTCTCTGCGATCCGACGCGGGCCCCGGTGGGCAAGCACACGGCCTGGGCGTACTGCCATGTGCCGAGCGGAAGCCGGACAGACTGGCTGCCGGCGATTGAGCGGCAGATTGCGCGGTTTGCGCCTGGTTTCGCGGACGGTGTGCTGGGACGCCGGGTGTGGGCGCCGAGGGCGCTGGAGGTGTGGAATCCGAACCTGGTGGGGGGAAGCCTTTCCGGCGGGGCGATGGATTGGCGGCAACTTATATTCCGGCCTACAGGCTCGCTCTACCAGACTCCGGTGAAGGGGCTGTACCTGTGCGGCGCCTCGACGCCTCCCGGGGGCGGGGTGCACGGCATGGCCGGCTACCATGCGGCGCGGAGGGCGCTGGGAACGTAGAAGAGGCGCCGTCAAAGGGCGCCTCTTCTGTGTTCCCGGACTGAGGGACGGCTTAGCGATGTCCTCCGCCGCCGTGGAATCCACCACCGCCGCCCATGCTACCGCCGCCTACATGGGCGGGGGCTGATGTGGCACCGCCGCGGAAGCCGGCCCCGCCGCCCACGCTGGGAGCGGGCTGGGCATGGTACTGCGGGGCAGCCTGGTGGACTGCACCGCCGCGAAAGGTATTCTGCTGCGGTGCATACCCCTGGGTACGGATTCCGCTGCCCTGGACGGTGGCGACCCCGTGGCTGTTGCCTTGGAAGGGCGCGCGATACTGGCTAGTCGCGGTCTGACCCGGGCTGGAGGTGAAGCCGCGTCCGGGTTCGGCCTGGCCGCCGCGGAAGCCTCCGGTGAAGCCGCGTCCCGCCTCGGCTTGGCCGCCGCGGAAGCCGCGGTTCGCTTCGACGGTGGCGTAGGCGCGGCCGCCGCCGAAGTGGTATCCGGGATTATAGCCGCCGATGCGCTGGTTGTAGTAGCCTCCGCGGAAGCCGGCTCCAAGATGGTTGTACAGGCCGTTGTAGCAGAAGCGTCCGCCGCGCCAGTAGCCGCCATAGAAGCCTGTTCCGAAGTAGCCGAAGCCGTAGTTGATGCCGCCGTAGAAGCCTACGACCGGGCCCCAGTAGCCGGCATTCCAGAAGTAGCCGCCGTCATAGTCGCCCCAGTAGCCTGGGGTGTACAGCGCGCCCTGGTAGGGCGGCAGGTTCCACTGGCCGGAGACCCAGACATAGCCGCCCGGTCCCCAGCTCCAGTAGCCGGGGGTCCAGATGTAGCCGTCGCCGGGAGCTTCGGGCTGGTCGTACTCCGGCAGGGGCGGAGGCGGTTGCTGCACAAGCTGCTGCCCGGCGTAGGGCGCTGGTTGCTGCTGGCTCTGGTCGCCGTAGCCTTGCTGGTCGCCTGGGTATCCTCCCTGCTGGGGTGCGTATCCTCCCTGCTGGCCTGGATATCCTCCCTGCTGGCTTGGATATCCTCCCTGCTGGGCTGGATATCCTCCCTGCTGGGCTGCATAGGGCTGCTGCTGGGGATACTGATTCTGATAGCTCTGGGAGGCGGGGCTCGCGTAGTTCTGCGGGTCCTGGCTGTTGTACGGCTGCGGATAGCCGGCCTGGGCCGCGGCGGCCACAGGGACGGCGATAACCGCGATGGCAAGAAGCGCCGAGGATGCGATGCGGGTTTTGAATGACGAACTGTGCATAAGGGCCTGCTGCCGAGATCCTTCGTCTGGCCGGGAGAGGCAAAGAGCCCCGGGTTACGCGGATGGTGGGCGCACCATGGTCTGCCGCTTGCGCTCAAGCATACGGCCTACCTTCTATTAGACACAATGGGGACCGGATGGTTGCGTGCCGTGCCCTGCCCGGCGGGGACCGGCCCGGGGTTACCGTTGGGCGCAGAAGAAGCCTGCCGCCGGATGGCTCTTGGCAGACGCCTTTCTAGAAGGCGAATTTGGCCGCCAGTTGGATGACGCGCTGATCGTTGCCCACGGTGGAGGTGATGCGGCCGAAGGTGGAGGGACTGTCGGAGGTGAGGCCAGGCTGCGAGAAGTGGGCTTCGTTGAAGAGGTTGAAGACCTCGAAGCGAAGCTCGAGCCTGTCGGCTTCGCGGATGTTGAAGTTCTTGAAGAGGGAGGCGTCGGTGGTGTTGAAGGCGGGGCCAAGCACTGTGCCGCGGGGCTCGTTGCCGGAGTGGCTGTTGTCTACGAGGCCATCGGCGGTTGTAGGAAGAGAAAAGCAGGCGGGGTTGAAGAAGGTACTTGAAGAGCCGGGCCGGCGTTGCGCGCCCTGGGCGGGGTTGCAGATTTCATTGGGCCGGAAGGTGAGCGACTGGGCGGTAGTTGTGGAGGAGACGGCGGTGAGCGGGTTGCCGGACTGCACCTGGAAGATACCGTTGACCTGCCAGCCGCTTAGAAGAAGCCGCTCGGCAAGGGGCCGGGTGAGCAGGCGGGGAAGCTCGTAGCCGAAGCTGAGGACGAAGCGGTTGCGAGCGTCGAAGAGGGAGTTGCCACGCTCGTAGATGAGGGCATTGTCGATGCTGGCCTGATTGCCGATGGTGACGGGGAGGATGGGGCGAGAGTCGGTGCCGATGTTAAGGCCGGAGACATCGTCGATGGAGTGCGACCAGGTATAGGCGGCGGTGGCGTGGGTGCGGTGGAAGCTGCGGAGCTGGGCGCTGGCCTGCAAGGAGTCGTACCAGCTGCGGGCGGCGGCGAAGGTGGGACGGACGAGACCAAGCGCGGGGAAGACGGCGCGGGGCCCGGCCTTGTAGGCGTTGAGCCCCGGGGTGGTGGCTCCGGTGGCGACGACGCTGGTGGGGTTGACCTCCATGAAGATGGGCAGGAAGTCTGAACGGGAGCCGACGTAGCCGAGTTCGAAGCCGAACTGGCTGGTGAACTCCTGCTGCACGCTGAGGTTGTACTGCTGGATGCGGGCCGTCTTGAAGGAGTCGGGCAGCCCCCAGCCGATGAACGTCAGCGCGGGCGGGAAGCCGACCGGCCCGGTGGCGACGCCGGCATACGGATTGGAGAAGTAGGTGGAGTTCGCGGCGGTGGTGGCGCGGGTGTAGAAATCAATCTCCTGCAGGGGCTGGAAGGGCGGTGCGAGGGTGCCGTTCTGGAAGAAGTCTCCCTGGCCGGGGACGGTATCGAAGTAGATGCCCCAGGCGGCCCGGACGCTGGTCTTGCCGTCGCCGCGAGGATCGATGATGACGCCGAGCCGGGGGGAGACGTTGTTGACATCCGTGTTGTAGGTGCCGCGCGGGGTGTTGGCGTCGCCTGGATAGACGAGGCCGAGCGGAGCGTTGGGCTGGACGGTCGATTGTTGGCCGGGATGGAGGGCGGCGAGGTGATTGTGATCTTCGACGTAGGGGCGATTGACCTCATAGCGTCCGCCGAGCTGGAGGGTGATGCGGCGGCTGACGCGGTACTGATCCTGAGCGTAGAGGGAGTAGGTCCAGGAGGAGCCGTTGAGGGAGGGATCCCCGGAGCCCTGCTGGAAGATGTAGGGGGTGCCGATGAGGAAGTCCGACAGGACGTTGCCGGTAAAGAAGCTGTTGTAGGTGAAGGCGCCGTTGGGACGATTGATATAGAGCAGGTTGATGCGGTCGCGGCGGATCTCCCCGCCGAACTGGAAGGTGTGCTTGCCGCGGGTCCAGGTGAAGTCGTCGGAGAGGGTGTCGACGGAGTTTGCCCGGTAGGCGAAGGGCTGCTGGGCATCGCCGGTCGTGAAGGCTCCGGTCAGAGTGACGTTCGGCAGGCCGGCGGCGGTCGCGTTGGTGCCGGCATAGGCATAGCCGGCGGCGGCGAGGCTGAGGCCGCTGGTCGCGTTGGGCTGGCCGGCGATGTTCTGACGGGCGTAGCGGGCCACGTTGATGCTGTGGTCGTTGAGGGTCCAGGTGTCGGAGCCGAGATAGTCCTGCGCGGTAATGAGCTGCCGGTTGCCGGTCGGGGCGAAGTTCGAAGGGGTGATGGGGCCGAAGAGGTTTTGGTGCTGACGCAGGTAGCGGCCGAGGATGGAGTGCTTGGCGCCCAGCCTGTAGTCGCCGCGAAAGCCGTACATATTGCGGTTATCGAGGTTGGCGGGCGAGGCGGTATAGAAGTTGTTGGCGGCGTTCGGGAGCTTGATGTAGTTGGCGAGCAGATAGGCGCTGACGGGGCTGAGGCGGCTGGGCGCGATGGTATTGGGCTGGTTGTTGGTGCAGAACTGGGCGCCGGTGGTGGGGTCGATGATGCGGCCGAGCCCGGTGACTCCAACGGCGGCGCAGGTTCCGACGGCAGCGCCGGTGAGAAGCTCGGAGAAGTCGCCGGAACGCTCTGCCGCGTCGAGGACGGGAACGTTAAGGACATTGGAGGTGGCATCCTTGAGGCGAAAGCCCTCGTAGTAGCCGGAGAGGAAGAGCTTCTCCCGGAGGATGGGCCCGCCGGCAAAGACGCCGAACTGGTTTTGCAGGTAGTTCGGCTTGCCGGATGTGGGGGTGGAGAACCAGTTGCGGGCCGCGAAGGCGGCCTCACGGTTGAACTCCCAGACGGAGCCGTGATACTGGTTGGTTCCGGCGCGGGTGACGACGTTGACGACGGACCCTGCGTTGCGGCCATACTGGGCCTCGTAGGAGTGGGTCATGATCTTGAACTCCTCGATGGCATCAGGAGGCGGACGCATGACGAAGCCGGAGTTGAAGCTGTCGTTGTTGGGTGCACCATCGAGCAGGAAGCTGTTTGACTGATTGCGCATGCCGTTGACGTTGAAGGAGCCAGTGGTGTTGCCGAAGCCTCCGACGGTGGCATTGCCGCTGGCGCCGCCAAGGCCAGCGGGGGCGGCGACCACGCCCGGAATCAGCGTGCCGAGCTGCGCGAAGTTGCGTCCATTAAGCGGCAGATCAACGATCTCCTGGTGGTTGACGACCACGCCGAGGGTGGCATTGCCGGTTTCGACGAGCGGGGCGCTGTCGGTGACGGTGACCTGCTCGGATGCCTCACCAAGGGTAAGCCGGACGTCGACGCGCGAGGTGCCATCCACGACGACCACCACACCCTGCGTGCGTGCAGTGCGAAAGCCCGGGACCATGACCCGAACCATGTAGGTGCCGGGGTCCACGAGAGGCACGGCATAGGTGCCGTTGGCCGCGGAGGTGATGCTGCGGACCTGCCCGGTGGCGGCGCTGGTCAACTCAATGCGCGCCGAGGGCACCACACGGCCTTCGGGGTCTGTGACCACGCCGGCGACCTGACCAGTCGCCTGTGCGTCCGCGGCGGTAGACGCGATGCCCAGCACGGCAAGGCATAGCAGCAGGGCGGCGACATGGCTGCGACTGAGGCGAAAGGCAAGCTGCGTGCATCTCATAGCGGTTTCCCAGTGCATGGTCTGGCCGATGCGGGCGGTGCGCGTGACGGAGACAGAGCCTTGGAGACGATTCTGGCCTGGATACATCGTCTCAGACAATTGTGAATGGGTCTTCGCCGAGTCGTCCGCGCAGGCCCGCCTTACGCCTGCATCTGCGGCAGAAGTCACCCTGCGCGTTTGCCCACTTCGCAACGGGGCCGGCAACTGCCATACTGTAGAGTCACGGGAGAGTCACCATGGCAGACGTTCTCAGCACGCAGGAAGTCACAGCGCTTACCAAGCAGCATAATTACGGCACCTGGCGGAAGCAGAAGACCTGGACGCCGATGCATCTGGTCAGTGCGGACGGCTGCTACTTTACCGATGGAAACGGCAAGCAGTACCTGGATTTTTCCGCGCAGCTGATGTGCGTGAACCTGGGCCACAACAACCCGGCTGTCATCAAGGCCATCCAGGATCAGGCGGCGACGCTGCCGTATGCGGCGCCCTTCTATGCGACGACGGCGCGGGCGGAGTTGAGCAAGGTTCTGCTGGAGGTGCTGCCGGCGGGGCTCACCAAATTCTTCTTTACGACCTCTGGGACCGAGGCGAACGAAGCCGCCTTCAAGATTGCCCGGATGTTCACGGGTAAGACGAAGATCATTGCGCGGTACCGGTCGTATCACGGCTCGACCAACGGCTCGATCGCGGCGACGGGTGATCCGCGCCGCTGGCCGATGGAGCCAGCGGGCAAGGATAAAAACGTCGTCTTCTCGCCCGAGGTGAATTGCTATAAATGCCCGATCAAGCATACGTATCCGGGCTGCGGGATCGCATGCGCGGACTATCTGGAGCACATGATTGCGAATGAGGGGGATGTGGCCGCGGTGCTGGTCGAGCCGGTGGTCGGCACCAACGGTGTGCTGATTCCGCCCGCGGAGTGGTTTCCCAAGGTCCGCGCGCTGTGCGACAAGCATGGCGTGCTGCTGATCGCTGATGAGGTGATGAGCGGCTGGGGCCGCACCGGTAAGTGGTTCGCGGTCGACAACTGGGGGGTGACGCCGGATATTCTGACGACCGCGAAAGGCATTACATCGGCCTATGTGCCTCTTGGCCTGTGCGCTACCTCGACCCGTATTGCCGAGTTTTTTGAAGAAAACTACTTTGCCCATGGCCATACGTACGAGGCCCACCCGATGACGCTTGCGCCCGCGGTTGCAACCATCCGCGAGATGCAGCGCCTGAACCTGGTCGACCGCGCCAATGAGGTTGGAGCATACCTCGGTGAGCAGCTTCGCGGCTTGAAGGCGAAGCATCGTTCGATCGGGGATGTGCGCGGGATCGGGCTGTTCTGGGCGGTGGAGCTTGTAACCGACCAGGTGACCAAGCAGCCCTTCAACACATGGCAGGAGAAGCTGGATGGCAAGGCGCTTGTGGTCGATCAGGTGGCGGGCAGCATGCTGGCGAAGGGCGTTGTGATGCAGGCATGGATGAGCCACTTCGTGCTGGCGCCGCCGCTGATCGCGGGCAAGGCTGAGGTCGATCAGGCCGTGGCGGCGCTTGATGAGGCGCTTGAGCTTGCGGATGCGCTGCTTCCTGCGCGCGAGCCGGAGTTTGCAGGAGCCTCGGACCCGGCGTAGCCTTCGCGCGTTCGCACCGGGAGCGCCGCTATCCGCATTTTCGGCAACGGCGCTTAGCTGTACTTCAGCCAGCGCAGGATCTCCGGCAGGTTCGGCTTTTTGCCGTACATCAGGATGCCGACCCGGTAGATGCGGCTGGCCAGCCAGAGTACCGCGTAGATCATGATCGCCATCAGCACAAAGGAGAGACCGATCTCCCACGCGGGCGGCATGCCGAGCGAGATGCGGAAGTTCATGAGCAAGGGGCTGCAGAACGGAATCAACGAGACGATGCGAGACCAGGTTCCGTTGGAATTTGTGACGACGACGGGCAGCATCAACATGCAGAAAGCCAGCGGGATGACAAGGAACATGTTCAACTGCTGCAGCTCCTGCTCCGAGTTTGTCATGGCGCCCAGGGCGGCGGCCATGCTGGAGTACAGCAGAAAGCCGAACACGAAGTAGAGGACGAAGAAGACCGCCTGCGCGAAGGTAATCGAGAAGGCGAAGTCGCCGTTGCCCAGGCTTGCGGCGAGCGGCGTTGCGGCCAGCAGAAGCGCGGCGACCATCCAGATGAGGATCTGAGTGATGCCGACCGAACCGACGCCGAGAATCTTTCCCGCGAGCATCTCCTCAGGCCTGATGGTGGAAAGCAAGACCTCGAAGACACGCGAGGTCTTCTCTTCAATGATGGAGCGTGCGACGTTCATGCCGTAGAGCATGACCACCATATACATGAGGAAGAAGAGCACATACGCGACCGCGAACGATGTGTTGGCGTTCTTGTGCTTGCCGCTTGCGTTGCTGGTATCGATGTTGACCGGGGCGAGCATCGCATCCACGTCCGCGGCTACCATGCCCTGATGGGTAAGCCGCTCACGCATCAGCACGGTTCGCAGCGCCTCGCTCAGGATGGAGCTTGTTGCGATATCCGCCTTCGACCGTGGTTTGTAGTCGAATGAAGGGCGCTCGTTTGCCGTGTTTCCAGGAGTAATCCAGACAAAGCCATCGATGCTGTGGTCTTCAAGCTCCTGGTCGAGGGTGTCGCGCACACTGTCGGCGGGCGCCATGGTATCGACCGTCATGCCGCTGCCTTTGCCATGGGCGAGCTGATCTTTAAGATCGAGCGCAAGCTGTGTATCGCGCGATACGACGACGAGGTGAGAGGTTGAGCGGGTTTTGCGGGCAAGCACGGCACTGCCAAAGACAAAGCCGCCCATGAGCAGGGGGATGAGGATCGTCGCCACCAGGAAGGCCTTGGTCCGGATACGTTCCAGGTATTCGCGCCGTGCAATCAACCAGACGTTATGCATCGGCCTCGCCTCCAATGGTTTCGATGAAGATCTCTTCGAGCGTCGGCTCCATGACCTCGAACCGGGTGATGCGCGTTCCGCGGGCCACGGCCTCGGCAAGCAGAGGCTGTGCGTCGGGTTCTTTGCCGGGCTCGGTGCGGAGCTTGATCTCGGCATGGCCGCCGTAGTTCTTTGCGGCTTCGATGGAGGGGTGAGTGAGAAAGCTCTCGTCCCCAGCAAACTGCATGACCACGCGGTTGCGAGGATACTGCGCCTTGACCTCGCGCATGCTGCCTTCGAGCACAAGCCGGCCGCGGCTGATGAGCGCGATCTGGTCGCACATCTTCTCAACCTGGTCCATGCGGTGGGTGGAGAAGACGATGGCCTTGCCGGCCTGCCGAAGCTCGATCAAGGTGTCCTGCAACAGGGTCGCGTTGACGGGATCGAGCCCGCTGAAAGGCTCATCCATGATGATCAGGTCGGGCTCATGGAGCAGGGCGGCGATGAACTGGATCTTTTGCTGCATGCCCTTGGAGAGGTCTTCGGTCTTCTTCGGGATAGCTTCCGTGATCTCCATGCGGCCGCACCAATCGCGCGCCCGCCGCTCTGCCGTGCGCGCATCCAAGCCATGCAGCTGTCCAAGGAAGATGAGTTGGTCCAGCACATTCATCTTTTTATAGAGGCCACGCTCCTCCGGCAGATACCCGACGCGCTTCAGGGCCTCGCGGGTGAACGGCTGCCCAAACAGCTCCACCGTTCCGGAGTCGGGCACGGTGATGCCGATCATCATGCGGATGGAGGAGGTTTTGCCGGAGCCGTTTGGCCCAAGGAGACCAAACATCGTGCCAGGCTCGATGCGAACCGTAAGACCCTCGACGGCGACCTTGCGGTCGTACACCTTGCGGATGGAATGCAACGCAACGATGGGCTCTGCTGCCACACTTGCCATGAAGTCCTGAAGGGGAAAGATCCCGGGCCAGCGCCGGAACCGGCCTGCGCGCCACAAGGTCCAAGTCTACCAGCGGCGCCTTACTTTCGATGCGGAGGCGACACGCTGGTACCAGGATCGCGTGCAAATGTTCATTTTGCGGCAGGCTGTCCCTGATACCTTATAGAGCAGCACGGCAGGTATCCCGCGCAATCTTGAGCCGCCTGCGGGATGATTTCGGCCGCAAAATCGCGTACGTAAGGGCTTCGCATCTCGCTTAGCCGCGGAGCGCCGGCTGCCTGGCGCAGGCTGGAAGCCTGAGACGTTCAAAGCAGCTTCCCTGAAAAAGGGACCCACGGGAACGCGAAGCCGCGCCGCCCCTCGCCGGAGAGTGAACGATGCATCTGCTTCACCTGATTGGAACGCTCGATCCGTCGAGTGGTGGACCCTCCGAAGCGGTTCGCGTTCTGCTCGCCTACGCACCCTCCGACTGCACCGGTGAGGTTGTTACGCTGGACGATCCCGACGCTCCCTTTCTAAAGGACCTTCCCTACAGGGTGCATGCGCTTGGTCCGCAAAAGGCGACCTTTGGGTACAACAGCCGCCTGCTGCCGTGGCTGCGGGAGAATCATCAGCGGTTCGACGGCGTCCTGGTCAATGGTCTTTGGCAATATCTCGGGTACGCGGCGTGGCGCGCACTCCGTCGTAAGACCCCTTATGCGGTGTACTCGCACGGCATGCTGGACCCGTACTTCAAGCGCAAGTTTCCGTTGAAGCACCTGAAGAAATGGGCCTACTGGGTTGCGGCCGAGTACTGGGTGCTCCGCGACGCCTATCGTGTCCTCTTCACGACAGAGGAAGAGGCTCGCCTGGCCCGGCAGAGCTTCTGGATGCACCGCTGGAACGCAGAGGTTATCTCCTTTGGCGCGCGACGACCGGAGGGCCTGCCTGGGGCGCAGCGCGAAGCTTTCTACGCTGAGTGTCCCGCGGTCCGCGGGCGGCGCTTTATTCTTTTTCTTGGGCGCATCCACCGCAAAAAGGGCTGTGACATGCTCGTCGACGCGTTTGCGAAGTTGAAGGATCGCGACCCGGAGCTTCATCTGGTGATGGCCGGCCCGGACCAGCAGGGCTGGATCGCAGAACTGCAGGAGAAGGCTGTGCAGGGCGGCGTGGGAGACCGCGTGCACTGGCCCGGCATCCTGCATGGCGATGCCAAGTGGGGAGCCTTCTTCGCCTCCGAGGTGTTTGCCCTGCCCTCGCACCAGGAGAACTTCGGCATTGCGGTGGCGGAAGCGCTCGCCTGCGCGCGGCCGGTTCTGCTGGCGCATCCGGTCAACATTGCTTCGGAGATTGCAGGCGACGGCGCCGGGTTTGCCGAGGATGACTCGCCGGCGGGAACAGAAAAACTCCTTCTCGACTGGATCGACCTCTCGCCCGGGGAGCGCACGGCGATGAACGAGCGGGCGCTTGCGTGCTTCAACCGCCGCTACGATATGCGCAACAACGTTGCCATCATTTGGCGGCTGTTCGAGACCGTGAGCCAGCGCGCGCCGCGGACCGCAACGCGCGATCGCCGGACCCCGGAGCAACCGGGACGCCGCGATCCTGACGAAACGGAGCGGCGGGAACGCGAGCGCGCCGCGCGGGCCGGCGCCAACCATCGTTAGACGGTAGCCGCTGTGAGCTATGCTTAAGTCCATGGGTCGGGCTTGCCGCGGCCCGTCTCCCCCCGCATGGACCTCTCGACTCCCATGAAGTTTGTCCGACGCGTCGGCGATCGCGTCGCCCAGGATCTCGCCAAACGCGGCGTTGAGACGGTCGAAGACCTGCTGTATCATCTGCCCTTTCGCTACGAAGACCGCCTGAACATCCAGCCAATTGCAGCGTTGAAGGCCGATACGATGGCCTCGGTGATCGGCGAGGTGCGCGGCTCGGCACTGCTCGAGACCCGCGGCGGGCCGCTCTTTGAACTGACTGTGGGCCAGGGGCTGCAGTCGGTGAAATGCGTGTGGTTTCGGGGAGCCTACCTCAAGAGCAAGTTCCAACTAGGCCAGACGGTCGCGCTCTACGGAAAGCTGGAGGCTTCACGATCAAACGCGGGCAAGTTCAAGCTGATCCAGCCACAGTTCGAAGTTCTTCCGGCGGCTGGCTCCGGCGGGCCCGAGGCTGAGTTCGCGCTGCTGGAGATGGGCCGGATCGTCCCGATCTATGAGACGCTCGGCGCCAGCACCCCGACCGGGCACAAGCTTGGCTCCAAGTGGCTGCGCCGGGTTGTATGGACCGTCTTTGAGCAGCTGACGGAGGCCAATATCGTCGGCGACGAGACGCTTCCTGGGACGCTGTGCCGGCGTCTCGGCCTACCGACCCGCATGGAGGCCCTGCGCGCCATCCACTTCCCGGAGGCCGGAACCTCGATGCCCGACCTGATGGCCGCGCGCACGCCGGGCCACCGGCGGCTTATCTTCGAGGAGTTCTTCTACCTGGAGCTTGGGCTTGAGCTGAAACGCCGGCGGCTGCGCGAACGGGAAGGCACGGCCTTTGCCACGGGCGAGCATGTTCGCCAGGCGCTGAAACAGGTTCTTCCCTTCCATCCCACCGCGGCGCAGAAGCGCGTTCTTGGCGAGATTGTAGCCGATATGCGACGTCCACGACCGATGCGCCGCCTCCTGCAGGGAGATGTGGGCTCCGGCAAGACGATCGTCGCGCTCCAGGCTGCGCTGGTTGCCATCGAGAACGGCTTTCAAGCGGCCCTGATGGCGCCGACCGAGATCCTCGCCACCCAACACTACCTTTCCGCGCGGAAGCTACTCGCGGATGCGGTCAGTCCACGCACCGGACGGCCCTACCGGGTGACGCTGCTGACCGGAAGCCTGAAGGAAGAGATGAAGCGGGAGGGGCGGGGCCGTGTCCTGCGCGGCGAAGCGAACCTGGTGATCGGAACCCATGCGCTCCAGGAAGACAAGGTCGACTTCTACAACCTTGGCCTGGTTATCGTGGATGAGCAGCACCGCTTCGGCGTGCAGCAGCGCTTCCGGCTGATGAAGAAGCCGGGTCCCGATGGCCGCGTCACCGACCCGGACGTCCTGGTGATGACCGCGACCCCAATTCCCCGCACGCTGGCGCTGACCGTCTATGGCGATCTGGACGCCTCCGTGATCGACGAACTGCCGCCGGGACGGACGGCCATCACCACACGCCGCACCACAGAGGAACGCGCACCCGACGTGTGGGACTTCGTCCGCAAGCAGGTTGCGCAGGGTCGCCAGGCCTACCTGGTCTACCCCGTCATAGAGGGGGCGAACGACGACCAGCCGGAGCTCGACTTCGCCCACGATGCCGAACTGCCCGGGGCCGAGCCCAACGCGGCTCCCCGCGCCTCAGCAAAGACGTCCGCGAAAAAAGCGAGCAGGCGCAAGCCCGTGCAGACAAGCTTCCCGAAGCAGCCGCTTCGCTCCGCCACAAGCAGCTTTGAGGAGCTTCGCGCCGGAGCGCTGTCCGGTCTTCGTCTAGGCCTGCTGCATGGCCGGCTCTCTGCCGACGATAAAGAGGTGACCATGGCGCGCTTCAAGCGCGGGGAGATCGATGTCCTTGTCTCGACGACGGTGATTGAGGTCGGGGTCGATGTGCCGAATGCAACCGTGATGGTCATCGAGCACGCGGAACGCTTCGGCCTTGCGCAACTGCACCAGTTGCGTGGACGGGTGGGCCGGGGAGCGGCGAAGAGTTTCTGCATCCTCGTTACCGGCTCCCATGTCTCGCCGCAGGCCGAGGAGCGCCTGAACGCTCTCGTCCGAACGCAGAACGGCTTTGAGCTTGCCGAACTCGACCTGCAGCAGCGCGGGCCTGGGGAGTTTTTTGGCACCAAGCAGGCAGGGCTTCCGGAGTTCCGGGTGGCCAACCTGATCCGGGATCGCGAGCTGCTCGAACTGGCCCGGGCCGAGGCCAACCGCTTTGCCGAGGCGGCCGAGCCGGGAACGCCCTCGGCCGAAGTTGAGGCCGTGTGGGACCGGCTGCGCGAGCAGTGGCAGCGCCGCTATGGCCTGGTCGAGGCCTGAGCCTACGACGCGGCCTGCCACTCCATCGGCTGCGCCAGGACCGCTTTCTTCGGCCCCCGCTTGCGTGCCACCAGCACGCGAATCCGCTCAAGCATGGCAACCGGGGAGCAGGCTCCCTTGGGCAGAAAGGCGTCGGCGCTGGTGGCCCGCTCCGCCGACGTGACGGTGCCCGAGACCAGCATGGCCGGGAGCGCGGGGTGGCGCTGCTTGGCGCGCCGCACCAGCTCATTGCCATCCATCTGGGGCAGCACGATCTCAGCCAGCAGAAGATCGATCGACCCTTGCGGCGCGCGCTCAACCACCTCCAGCGCCTCGTGCGGTGTGTTCACCGCGATCACGCGATAGCCTCGCGTCTCCAGCAGAAAGGTGCGGACGGAAAGGATCTGTTCGTTGTGGTCCACGCAGAGGATTGTCTTCTTCGGGCGCATTGTCGTTCGTCTCGTTCGTTTCTGCCGCGGGCGCCGGTAAGGCGGGGCGGCGGTTAGGCCAGGAGAGCGGGGCCGTGGTTGGCGGACCGGTCTACAGGCGGGCGCTGCGGTTGTACGCTCCTTCTTACCGGCCAGGCATGGCGCCGCGAGGGCGCGGAACAGCTCTTTCCGCGCGGCGGATGCCTTGCCTGACGGGCAAGAGGACGAGGTTTGGCTAGCCACTCCAAAGGCGGAGCGGTGTGGGGCGAAGGTAGACGCAGGACGGTGAAGCTCGGTTTTGCACCGCGCCGTCCCAATGCTTTGGCGCGCAGGCCGGGGTCACGTTCCAGCAAAGGATGCCGAGACGTATGTGGAGAGAGGTGGAACCGAGGAGGCGAGTCCGACCAAGGGACGCGAGCAGGCGGGCTCCGGGGGCGGGTCGGCCACGCCGTATTCAGCCTGGATCGCAGGCGAACAGGGGGCGTAGCCGCAGCCGTTCCAGCAGCGGGCTTCAGGGTCCTGGAGGGAGTCGGCCCGGGGGCGCGTCTCTCAGCAAAATGTCAGAAATAAGGCGAATGCAGCAATTTCGTCTTGCAGGAGGGGTGAGGGTTGCTCCGGTTTCCCCTCTCAACGCTTCCCAACAGTACGAAGCGCGGACCAGGTTTGCAACTAGCGAAATAAAAGCGAAGACTGCGATTATTAGAAGTTGCTCATCCACCAAATCTCCGATTCGCCCGTCTCTGTTGGGTCAATCGCGCGCGGCACTGTTGAAAACCCTTGGATCACGACAGGAAAACACGGCCCGATGCCACGGGAATGGTGCGCCCCCCAACAAACACATCCGTTCCGGAACTGCCCTCCCGGATGGTCGCGGAGACGTGGAGGCGGCTTGGCCGCTTTATCTCGACGCCCTGCTCGATGACGACCTCGCGGCCCCCGGGTACTGCGCCGTGGCGCACCAGGTAGGCGATGGCGCATCCGGCTGCGGAACCGGTGGCGGGGTCCTCGCCGCTGTAAAACTGCATGCGCGCATGCCAGTCGACGCTGGGTGTAGCGGCTTCGGTGATGCAATAGAAGAACTTAGCGTCTGACTGATCGAGATACCCCTCGGCCTGCTGCTGCGGGATGCGGAGCCGCGCCGCGACCTCCAACGAGCGCAGGGGAACGATACAGAAGGCCATCCCGGTCGAGACCGTCTGGACGGGCAGGGCAGGATCGAGGTCGGCGACGGTCAGACCAAGCACCCTGGCGATGGCGCTCCGCTCATGCACCTGCCCGAAGGTCGACTGGGGCTGCTGCATGGTGGCAAAGACGCCTGTGGTGCCCTGCTCGGGGCTGAACCGCACCGTCACCGGGCCCACCGGCAGGTCGAGTGTGATCTCACGCGCGGCCCGCAGCCGGGGATGGTTCCAATAGAGCCAACTGGCCGTGCCCAGGGTGGGGTGTCCGGCAAAAGGAAGCTCCTCCTGCGTTGTGAAGATGCGCACCTGGACGCCGTGCTCTTGCTCACACGCCTCCTCCCGGGGCAGGATGAACGTCGTCTCGGACAGGTTGGTCTCACGGGCGAGGGCCTGCATCTCGTCGGCGGCTAAGCCGCAAGCGTCGGGAAAGATGCCGAGCATGTTGCCTTCCAAAGCTTTCTCAGCGAAGACATCGACCTGCGCATACTCAAGGCTGCGTGGTCCAAAAGGGGATCCCGAAGTTGACATCAAAACCGCCTCGACGTAGAGTGTGAGACACCGCACCTGGGCACAACGGCTCATTGCCAGCATAGCTGGCAGCGGTAGATATCGAAGGACCCCCCTTTGTTGACTCTGCGCTTGGCCATCCCGACCACTCTCTCCAGCCGCTGCTGTTGCCGCTGCTGTCCGATCCGGGTGGCTTGGAGTCTTGGTTGAGCGAGTTGCAATAAGCCCATCGCAAGCACCCCGAACCCACCCGCCGCTCCTGAGCCGGGTGGATTTTTGCTGCGCCCCGCTCCCTCCCCGATACGCTGCTTCTAACCGCTCCTTGAAGGCGAAAACACAACATGTCACTCCGCATCAACGACGAAGCGCCGAACTTTACCGCCGAAACCACGCAGGGCACGATCGACTTTCATGAGTGGATCGGGGACGGCTGGGCCGTACTCTTCTCGCATCCCAAGGACTTTACGCCGGTCTGCACGACCGAACTGGGTGCGGTAGCGGGCCTGGAGGCGGAGTTCGCCAAGCGGGGCGCCAAGGTCATCGGCCTGAGCGTCGACCCTGTTGCAAGCCACTCCAAATGGTCGCAGGATATTGAGGATGTAGGCGGCTTCAAGGTAACGTACCCGATGATCGGCGATCCTGAACTGAAGGTGGCCAAGCTGTACGACATGCTTGCCGCCGATGCCGGAACCACCAGCGAAGGCCGCACCCCTGCCCTCAACGCGCCGGTGCGGACGGTCTTCATCATCGGTCCGGATAAGAAGATCAAGCTTTTGCTGGCGTATCCGATGACAACCGGACGCAACTTTGACGAGGTTCTTCGGGTACTGGATTCCATGCAGCTTACGGCCAAGCACAAGGTGGCCACTCCGGCAAACTGGAAACAGGGGGACGATGTCATCATCACCGCAGCCGTCTCGAATGAGGAGGCGGAGAAGATCTTTCCAGGCTACAAGACGGTGAAGCCCTATCTGCGCACGACGACGCAGCCCCAGTAAGGGCGGGAAGGCCGGTCTTTTACCCTGCCACGTCGCCCGGATGACGTGGCGGACAGGCACCGATGGCGAAGTGGTTAACGCGCTGGTCTGCAAAACCAGTACTCATGGGTTCAAATCCCATTCGGTGCTCCAAATTTCTGCAACACGCGGCGCGGTGGCAGGATCAGCCGGCTGCAGGCAGGTCGGCCCGCCTGAAGGACGTTCCCAGAGCATCTTTGGCTGAGACCGACGGCAGGGCGCCCGCGAGCGGCCAGGCGATGTCGAGGTCGGGATCGTCCCACCTGATGCATCGTTCGCCTGCCGGATGGTAGAAGTCGGTCGTCTTGTACAGGACCTCGGCTGACTCCGACAGCACCAGAAAGCCGTGCGCGAAGCCCTCCGGAATCCACAGCATCCGCACTTCGGAGGCCAGGTCCGAGCCTTTCAGGTCAAATGCGGCGTGCCGGCCGAAGTCGGGCGAGGCGGGCCGAAGATCGACCGCGACATCCCAGATATGTCCGCGCAGCACCCGCACCAGCTTTCCCTGCGGCCGCTCCAGCTGGTAGTGCAGTCCGCGCAAGACGCCCTGACAGGAGAGCGATTGGTTGTCCTGCACGAAGTGCGTCGGAAGGCCTGCCGCGGCAAACGCCTGCTGGTTGTAGACCTCCGCGAACCACCCGCGATCGTCTCCAAAGCGCTTGGGCTCAATCAGTTTGACATCGTGGAGGAGCGTATCGATCACGGTCATCGGACCATTCTAATCAGGCCATGGACAACGCAGGAACGGGACCGGAGAACCTGCCCGCGCAAAGTCTCCAGCGTATGTGATGTTGCGAATGGTGAAATGCCGGGTAGACTAAACAGGCACCCAAAAGTAACTTCGGGACAAAAGCCGGGTCTGGAAGGCAGAGGATTTCGCGGGACAGGCGTCATAAAGAGTGATGAAACGGGCTACGGAGATGGAAGACCGTCGAGAAAGCTTTGATTTGCTTTGCAGCATTGGTTCCGGGGCGTTCGCTTTTTGATATGTCCTTCGCTCCTGGGTTTACCGCGAAGGGCTCACGAAGTTCCTGAACTAACGAACGAAACGGCGAGGGTTGCCGCTTCATTCGCGCCATCAAGGATGAAGATTTGACACAGGCCGATCACCCCTTCAGTGAAGCGCCCGCCGTCGCGGTCGACGTCTACTCCTATACTGAAGCTGCACATCGCCCGTTGCGCCAGTCTCCGCGCAGCAATCGGATTCCGTCCCAGCTTCTGCGTTACAGGATAGTGAAGCGGTGGCTGGACATTCTGCTGGTCTTCCTGGCGTCTCCTCTGTTTGTTCCTGTCATTGCGGTCGTTGCCACGCTGGTGGTGCTTACCTCGCCCGGCCCTGTTTTTTACTCCCATCGACGCCTGCGCCGCAATGGATCTTTCTTTTCCATGTGGAAGTTCCGCACAATGTGCGTCAATTCGGCCGAGGTGTTGGAGGACTACCTTTCACGTCATCCAGAGGCGCGCCGGGAGTGGAACCAGACGCATAAACTCCGGCGCGATCCTCGCATTACGCCGCTTGGATACTTTCTGCGGCGGTACAGCATCGACGAGATCCCCCAGCTATGGAATGTGCTGAACGGCACAATGAGCCTGGTTGGTCCGCGGCCGATTGTGGCCGCGGAGGTGCAGAAGTATGGAGAGTATTTCAGCTTTTACTGTCGCGTCAATCCCGGTCTGACCGGCTTGTGGCAGGTCTCCGGACGAAGCACCCTCAGCTACGACGCGCGTGTCCTGCTTGATCGGGATTATGTTGAGAACTGGTCGCTGACGGCGGACGCCCGCATCCTGCTGCGAACCTTTCTTTCAGTGGCCAACCAGGACGGAGCCTTTTAGGCGCATGATCGGTCTGTACGGTCCACCAACGGTGCGCATAGCCTCAGGGTACTCTGTGGAGGAATTGACGCCTTGCGGGTCGCGATCGTTCACCACTGGTTCGTGACTCGGGGCGGCGGCGAACGAGTCGCCGAGTGCATTGCGGCTCTCTTCCCGAAGGCAGAGATCTTTACCTTGATCGCCGCACCACGGGGCACTCCAGCCAGCTTCACAGGCCGTACCCTGCACACCTCCTTCCTGCAGCGGATTCCGTTTGCGTCCAGCTACCATCGCCACATGATGCCGCTTTATCCAAGGGCGACCGAAAGCCTGGATCTGCGTGGCTTCGACCTCGTTCTCTCCTCCGACAGCGGCCCGATCAAGGGTGTGCGGTTAGATCCAGGCGCAGTCCATATCTGTTACTGCCACTCTCCCATGCGCTACCTGTGGGATAGCTTTGAGGAGTACCGCAGCGGTATGGGCTGGCTTACGCGCAGTCTCTTTACGGCGACCGCTCACCGGGTACGGCGGTGGGACGTCGCGGCCGCCGCGCGAGTTACCCACTTCATCGCCAATTCCCGCTTCGTTGCGGACCGCATCGAGCGCTATTACGGGCGGTCCGCCACGGTCATTCATCCGCCAATCGATCTTCACCGTGCCCGGGTGCGCAGCCCCGCAGCGGTGGGCGCCTACTACCTCGCCGCCGGCCGCCTGGTCGAGTACAAGCGCACCGACCTGATGATCCAATCGTGCCGAAGGCTCGGCCGCCCGCTTCGTATCGTCGGAGCCGGGCCTGCCGAGGCCGGTCTTCGCCGGCTTGCCGGTCCTGGCATAACGTTCCTTGGTGAGCTCTCGAACGAGGCTCTCTGGCAGGAGTATGCGCAGTGCCGCGCGCTGCTCTTTGCCGCCAATGAAGACTTCGGCATGGTGCCGCTGGAGGCGCAGGCCTGTGGCCGGCCCGTGATCGCGTACGGCGCGGGAGGCTCGCTTGAGACGGTTCGCGGAGCCTGGATGGACCCGGGCGGCGAGGCACCCACGCCGACCGGCGTCTACTTCAGGCACCAGACGGTTGAGTCCATGATCGAGGCAATAGAGCGCTTTGAGCGTGTGGACGCTGACGGGCGCTTCCCTCCCGACGCGACCCGGCAGTGGGCCGAAGCATTTGCCACCCCGATCTTTCTCCGCCGCATCCGTCGCTTCATCGAGGAGCGCGCTCCCGGTGCGGAGGCTCTCATGGTCCCGGAGGCGAAGCTTGAGAGCCTCGCGGTGAGCCTTTGATGGAGGGGATGCGCGAGCTTCTCCGTGGAACCCTGCGCCGTAGCCTGCGCGCCATGGCTCCGCTTGATCGTCTGGCAGCGGCCTGGCCCGTAGCCTGCGGGCGAGCCATGGCTGAGCGCGGCGAGGTGACCGGCTACGCTGACGGGAGCGCTGAGATCTGCGTGGCGGACTCCGCCTGGCTCAGCCAGATGCTCACCATGCGCTCTATCCTGCAGCACGATCTTGCCCGCATCTCCGGCGTCCCACTCACCGGGATACACTTCTTTCTGGAGCGGGATCGGCCCGGCCGATCGCGACCGCAAGCCCACACAGGAGACAAGACGCACCATGAGTGAGGCAGTCGCCGTATCGATCGAAGAGGTCCGCCGCATCGCCGAACTGGCGAACCTGGACCTGACGCCGGAGGAAGAGCCGCGCATGCAGCGCGACCTGAACGCCATCCTGGAGCATTTTCTCCAGCTGAACGAGCTCGACACCGCCGGCGTCGCCCCCATGGCGCAGGTCGCCGACGGGCTTGCCGTCGAGGCCGACCAAACGGGCGCAGACCTGCGTCCCGATCAGGTCCGTCCCAGCCTTGATCGCCGCGAGGTGATGCTTGCGGCACCGGATACCGATGGTCGCTTCTTCAGGGTTCCCAAGGTGATCGAGCGATGAGTATGGACACTATTGCCTCGGTCCGCTCGGCGATTGCGGCCGGGAGCGCCTCCGCCACCGACATAGCGGAACAGCACTACGCCCGTATCGCCGCAGATGACGGCCCCGACGGCGACGGCATCCACAGCTTCCTTGCGTTGACGCGGGAGCGCGCTTTGGCGCAAGCCGCCCGGATCGACGCCCTCGCCCGCAGCGGAGATCCGCTTCCGCCCCTCGCCGGCGTGCCGGTCGGCATCAAGGACGTCCTTGCGATGCACGGTGCTCCGACCACCGCGGGCTCCCGCATCCTCGCCGGCTATCGCCCCCCGTACGACGCCACGGTCGTGCAAAGACTCGAAGCAGCCGGGGCTGTATTGCTCGGCAAGCTGAACTGCGACGAGTTTGCCATGGGCTCCTCGAACGAAAACTCCGCCTTTGGCCCCGTCCGCAATCCGCGTGCCCTCGATCGCGTTCCGGGAGGCTCCAGCGGGGGCTCGGCCGCCGCCGTGGCCACGGAGTTTGCCGTTGCCACCCTGGGTACCGATACTGGCGGCTCCATTCGCCAGCCTGCTGCCTTCTGTGGCGTCGTCGGCCTGCTACCCACCTACGGCCGGGTCTCCCGCTTCGGCCTGATCGCGTTTGCCTCATCGCTGGATCGCGTTGGCCCGCTCACCCGCTCCGTTGTCGATGCCGCCACGCTGCTCCAGGTGCTGGCCGGCCCTGACCCGCTCGACGCCACCAGTTCCCCGCAACCCGTCGACGACTACACGGCCGCTCTCGCGCAGCCCGTGGCCGGCCTTCGCGTCGGGGTTCCGGAGGAGTACTTCGGGGATGGCCTCGACCCTGAGGTTCGCATCGCCATCGAGCGGGTCCTCGATCAGTTGAAGGCCGCCGGCGCCACCCTCACGCCCGTCTCCCTGCCCCATACGCGCTACGCCATCCCGACGTACTACGTCATCGCCACCGCGGAGGCTTCGTCCAACCTGTCGCGCTTTGATGGCGTCCGCTTCGGCCATCGTGCCGCTGAGTCCGGCACGCTCTCCGCCATGTTTCGCAAGACGCGCGACCAGGGGTTCGGTCCAGAGGTGAAACGCCGTATCCTCCTAGGCACCTACGCCCTTAGCGCCGGCTACTACGACGCCTACTACGCAAAGGCCCAACAAGTCCGGACCCTGCTCACCCGCGACTTCCTCGGCGCCTTTGAACGCTGCGACGTTCTCGTAACCCCTATGACTC
>CAXUNW010000030.1:0-6406 GCA_964252505.1 uncultured Acidobacteriaceae bacterium
GCGGGGGAAGGGGATCAGGCGGGGGTGGCAACCGGCAGCAGAACCGCAACGCGCCGCCCTCACTGCGGCAGAATATCAACTTCAGCGGCAGCTACTCCCATGCCGCAAGCGATCAGCGCAACATCTTTCTGCCGCTGGGCGGAGCGACCACCACAACAGGCTATGCGCTTACGGGTGGCTACACAATTGGCTACGGCCGCTTGACCAACAACGCCTCGCTGACCTGGAACCGCTCGCATGCCATGACGCGAAACTACTTCACCAATACTGGAATCGACCCGGCAGCGGCAGCCGGCGTAACGGTGGGCAACGCGACGATCCAGGCTAACCCCTTCTTTGAGAGCGTACCGAGCCTGAGCTTCACGAACTTTACCGGGCTGGGCACGACAACTCCGAGCGACAGCGTGAACCAGACCATCAGTTTCTCCGATTTTGTAAGCTATCGATACAAGAAGCATAATCTGCGCTTTGGCGGAGACATTCGCCGACTTCATGCTGACTCGATCGGCGGGACGAACGTGCAGGGAGGCTTCACCTTTACCGGATATGCCACGCAAAGCCCATGCACGGGAACCACGGCGGCGACCGAGACCCCTGCGTGTCCCACGCCGGTGACGAGTGCGGCGGCGGGAGGCTCCGGCTTTGCGGACTTTCTGCTTGGTCTGCCCCAGCAGGCAACGGTGCAGGCAGGCTTGAACAAGACGTATCTGCGAGAGAACATCTTCGACTGGTACGGGCAGGACGATTACCGCGTGACAGGCGCGCTGACCTTGAACTACGGCCTGCGCTACGAATACTTCGGGCCGTACACGGAGAAGTACAACCGCTTGAGCAACCTGGACCATAACGCCGATTTCACCCAGATCGCGGCGGTGCTGCCAAACGCGACAGGACCCTTCAGCGGGCCGTTTCCGAAGTCGCTTGTGAACCCGGACCACCGGATGTATTCGCCCCGCTTCGGCTTTGCCTACCGGCCTCCGGCCAAGTACAGCGTCTTCAAGCAGACGGTGGTGCGCGGGGGCTACGGGCTGAACTTCAACACCGGGCAGTTCGGCCGGTTTGCACAGTTGCTTGCCTTTCAACCGCCGTTCGCCGTGACGCAAACCAACATCGTGGGCCAGCAAGGCTGCACGATGACGAACCTGACGCTGGCCAACGGCTTCAACTGCTCCAGTGCCGCAACGCAGAACAATTACAGCGTGAATAAGGATTACCGGCTGGGGCATGTGCAGATCTACAACTTCGGCGTGCAGCGGACATTGCCGCAGGGTATCGTCGTCAACGTCGACTACAACGGCTCGAAGGGCGGCGCGCTCGACATTGTGCGCGCGCCTAACCGAACGGCGACCGGGTTGCTGACCTCGACGTCGCAGCCCTTCAACTACGAGGACTCCCTGGGCTTTTCACGTCAAAATGCGCTTGCGGTGAATGTGCGCAAGCGGCAGACGAAGGGAATTTCCGTCCAGGCCACCTACCAGTATGGCCACTCGATTGATGATGCCTCTTCCATCGGTGGAGGCGGCACGGTCGTTGCGCAGAATGACCGGGATCTGCTGGCGGAGGAGTCGAACTCGGCCTTCGATGTTCGCCATCGTGTGTCGGGCAACTGGGTGCTGGAGCTTCCCTTTGGTCCAAACCGCGCGTTCCTGGCAAAAGGCGGCTTCTGGTCGAAGGCGCTCGATGGGTTCAACCTGAGCGGCACCTACACCTTTGCCAGTGGCAGCTACTTCAGCCCGCGCTATGTGGGGACCGTCGCAGAGACGGCTACGGGCAGCAATAGCTCGCTGCGTCCGGACCGCGTGGCAGTAGTGCCGATCGGCGGCGTGGGCTCCTTGCGCAGCTGGTTCAACCCAGCCGCCTTCACCGCCCCGGCTAATGGCTTCGGGAACGCTGCGCGCAACTCCATCGAGGGCCCAGGTGTGGTCAGCGTGAACTCCGCGCTGAGCCGCACCTTCGGCTTCGGCGAGACACGCTCGCTCGAGACCAGGCTGACGGCGAGCAACGTCTTCAACACGGTGCAGTACGCCGGCATCAACACGGTGTTGAACTCAGCGACCTTTGGCCAGGTAACGGGCGCGGCGGCCAGGCGCTCCGTGCTGGTGACGGCCCGGTACCGCTTTTAGAAGATGGAGTGATGATGCAACGCATGGCGGCGATGGGGATGATCGGGTTATTGCTGGGGCAGCCGCTGGGCGCGCAGCAGGCCCAGCAGGACGGCGCAGGCACCTACGTGATGAAGGTGCAGTCGAACATCGTGCTGACCAATGTTGTTGTGCGCGACAAAAAAACCGGCGCAGTCGTTAGGGGGCTGAAGGCAAGCGACTTCACGGTGCTGGAAAACGGCAAGCCGCAGAAGGTGGAAAGCTTCGACTTCCAGAACGTGGATGAGGCTGCCACGCTTGCCGAGAAGACCACCGTCAGCGGCAAGGCGACAATTGCCGACCTGCTGAACCGCAACCTGGCCGCGGCTCCGGAGGCGCTGCGGGATCATCGGCTGATCGTAATGTTCTTCGATCTCAGCAGCATGCAGCCGGAAGATATCGATCGTGCCATTGAGTCTGCACAGGACTACGTCAACAAGAAGATGGAGCCCGCCGACCTGGTGGCTTTGGTAAGCCTCGAAACCGGGCTGAAAATGGATCAGGACTTTACTTCCAACAAGCCGGCGCTGCTGCAAGGTCTTGCCAAGTACAACGGCACCGAGGGGACAGGCTTCGCGGGCGGAGGCGACGGCACGACGGACGGGACCTCGGATGACGGATCGAGCTTCACCGCCGACGACAGCGAGTACAACTCGCTGAACACGGACCGTGAACTCTATGCCATCCAAACGATCGCGAAGTCGCTCGAACGGGTCGACCAGCGTAAAAGCATGATGTATTTTTCCGGCGGCCTGACGCGCAACGGCATCGAGAACCAGGCGAGCCTGCGCATGGCCACCAATGCCGCGGTGAAGGCGAACATGGCGATCTACGCGGTGGATACCCGGGGGCTGCAGGCGCTGCCCCCGGTTGGCGATGCGTCGCGCGGCAGCCTGCGCGGCACCGCGGCCTACAGCGGCGCGGCCATGCAGAATCAGCTCAACGCCAACTTCGCCTCGCAGGAGACGCTGGCGACCCTCTCAAGCGATACGGGCGGCAAGGCATTCTTCGACTCGAACGACTTTGCGCCGGCCTTTCAACAGGTGCAGCGCGATACCGAGGCGTATTACATTGTCGGCTTTCGCTCGAGCAATCAGGCGCGTGATGGCAGCTTTCGCCACCTCTCCATCAAGCTGAACCGTGCGGACGCCAAGGTCGAGTACCGCCCCGGCTACTATGCGCCCGCGGACTTTCAGCACGCGAAGACGCAGGACCGCGAACTGCAGTTGACAGAGCAGCTGCGCAGCGATCTGCCGGCGACCGACGTCGCGCTCTACCTGCAGGCGCTTTACTTTCGCCTCGCTGAAGGCAAGTATTTTGTGCCCATATCGCTGATCGTGCCGGGCTCGCAGATTCCTTTTGTGAAGAATGGCGATCGTGACAAGGCCACGCTGGACGTCATCGGCCAGGTGAAAAACGCGCAGGGCATCGCGGTCGGGAACATCCGCGATACGGTCAAGCTGGCGCTTGATCAGGCGCAGCAGGTGCAGCGCAAGAACATTCAGTATTCGACCGGCTTTACGCTGGCCCCGGGGCGGTACCACCTCAAGTTCGTGGTGCGCGAGAACCAGACCGGCCAGATGGGGAGCTTCGAGACGGACCTTCAGGTGCCGGACCTCAAAAAAGCTCCCATCAAACTCAGTTCCATCGTCCTGGCCAGCCAGCGCACCCCAAATACCGCGAAGCAGGCAGTCAATCCGCTGGTACGCGAAGGTGTGGAGTGGATTCCGAACGTCCCGCACGTCTTCCGGCAGGATCAGCATCTGTTCTTTCTCTACGAGGTCTACGGTCCGGCCCGGCAAAAGGGAGCGCCCGAACCGGCCTCCTCGCCCGGTCTGGGGCGGCGCACTGCCGGACCTGTCCGGGTGCTCACCTCCATCGAGTTCCTCAGCGGTGGTGTCAAGGTGTACGAGACCCCGCTGATCGAGGCCGATGCCATCAACGTTCCTGAACGCGAGGCGGTCGAGTTCCAGTTTGATGTGCCGCTGACCCAACTCAAGCCAGGCACGTACGTCTGTCAGGTCAACGTCGTCGACGACGCCGGCGGAAGCTTCAGCTTTCCACGCATGGCGCTGAAGGTGCAAGGCTCGGCTCCGGCTAGTCCGGCGGCGGTTGCCGCCCCACCCAAAACGGCGCCCGCTCTGTGAATCGTCCGCAAGTACGCCCATCCCCCTGTTGACAGCAGCGTGCAGGCAGGCAGAATATATGGCTGCTTTGGGGGAGGTTTCTATGCCGATTCCAGTCTTTGCCGCGCCGTATTCGCATCGTCCATCAGCTTCCTTGACGAGAGCGGCCCTGGTGCGACGCGGGCTCTGCTGTGCGGCCTTGGTCATCGTGGGGACGATTCTGCCCGCGCAACCTGTGCGCGCACCCAGCGAGGAGAAGGCGGCGGTTCCGGGCAGCACGCCGACCGACATCCGCGAGGCCATGCATCGCGAGGAGTCCTGGCTTACCGTCGCTCCGCATCTCCCCGACCCTGCTACAGCCTCCCCGGACAAGTTGGAGATGGCCGCCGACGTGCTTCGCGCCCGCCGTTTTCCTGAAGATGCTCTGGACTTTTATGCGGCCGCAATCCGCCAGGGAGGCAACCAGGAACGTCTGATGAATAAGCTCGGCGTGACGGAACTGGGCTTACGCCGGACGCAGATGGCGCACAGCTACTTCCAGCTTGTCCTCAAACGCGACGGTAAAAACGCCGACGCATGGAACAATCTGGGGGCGACGGAATATACGGACGGCAACTCTCGGCGCGCGATCTCCGCCTACCGCAAGGCTGTCAAGTTAAGCCCCGGTACCGCCATCTTTCACCTCAACCTAGGCACCGCCTACGTCGAACAAAAGCGTTTTGAAGAGGCGGGCAAGGAGTTCGCCACCGCTTTGGATCTTGACCCCGAGATCGGCGCGGGACATGATAGCGCCGCCGGCATCTCCGCGCATGTGCTGAGTGCGGCTGACCACGCGCGGTACTGCTTTGAGATGGCGAGGGTGTACGCCACGCGCGGGCGGAGCGACGCCATGCTGTATTGGCTCGAAAAGGCCTCGGAGAGCGGCATGGACCTGCATGCAGCCATGACCGCGGACGCTACGACAGCGCGCTACCTGAAGGACGCCCAGGTCGTGATGCTGCTCCAGAACGCGGCCTTACAGCGTAAATCGAACGTTGCCGGTCTTTCGGCCGCTGCCCTGCAGCCGCTGCCGCCCGCACCGGCCGAGGCAGCCCGGCCGTAAGCGCCGCCCTACTGGTAGGGGCAATGGCGGCAGCCGGAGTTGCAGCAGAAGCCGCGCTTACGATGGTAGGCCGCGGTAAAGATCACATACGGTCCTTCAAGGTAGAAGTCCTCGGGCGCGAGGTCGACAGGTGCCATGGCGGTGGCTGTCTCCTTCGGGTCGGGCTGCACGGGTGGCTCTCCCATCTTAAAAGAGCCCCGGTGTCTCCCACGCGGGCCGCGCAGGTTGCGGCGCAGGAATCTGCGGCAGCTTTGGCCGGGGTGTGACTGGCGTGCGCGGTCTTGCCGCCTCAACCGCCGCGCCAGGCCCCATCTCCTCCTCAACCAGCAGCCCATTGCGGTAGCGGACCTGCCTGCCGGGGACGCCCGGGACGCGTTCGCCCGGCAAGACGATCCCGGCAAGGTTCATCGGGTCTGCGCCGGCCACACACACAAGGTCCTGCGACTCGCGATGACGCGCATCGCGCAGGCTGTCAACGGCCTGCGGCAACGCAAACTGCTCCCCACCGAAACCCGTGACGAAGCGTCCCCCACGTATCTCGCCGCGTGCTTCCAGCCGTCGCAAAACGCCCACAAGGTCGCGCCATTTAGGTGCGTTGGATTCACGCACGAGCAGATCGCGGAACAGAATGCCATAGCGGTTGAGCAGCATCCTTGCCGCGCTTTCCAGTGCAGCATCGGTGCGGCGCGCCTCCGCGATTGCCAGCGCACGGGCCGCAGCGGAGTTGCGTTCCGGCTTTTCCTGCGGCGCATGGGTGGCTTCGCAGAGCAACGACCAGCGCCCCGCCGAGCTGCGGGCCGCCCGCTTCCCCGGGGCTTCCCCGGTCTCCGCCTTCTTGCGTGGATCCATCATGGCGCGCAACTGGTCAAAGCCGTCCGCAGCGGCGAGCCCCGCCGTGGCCAGCTCCCAGAGGGCATGTTGCGTCTGCGCACGCGTCAGCCCCGCAATGCGCTGCAGATCGTTGGTGAAGCATGCGCCCCGCGCGGAGAGCAGCGCGCGCACGGCAGCGGCCTCGGCAGAGCGCGCCCGATCAAGGT
>CAXUNW010000030.1:6416-21497 GCA_964252505.1 uncultured Acidobacteriaceae bacterium
GAGCGCATGCGGCAGCCAGTCAGCCGTCTCGCGCAGGTAGAAGGTGATCGGCGCGGCATTGGTCGGGATCACCCGCCGCGGCGCGGTGCCCCCGCCGGCTGACCAAGCGGGATGCGGCGAGACACGCCCCCACCCGACCGCTCCCGAAAGACACAAAGCATCCAGCCAGCGTGGATCGTAGCCGGCCACACGCGCCGGAAGCAGCGTCCGCTCCCACTCCACGGCCGAAGCCTCAAAGCCTTCGAGCTGGCGCAGCGCCTCGAACACACCCTCCTCGCCCGTAAGCTGGGTCTGCGGCGCGAGATGTTGCCAGCCAAGCAGCCAGCGCAGGTAGACCGCAGGAGCAACCGCTTCCACCTGCTTGCGCAGCGTTCCCAGCGTCAGCCGGTGAATACGCTGCAGAATCCGCCGCTCGCACCACTCGATGGCATGCGGCTCATCGGTCATCGGCCGCTCGAAGGCTCCCCGCAGCAGCAGCCCCTGCATCTCCATGGCGAGGAAAGCCTGGTAGACAACCGCCGCGTCGAGTCGCAGCAACCCGCCAAGGTGAGCAGCCGTGCATGGACCCAGCATTTGTAACCAGCCCCGCACAAGTTCCGCAACCGCCTCTGAATGTGTAACTAACTGAGTTGCAGTATCGCCGTGGCCCTGCCAAAGCTCCCGGCTGTGCCCTGTCCGCTCCAGCGCCATCCAGCACGGCTGCCCTCCTGCATCAATCGTTCGCGCCCTGCCCGCATGCGCGAGCCGAGAGTAGAACTCTGGCCAATGCGCCGTCTCTGCGGCCCACTTATCAAGCGCATGCAGCGGAAGTGCCACCAACGCCAGTAGAAGATCGTGCATCTCGTGCTCGTCGCGGATGTCCGGCCATATCTGTGCCCGCACTGTATCGATCGCCGCCTGGTCCAGCCTGCCTGCATCGTCTGCGGCCGACGCGGGAAGACCCCGCCGCAGCGTTACGGCCTTCGCACGGCGCTCCTCTGCCCCTGCATCGTCCAGAAAGGCATACGGCATGGCATTCAGCAGCTCATGGGCGAACTGGCTTGGCACCGGCGTATCGACGGCGAGGCAGCGGATTGTGCCCGAAGCGATGCCGCGCAGAACGTCCTTCAGGCCATCCAGGTCCATGGCTTCGGTCAACACATCCTTCATTACCTCATCAACGAGCGGGTGCGACGGAATCTGGATATCGCCGACAATCGTCTCAAAACAAGCTGCGGCCTGAGGAAAGACGTTTGCCAGCAGATCCTCCGAACGCGTCCGTTGGATCTGCGGCGCGATCCGTTTGCCTTTGGAAAAGCGCAGAAGCTGCAACGACCGGGCTGCCGCCCAGCGCCAGCGGTTTTTGAAGATGGGCGAGGCGATAGCAGCCTGCTCCAGCAGCTCTTGCGCGGTGTGCTCGGTCAGAAACTGGAAGACATCAGACAGCGGAAAGCTGTGCTGCTCCGCCAGCGCAATGTTGATGCCGTTATCTGTCGCTGCCGCCTGCAGCTCGAAGTTGAAGCCCCGGCAGAACCGTTTGCGCAATGCCAGTCCCCATGCCTTGTTGATGCGGCCGCCGAATGGGGCATGCAGGATCAGCTGCATCCCTCCGCCTTCATCGAAGAAACGCTCGGCGATGATCGTTGTTTTGCTGGGCACTGCTCCAAGCACCGCGCGCCCTGCCACTACGTAGGCGATAAGCTGCATCGCCGCGGAGGCACAGACACAGCACTCGGTGACAAGCCACTCCAGGCAGGCGGCTACCTCGGGGTGCTGGTCGCGCCGCGCAAGCAAATCCGCAGGTGCGACATGCGGCGTCTGCCCGGCGATGGCCTCACGCAGCTCGCACACGCCGTCCGACAGGACACCCGTCCGCTGCGGCGCTTCGCCCTCCCAGAAAGGAATGCTCGGCGGGGCTCCATGCGCATCCTCCACCAGCACGCGCCCGGCAGACTCTACCCGTTGGATGCGCCAGCTCGTATTGCCCAGCAGCACCACGTCGCCGGGTGAGGAGTCGACTGCAAAGTGCTCGTCCAGCGTGGCGATCTGCGTGCCTTCCGGCTGCAGGATGACCGCGAACAGGCTCGCGTCCGGGATTGCTCCGCCGTTGCCAATTGCAATCATTCGCGCGCCGCGCCGCGGACGCAGCTCGCCATGGATTACGTCCCGTAGTAGATACGCGCCATAGCGGCCGCGGCTGGATTCTATGCCTTCGGTCAGCAGACGCAGCAGCGCCTCAAAGTCCGGCCGCGACAGCATGCGATACGGATACGCTCGACGCACCACTCGGTATAAGGTGTCCTCGTCCCATGGCTCCGCGCCGCACATGGCGACGATCTGCTGCATCAGCACATCGGCGGGTTGTGCAGGAATCTCCAGCCGGTCGAGCTCGCCTGCGCGCATCTTGCGGATCAGCGCGGCCTGTTCGAGCAGGTCGTCGCGTGTGGTCGCAAAAAAGCGTCCCTTGGGCAGCGCGCCCCGCCAGTGTCCTGCCCGGCCCACGCGCTGCATGGCCACGGCTACCGCGCGTGTGCTTGCGATCTGGCAGACCAGGTCAATATCGCCGATGTCGATGCCCAGCTCCAGCGACGCCGTTGCGATCAGAATCTTGATCTCGCCCGCCTTCAGCCGCTGCTCCGCATCAAGCCGCAGCGTCCGCAAGAGCGATCCATGATGCGCCGCCACATGCTCCGGGCCAAGCCGTTCGGAGAGCTCGAAGGCGATCTTTTCCACCAGCCTTCGCGTGTTGACGAAGACCAGCGTGCTGCGATGCTCGTCGGTGAATGCCGCCAGTTTGTCGAACACCTCGGTCCACATTCCGGTGGATGCGATCGAGCCAAGCTCTTCCGACGGAATCTCAATGCCAAGATCGAGCCGCCGCCGCTGGCCCACCTGCACGATCCTCGCCGGCCGCCGTCCCGGCCCGCACCCGGTCAGAAAGTCCGCAACCAGCTCAATCGGGTTCTGCGTGGCTGAAAGACCGATCCGCAGGGGAGGTGTCGTCATCCCGGTTAGAAACGCACCTGGCGACAGGCGGTTCTCCCCGCACACCAGCGCGTCCAGCCGTTCAAGCGACAGCGCCAGGTGCGCCCCGCGCTTGTCGTCCGCGATTGCATGGATCTCGTCCACGATCACCGTGCGAACGCGCCGCAAGTTCTCCCGAGACCTTCCCGCCGTCAGCAGAATGTAGAGCGACTCCGGCGTGGTCACCAGGATGTGCGGCGGATGCTTCAACATCGTCGCCCGTTCGCGGGTCAGGGTGTCTCCGGTGCGGACACCGGTCCGTATCTCCGGGCACAGGTAGCCGCGTTCGACCGCCAGCCGCTGTATCTCCGCGAGCGGTCCATCGAGGTTCTTCTGCACATCGTTAGACAGAGCCTTCAACGGCGACAGGTATACCACATGCGTCTCGGCGGCCAGGTCGCCGGAGATCGCTTTCCGCAGCAGGTCGTCGATGCACACCAGAAAAGCCGCCAGCGTTTTGCCGGAGCCGGTAGGCGCCGAGATCAGCGTCGTCTCTCCGGCAAGGATCGAGGGCCAGCCATGCTCCTGTGGCTCGGTAGGCGTGCCGAACTTCGCAACGAACCACTCCTGCACGACCGGGTGCGCCCATCCAAGGCTCACCGGTACGTCGAGATCGGCCTCTGCGGAGCGCATAGGTGATTGTAGCGCACAGATTCGCGCTTTCTTCGCCTTGCCCGGCTTACATCCCGCCCTGGCCCACGTCGGCCCCCGCTGCGGCGGCGTTATCCACATCCAGGTAGTCTTCGATCGTTCGCGCCAGCGTTCCCTGCGCGTTCAGGATGAAGTCGATGGCGTCCCGCCCGGCGCCGTAACCACCCGCGTTCGGTGTCACATAGTGCGCCATGGCCTTTACCTGCGGACGTGCGTTCGCCGTGGCGATGGCCAGCCCGCACACCCGCATCACCGGAAAATCAACGATATCGTCCCCGACATAGGCCATCTGGTCGAAGCTGATGCCGGCCTGCTGGCAGATCTCGGTCGCGGCATGCAACTTGTGCGCCTGCCCCTGGTACACAAACTCCAGCTTCAGGTCCCGTGCCCGGATCGCGACCGTCTGCGACTGCCGCTTTGTGATAATGCCGACCCGCAGTCCGCCCAGCCGGGCCAGCGAGATACCCAGCCCATCGTGGGCGGCGAAGCCCTTCATCTCGACCGCCTTCCCTTCGCCGCTCGGAATGATGTAGATCTGTCCGTCGGTCAGCACTCCGTCAACGTCAAAGATGAGCACCCGGATCTTTCGAGCGCGAATTTCAGCCTGTTCCAGTTCAGCGGCTTCAAGATTCATCCAGTCATCATAACGCGGTCGTCCAGACGGCTGAAGCTTTGGCTTCGTACCCTGCAGGGCGCATCCAAACCGACCAATATGGCGTCCCAACCCGACCTTCAGCGCCTTTTGCGTGAGGCTCGCCTCCACTTCGGCATCAAGGCCTTCCGTTCCGCGCAGCGAGAAGTCCTTGCATCGGTTCTCTATGGCCGCAGCACCCTCGCCATTATGCCCACAGGCGCGGGAAAGTCGCTGACGTATCAGCTTCCCGCATTGTTCCTTCCCCGGCCGGTCCTCGTGATCAGCCCCCTGGTTGCCCTGATGCAGGATCAGCAGCAGAAGGCGGAAGACGCCGGCATTGCGGTAGAAAAGCTGGATTCCACGCTGACCCGGGTTGAGGCGGCCGACGCCGTCGATCGCATCCGCCGCGGGAGCGCCCGGTTGATCTACGCTACGCCGGAGAGGCTGGAGCAGGAAGACTTTCGCGCATCTCTCCGCCAGGGCGGCGGCATCTCGCTGCTCGTCGTCGATGAGGCTCATTGCATCTCGCAGTGGGGCCATGACTTCCGCCCGGCCTTCCTCAGCCTCGGCGAGGCCCGCCACGCCCTGGGCAATCCGCCCGTCCTCGCCCTTACCGCCACCGCCCCGCCCGAGGTTGTGGAGGAGATTCTCACCGTGCTTCGCTGCCCGGACGCCACCGTCGTCAACGCGGGCACAGAGCGCAACAACCTGACCCTGTCGGTCCAGCGCACCGTCAGCGAGGACGCTAAGCTCGCGTACGTTGGCGCCCTCATGCAAGAGGCTCTCCGGCAGCCTGGCAGCGGCATCGTCTACACCGCGTCCGTCCGATCCGCCGACACGCTCCACAACTGGCTCAAAGACCACAACCTGCCAGTTGGCTGCTATCACGGCAAAATGCCCATCCGCAAGCGTGAGCGCGCCCAGCAGGCCTTTATGGCTGGCGAGCATCGTGTCATCATCGCCACCAAAGCCTTCGGACTCGGCATCGACAAGCCCGACATCCGTTTCGTCTGCCACTTTGAGTTTCCGGACTCGCTTGAAACCTACTACCAGGAGGCCGGGCGCGCCGGGCGCGACGGGCTGCCCAGTCGCGCCATCCTTCTCTACCGCATTGAAGATAAACGCATCCAGAGCTTTTTTCTGGGGGGCCGCTACCCCAAGGTCGTGGAGGTTGCCGCCGTCCTTGGCGCCCTGACCGGCAGCGGCGGCACCAACCTGGACATACCTAAAACGGTCAAAGCCATCTCCCTCTACTGCCAGGTTGGGCTGCGCAAGACGCAGGTGATCCTCCATCTGCTCACGGAGGCCAGGCTACTCCGCAAGACCTCTCGCGGCTATCGATGCCTGTTGACCCGGACTTTGTCCGACGACGAGCTGGAGCAGGTTGTCGCCGGCTACGTCGCCCGTGCCCACCACGACCGCACCCGGCTCTCCGAGATGATGCACTACGCGGAGTCGTGCGACTGCCGCATGAAGACGATTCGCGTCTACTTCGACGACCCCGAGGGCGAGCCCTGCACGCGTTGTGACAACTGCCAAGACGCGAAGCAGCAGGCCGAGGCTCCCGCGCAGGCACAGCCAACGACGTGCATTGAAACCATACACGGCACCATCGTGACCACCGCACCCGAGACGCTGCCCGGCCCCCCAGCCTTGCCCGGCTTCGCGCCAGACGAATGGGTGCACCACGCTACCTTTGGCGAGGGCCGAGTGCTGGAGGTTGAAGGGCAAAACGTCGTGGTTGCCTTCGCCCATGCCGGTACCAAACACCTCCGCGCCGACTTTCTCGCCGCCGCGCGGAGCTGAAACTCCCGACCCGCGCCCTTCGTCTCCCCTGCCAACCGAATGGCCTGCCCGGGCAGCTACGTTTCGCAGTATCCCGGGAAACAACCCTATGCTCAAGAAGACCGCCCCGCTAGTCCTTCTGCTGCTGGTCGCCGCCCATACGAGCAGCGTCGCCCAGTCAGATCTCTCCTCGCCGACGCGCGCGGCTGCCCAGCGCCACCCCATCGTGTACGCCAACGCCCACTTCGGGTTCCGCTTCCTCCTGCCGCGGACCTGGATCGGCTACACCGTCCTCGCGGACGGCGCCTGGAACGGCATGCCCGTTGTGAACGGAGAGGCGCAGAGCAGCCCCACACAGCTCGTGCAAGGCCCGCTACTGCGCATCCGCAATCCCCGCTGGTCCAAGGCAAACCCCTACGAAGACATCCCCATCATGATCTTCACCCACGCCCAGTGGGTCATGGTCGAAGGCGAAACTCTCGTCACCTCCGCCGCGCCTTTCCCACCCAGCGAGCTCGCCCGCAACGCCCGGTACGTCTTCGCCCTTCCGCCGCGCTACAACTTCGACTATGCCACCGGGTGGCAGGAGGTCGAGGCAATCATCGCCTCCAAACCCCTTCGCCCGATGCCTTAGCCGCGTGTCTAACCCGCATTCCAGCCGTTTTGCGGTATTGTGAAAGCATCATCACCCCCAGTACATCCGCTCCCCAGGAGATTCATGCGTCTTCCCGTCCTTGCCTCTGCTTTTCTGCTCACCGGCGGCCTGTGCTTCGGCCAATCCCTCGCGCCGATGGTCGATATGCCCTCCGGCCCCTCGACCGCACCCACAAAGCCGATCAGCTTCGACCTTACTTCGATCGATAAGACAGCCGACCCGTGCGTCGACTTCTACCAGTTCTCCTGCGGCAACTGGGTCAAGAACAATCCCATCCCCTCCGACCAGGTTCGCTGGGGCCGCTTCAACGAGCTCGCCGAGCGTAACAACTACCTCCTCTACCAGGAGTTGAAGACAGCAGCCGACGCCCCCAAAACACCGCTCCAGAAGAAGTACGGCGACTATTTCACCGCCTGCATGAACGTCGACGAGGTCGATAAGCTTGGCGCCAAGCCGCTTCAGCCAGAGCTCAAGGCCATCGACTCTCTGTCAGACAAGAAGCAGCTTGCCGCCCTCGACGTCGAACTCGATAAGCGCTTCGGCCGCGCCGCCTTCTTTTTTCTGGCCGTAACCCAGGATCAGAAGGACTCCACCCAGCAGATCCTTGCCACCGGCCAAGGCGGCCTCAGCCTGCCGGACCGCGACTACTACCTCACCAAGGACGACCGCTCGAAGAAGCTTCTCGATCAATACACCGCGCACGTCACCAAGATGTTCACCCTGCTCGGCGACACCCCGGAGCAGGCCGCCAAAGAGGCCGCCTCCGTCCTCGCTATTGAGACCGCCCTCGCCCAGGGCTCCATGGCCCGGGTGGAGATGCGCGACCCGGAAAAGCGCTACCACATTATGACCGTCGCCCAGACCCAGACGCTCTCGCCGGACTTTGACTGGCAAAAATTCCTCGCCGGCGAAGATCTCGCTTCCGTCAAGACCCTCAACGTGTCGTCGCCTGGATACGTTAAGGCGGTCAACGACGTGCTTGAAACCCAGGACCTCGCCGCCCTCAAAAGCTACATGCGCTGGCATGCGCTCCACGCCGCCGCCCCCGTACTCGCCAAGCCCTTCGCCGACGAAAACTTCAACTTCTTCCAGGCCACCCTCACCGGCCAGAAGGAGCAGACGCCCCGCTGGAAGCGCTGCACCCGGATGACCGATATGGCGCTCGGCGAGGCCGTCGGCCAGGACTGGGTCAAACAGAACTTCCCGCCCGACGCCAAGGCCAACATGGAAAAGCTTGTCACGGCACTTGAAACCGCCCTCGCCGAGGATATCCGCAGCCTCCCCTGGATGGGCGAAGACACCAAGGTCGAGGCTAAAAAGAAGCTTGACGCCTTCCGCGATAAGATCGGCTACCCGGAGACCTGGCGCGACTACGCGAAGCTCGAGGTCAAGCGCGACGACCTGCTCGGCAACAGCGAGCGCAACACCATCTTTGAGCAGGCCCGCAACCGCGCCAAGCTCGGCCAGCCGGTCGACGAAAAGGAATGGGGCATGACGCCGCCCACCGTCAACGCCTATTACAGTCCGTCGATGAACGACATCAACTTCCCCGCCGGCATTCTCCAGCCGCCGTTCTATGACAACGCCGCCGACCCAGCGGTCAACTTCGGTGGTATCGGCGTCGTCATCGGCCATGAGATGACCCACGGCTTCGACGACCAGGGCTCCAAGTTCGACCCCAAGGGCAACGTCCGCCAGTGGTGGACCGGCGCCGACCGCAAAAACTTCGACGCACGCACCGACTGCGAAGCCACCGAGTACTCCGGCTTCAAGGTCGCCGAAGGCCAGAACCTGAACGGTCGCCTGACCCTGGGCGAAAACACCGCCGACAATGGCGGCATCCGCATCGCCTTCCAGGCCCTCCAGGAGACCATCGCCCAGCACCCCGAGACCGCCCTCGCCGGCTACTCTAACGGCCAGAAGGATGGCTACACCCCGGCCCAGCGCTTCTTCATCTCCTTCGGGCAGATCTGGTGCGGCAACCAGACCGAGCAGTCCGCCCGCGTCCTCGCCAAGACCGACCCCCACTCCACCGGCGAGTGGCGCGTCAAGGGCACCGTGCAGAACTTCGAGGAGTTCGGTAAGGCCTTCGGCTGCAAGGCCGGACAGCCCATGACGCCCGCCAACGCCTGCCGCGTCTGGTAAACCAGGTACAACAAGGGAAACGGCGTGAGGGCGGTCGCAAGCCTCACGCCGTCTTTTTATCTGCCAACCGACCGAACCATACGCTGAGAGGTGGAGCAGAACCTGTGGCAGAGCTCAACGACATCTACGGCTTAGCCGCAGGAGCATCCCGCTTCGCCGTGAAGTCTCCGCTGACGGAGAACGGAGCTACGTCGATGCTGCCCACCAGGTGGCCCTCGGTGTCCTGCTTGGCCTTGTAGCTGAGCGTGATGGGGCCGCCCTGATACGTCGTGTCGTAAGACCAGTTGATCGCGCCATCCTTGGTGCTGCCCGTCACGGCGACGGGCTTGCCGTCGGTGCCCGTGCAGGTCCCGCTAACCTTGGCGTCTTTCTCGGCCAGAACGCAGGTGACAATAACGGCCGTACCCGAGATGTCCCCGTCGATGTGCCAGGTGCCGTCCAGCGTAGCCGCCTGCGCCGCCACGAACCCAGGAACAAGCACCAAAGCGGCCAGCCAGCTACGTTTTCCAACAAAAAAAGTGTGCTTCATAAGAAATCCTTCCTCAACATCGCCCGCAGCGGGTTCCTGTCAGCCTCTTCCCGAACTCAACCGCTGTCAAGCGCAAACCAAGAGCCCCGTGAAATGCCGTTGGCAAATTCCCATCAGCGTGCCATACCAAACGGACACACCCCGCGTCTATACGCCATCGGATGACGCGCGGCTGCCACACCCGAGTTCCCCGCGGCGCATGCTCGCCTTCCTTGTTTTTCGTGCCCTTCAGGTTACCTGGGCTCCAGCGTCATTGGCACAAAATCGCGTTCGCTTCTACAATCGGATGAGGAACATCCCTAAAGAGTGGCTCGCAGCACAGAACGGCCAGACCCCTGGCCGCCCGCGAGGATGAAGGATTCGCATGAAGTTGAGCAAGATCGGGCGCATCAGCACGGCCCTGGTAGCATCCGTCGCAATGATCCTGGGCATGTCAGCCTGTGGTGGTGGAACGATCGGCTACATGTGGGTTCTGGGAACCCAATATAACCAGATCGCCGGGTTCAAGATCGACCAGCTTACCGGAAATCTCACGGCCATCCCGCACTCACCCTTCGCGTCTGGCGGAACCAACCCCGTCTCGATCGCCGTGCGCCCCGGCGGCCGCTACGTCTACGTGGTCAACAAGGCAACCGGGACCAACGGCAACATCTCCGTCTTTTCGGTCGGCGGCGACGGTGTCCTCACCTTCCAGCAGACCTACAACAGCCAGGGAAACACCCCCGTGTGGCTCGCCGTGGATTCTACCGGCAACTTCCTCTATGTGCTCGATCAGCAGGCGCCGCCCATCGTCACCACTACCAACGGCGTCACCACGACAACTCCTCAGAACATCGGCGACGTCACCGTCTTCGCCATCGCCGGGGACACCGGCCGCCTGACTCTGGTCACCAACCAGCAGTCGCTGAATGGTGCGGGCATCCAGAAGACTTACTTTCCCGTTGGTCCTAACCCGACCATGCTGCGCGTCTCCTCCGGCGGCTGCCTCTTCACTCTGGATTCCGGTGACAACACCATCTTCCCGTACTCGACCAACTCGGGGACCGGCCAGTTGACCCTCACCACCAACTCGACCATCACCACCGGCGCGCCCAGGCTTACCTCGATCAACGTCAATGGGTCAAACGTCTACCTTACTGACGCCGGCAACAACCAGATCCTGCCCTACACGGTCGGAACCTCCTGCGCGCTCAACACCGCCAATGGCGGCGCGGTACCGAACCTTGCCCTCACCTCGAACCCTGTCATGTCCATCGTCGATTCCACGGGCAAATACTTCTACGTGCTCAATCAGTCCACGACCAATGCCACGAACGCCAACAGCACGATCTCGGCGTTTGTCATCGATCCCACGACCGGCAAGCTGCAGATCCTGGGCGACCCGGCCAGCAATCCCTACTCCATCGGGGCTGGACCGGTCTGCATTGTGGAAGATCCATCGAACCAGTATTTCTATACCTCCAACAACACCGACGGGACCGTCACCGGCAAGATCATCGACAAGAACACCGGTAAGCTCTCCAACCTGTCTCGCGGGTCCGTCTTCCCCGCGACCGGGCAGGCAACCTGCCTCGCTGTCAGTGGCAACATCAGCTAGCCTTGAGAACGGGCACGTGCGCGTAGGCTAAGGTCTCCTTCTCCTGCGCGCCGGATCGTAAGAGTTCAAGAACAGGGCGGGCGCGTAACAGAACGCCCGAGAATCAGGAAGCGCATGAAGTTTGCTACGATAGGCCGGTTCACCAAGGCCTCGATTGTTTCTCTCGCGGTTGGTCTCGGCGTCACGGCATGCAGCCGTGACTTCACGCTCGCGTATGTCTACACCACCACCGCGAAGGCGAACCCTGGGCTCATCAACGGCTATCAGGTCGACTATCAGTCAGGCTCACTCATCCAGCTTGCCGATTCACCCATCCCGTCCGGGGGCCGCAACCCGGTTGCGATCGTCGCCGCGCCCAATGCCAAGTTCCTTTACGTCATCCATCGTGACGACTCGAGTGTCGTTGAGTTCGCCATCGGCACCGACGGCAAGCTGTATGCACAAAACACCTATAACGTCGCAGGCAGCTTCCCCACCGCCGCCGCCGTCGATCCCACCGGAACCTTCCTCTACGTCACAAGCACCTACCAGCCCGGCTACACCACTGCAAGCCCTGGCCCCGGCGCCATCACAGTCTTCCCCATTAAGAGTGACAACTCGCTCGGCGGTCCGGTTGCTAACGGCAGCCTCAACTACTTCCCCATCGGCAGTAATCCAGTCGCCATCGTCGCCAGCCCGGTGCTTGCCTCAAACGCAGCCGCTCGCTTCGTGTATGTAGTTGACCAGGAAGGCGCCCTCAGCCCGACCATCCTCGGCTTCAACCAGAACACCTCGTCCGGAGCCCTTACCCCCACCGCGACCACAACCATCACAACGGTTGCCAACACGACCGTCGCCAAGGGAACCAACGTCGGCGTGAAACCGAGCGCCATCGCCGAAGATCCCACCGGCAAGTTCGTCTACGTCACCGATCAATCGCTCAACGAGGTCTTCGGCTTTGTCGTGGCCAGCGGCGGAACCCTAACCCCCATGGTCAGCAGCCCTTTCACAACGGGCCTCTTCCCGGTCGGCATGACCATCGATCCCCGCGGCAAGTATCTCTATACCGCGAACTACAACGCGAACACCGTCTCCGCCTTCGTCATCGATACCGCGGCCGGCTCCCTCTCAGGCTCCTCCGGGTCAGCCTCCACCGCCGTCGGCACCGGCCCCACCTGCGTCACTATCGAGCCTGCGCGTGGCATCTATCTGTTTACCTCCAACCAACTGGACAACTCCGTCACCGGCGAGCAACTCGACCCGCATAATGGCGGCTTGAAGAACATCCAGAACACGCCCTTCGGCGCGAGCGGTCTGCCCACCTGTGCCGTCTCTGTCGCCAATGGCTCCCACCCTACTCAGGCTCTGGACAACTAGTTCGGCACGACTCACCAACGAAAGAGCCCCGCCACCCCGGCAGGGCTCTTCTCGTTGGTGGCAACTCTCCTGGCTTCAATGCCCCTCAACCAGGAACAGTTCGTCATCTCGGACCTCAGCGAAGAGCTCGGGTTCCCCCTCTTGCCTCTGACTGTCGCCGTCACTGTCGCATATCCCAGCCAAACTCAAAAACACCCGACCGTAGTCGGCCGAGCCCCACTACGTTACGCCCACCTTAGGGCGTAACCAGTGTCCCCAGGCTCTCCCCGCCGATCACCCGCGCAATGTTACCTTCTTCCCGCATACTGAAGACCATCATGGGCATGTTGTTGTCCCGGCACAGCGACACCGCTGTCGTATCCATCACCTTCAGATTCTTCCGCAGAATCTCGTCATACGAGATCGTCTCGTACCGCACAGCCGCCGCATCCTTCTTTGGGTCAGCCGAGTAGATGCCATCCACGCTCGTCGCCTTCAGCAGAATATCCGCCTTGATCTCCATGGCACGCAGACTGGCCGCTGTATCGGTCGAGAAGAACGGGTTCCCCGTTCCCGCCGCGAAGATCACAACCCGATTCTTCTCTAGATGACGCATCGCACGGCGTCGAATGTAAGGTTCCGCCACCTCATGCATCTCGATGGCCGACATCACCCGGCAGAACGGCCCCAGCTTCTCAATCGCATCCTGCATCGCGATCGCATTGATGACTGTCGAGAGCATGCCCATGTGGTCCGCCGCGACGCGATCCATATCGATCGCCTGCTGGGCCACCCCGCGGAAGAAGTTGCCTCCTCCCACTACGATCCCGATTTGGCATCCCATCGCGTGAACGGCGGCGATCTCCGCCGCAACCTTGTGAATGAACACCGCGTCGATGCCGAAGCCTTTTCCCGCCGCCAGGGCCTCTCCGGAAAGCTTGAGGAGAACTCGTTTGTACATGTCAGCTTCGAGTATCTCATGCACCCCGGCCGCGCTAGGTCGCGCTCGTCAGCGTGCTCCCGACACTCGCGAACACTGTCCCGACGCCCGCCGCCACCCGCCTTACAGAGGCGACCGCTCCAAGCGCCACCAGAGTGGCCACCAAGGCATATTCAACCAGGTCTTGACCTGACTCGTCGCGCAAAAGCCGGCCGAGCATCCCGCCTAACCTAATCATGGCCATCTGACCCTCTCGAAAACTCTCTTCGGCATCCGCTAGAAGATCTTGAGGTGGATTGTCAGATACTTCTTTGGGTCCGATCGAATCGTCGTCACCAGGTTGGTGCTTTCGGTCAGCAGCTTGTTCAGGTTGGTGTAGGCCGTGTCGTCCGTTGCCAGCTTGCCAAGCGTCCCTTTTCCGGCGCTCACCCCGGCCACCAGCGTGTTCACCTGCCCCAGCGTGTCGTTCAACTGCTCACGAAACTTTGGATCGTTCAGTAGCAGCGCCGCCGCGCCCTTCCCGTTCTGCGCATCCGCCATCAGCGAATTGGCCTGCACCAGCGTCTTGTTCAGGTTCGTATAAAGCGTCTCATCGGTCAGCAGCTTGCCGGCCGTACCCTTGCCCTGCTGCAGCCCCGCCGTCAGCGTATCCAGCTTGCCCATTGCGTCGTTCAGCCGGTTGTACATCGTGTCATCGTTCATCAGCTTACCGACAGACCCTTTGCCGGAGTTCAGGTTCGCCGTCAACGTATGCAGCTCGTCCACCGTCGCATTGGCCTTGTTATACAAGTCCGGATTATTGATCAGCTGGCCGATCGACCCCTTGCCTGCCTGCAGGTTGTCCACCACCGCGTTCATCTTCGCCAAAATCACGTTCAAGGTCTCGATAGTTCCCTGACTCGCTTTCATCACATCCTGCAGGTTCGGCGTCTCCAGCGTGTGCAACTCGTCGCCATCCTGCAGTGGAGCCCCCGTGGCGTACTGGCTGTTGACATCCACCACCGTATCGCCCAGCACGCCCACCGTGGTCAGCGCCGCCTTGGAGTCCTTCTTCAGGCTCGCCAGGTATTTGCTATCCAGCTTCATCACCACTTCCACCGGCGTCAGCTTACGGTTCGGGTCGCTCACAATCACGACGCTCTTCACGGTGCCGATCGTCACGCCCTGCAGGTTGACCGCCGCGCCATCCTTCAGCCCCGCGGAGTTCTCAAAATACGTCGTCACCTGAATCTTGTGCGAGGTCAACCCCATCCCGGATGAGCTCGTCATCAAAAAAAGCAGCGTCGTCAACACGACAGCCGCCACCAGCACAATTACCCCCACCTTCAACTGCGACCAGCGAACCTCCTGCTGACTCGGCATTCCCTCTCCTTACGGCTCAACGCAATTAGAAAAGAAGCGCATCCGAACCGCGCGCTCCCATGGGCCCAACCCAAGCAGCCTTGAAAGCAAAGGGCTTCGCTAGAGTCCCAGCATACCATTCACCTCGGCCGCCTTCCCCTGCGATCACACGACTGAAAGCTATCCAGACTGGCCGCGGGAAAACCTTAAATCTGCCTACAGTGGATGCCGCAAACCGCCGCATCGCTTCAACAAATCATGCATACGGCCTCAATCGGGACGCCGCTTCGCAAACACCTCCGAGGTCTTCACATGCTGATAGCCGTCCCGCAGGTAAAACCGGTGGGCATCGCCCCGTGTGCTCCGTGATGTCACCACCATCGCCTCCACGCCCTGCTTCCAGACCCATGCCTCCGCATGCTCCCGCAGCATCCGCCCGATCCCCTCGCCGCGCACCCCCTCCTTC
>CAXUNW010000031.1:0-21243 GCA_964252505.1 uncultured Acidobacteriaceae bacterium
TCGTTGGGCGCGCCGGTCATGATCTTGACCGCGTCGCGGGAGCCGAGCGATGGGCCGGGCCACTGGCCGCCGGCGCGAAGCTCGCCGACCACACGCAGGGCCTCGCCGCTGGAGAAGGCGGCAGCGGTGACGGCGAAGCCGTCGCGGGTCGACCGGGCAAACGGAGGCTGGTCCCGGTCAGCGGCTACCGGCTGGGCAAGCGTCCGGCCAAGCGCTTCGAGCAGGGCGACTCGTTCGGCATGCGGCGGCTGCGTGGTTTCCGCATGCTCCAGAACGATCCGCAGCGCCTCGTCGAAGGCGACCACACTCATGTTCGACCTCCCCGTTCTGCTCGGAAAAGAGAAGAGCCCCGGGCGGTCTGCGCCGGGGCTCCTGCGTTTCTGCGTGCCGCTTACTTCTTTCCCGCCTTGAACTTGGTGGGCACGGTGGCGCCGATGCCCGAGAGGATTCCGGCGACTTCGGCGGCGCGGGGTCCGTCCGGGGCAAGCTCAAGATACTTCTGATACGCCTCGACACAGCCCGGCGGCGCGGTAATCTTGTTCGTCTTCGAATCGACAGAGGCCTTGGAGATGAGCGCCTGACCCTTGATGTAGTAGGCGTCGGCGCGCTTGGGGTCGGCCGCGATGGCTTTGTCGGCGGCGATCGAGGCGTCGTCGTTGTCGTTGGCGTTCAGCAGCGTTGCCGCTTCGTTGAACATATACATACCGGCCTGCGCGGGCTGCGCCTTGGCGGCATTGTCGTAGGCTGCGGCGGCGGCCTTTACGTCGCCGGTCTTGGCCAGGGATTGCCCGAGCTGGTTGTAGGCGGCGCCCGCGGTCTCCGGGCTCGGCTTCTTGGAGGCGGCGTTCAGGTCGATGCCCTTCTGGTAGGAGGCGGCCGCGTCCTTATACTTCTGCACGATAGCTGCATCAGCGGGGTTGGTATGCGCGGTGCGGGCCGCGGCGGCGGCGGCATCGGCCGAGCCAAGCTGCGCGTCACCCAGCGTCACCCACAGGATGCTTTCGTCGGGCTTGGAGGCGGTTGCGGTCGTCATCGACGCAATGGCTTCGTCGTAGTTCTTGGCCTTGATCGAAGCGCGGGCCTGGGAGAGGAGCCCGTTCAAGTTGGCAATCTTCGCATTTGCCTGGTTGGCGTCAGCATTTTTCTTCTTGAAGTCCTCGATGGCCTTCCGCTCTTCCGGGGTCATCTTGTCCATGTACTCCTTGCGGGTCATGTCGAAGTTCTGCAGGGTGTCGGCACCGGACTTGATGGCCACCTGGTCGATAAAGTCGAGGCTTTTGCCGTCCTGGTAGACGATGACGAGGTAGTTGTTCGGGGCGACGCCGGTGCCCTTGTAGTCGCCGTTTGCGTCCAGCGGGAAGACGTAGGGGTATTTGCGATTCTTCTCTTCGGCGGTGCGATCCGTGGTCAGCCGCACCTCGCCTTTGCTGACCGCCTGGCCGGCGGCGTTGTTCACGTGCCCATGAATCTGACCGGGCGCGGCCTGCGCCTGCAGCCGGCCGGGAACCGCCGAGCCTACGATCGCCAGCGTTGAAGCCGCCAGAATGCCACCCAAAGTGCCTGCAAAATGCCTCATCGCTTACCTCTCCCCGCGCCGGTTAAAGCGCACTGCCTGGTTGTGTCCTGCTGCAAAGACCGCTAAACCTACGATGCATGGGCGGCGGCGGCGCGGTAGGGAATTGGATCCTGCGCCCCTGCCTCGCGAAACGCCCGCAGCCTCAGCGCGCAGCTCTCGCATACGCCGCAGGCTTCGAGCTCGCCCGCATAGCATGACCAACTTACATGGAACGGCGCGCCCAGTTCAACTCCCAACCGCACGATCTCACTCTTGCGCAGCGCGATCAACGGCGTGTCCACGCGGATGTCACCCTCCCGTGTGCCTGTGCGGATGAGTTCGTTGAAGGCGCGATAGTAGGCCGGCCGGCAGTCCGGGTAGCCGGAGCTATCCTGCTCGACCGCCCCGATGAGCACCGTCCGCGCACCAAGCACCTCCGCCCAGCTGACCGCGGCCGACAGGAAGTGAGCATTGCGAAACGGCACATAGGTCACGGGGACGGCGTCGCCAGTGCGGGTTGCGGCGTCCTCCACGTCGCCGGCCCGGGGCACGGCGATGCTTTCGTCGGTCAGTGCGGAGCCTCCGATGCTCCGGAACAGATCCATCGTCAGGTGCAGCCAGTCCTGCACCCCGGTGAGCCGCGCCACTTCGCGGGCGGCCTGCAGCTCGCGCCGCTCGGTTCTCTGCCCATAACCGACATGCAGGGCGTACACGTCAAAGTCGCGCGCCGCGAGCGCGGCACAGACGCAGGAGTCCATGCCGCCGGAGAGGCAGAGCACCGCGCGCGGCTTACTCATCGGCTTGCTCAAAGACTTCGTCGTCGGTCTCCGCCAGCAGGCTACGAGCGGCGGCGACGTCGGCCTCAGCCACCTGGAGGCGCGCCCGGAAGGCCAGGGCAAGAAGGCTGTTTGCCTGCTCGCCCTGCAGAAAGCACTCGATCCCGGCTGATTCCAGCATGCCCTTGGCCATCTGGGCGTTGACGGGCTGCAGAAACTTCGCGACGGTCACCAGCTTTCCAGCAGCACTCACTTCGCCTCCACCGATTGCAGATGAAAGGTGATGGTGCCCCAGAAGAGCTTGGCGCGGATCTGCACCGGCATGTGCCGCGCATCGTCCGTGTACCAGACCCAGATGTGCCCGCGGCTTTTTACCACGCCTTCATCGGCGGTGGGCTGCACACGCAGCGTCTGGAAGGTTCCGGCTGGGGTTTTGATCTCCTCGCGTGCCTCTACCTTCATCGTGACGGTGACGGTGCGCATGGCGTCGGCGAGCGGGAAGCGGATGTCCTGCCCGATGACCATCCGCTGCGACGCCACATAGAAGATGGCCGAGAGCGAATCCGCCACGCAGGCCGGGATAGACGCGGTCTGGGTCTTCGAGGTGCCCTTAACCAGATTTTTCTCGAGCAGCGTCTGCTTGCCTGTCGGGTAGTTGAAGGCCAGGTCGGTGTTGACCTTGCGGCGGCCCTCCTGCAGCTGCTTGTTGAAGCCGGTGGAGCAGCCCGTCCTGGTGTCGAAGCCTGCCTGGAACTTGTCGACGACGGGAAACAGCATATGCACCGTGCCGACTGTATCGCCGGTGGCCGTGACCTTCTCGGTCGTTCCCTGCTGTTCCAGGTGGAAGATCGCCGTGCCTGCGGTGAAGACGCGCCAGTCGACGGCGAAGGTCAGCGTCTGCCGGTCGGGAAAGGTATATCCCGGGGGCGGGAGCTGCAGCGTGGGGATCACGACGGGTGCGGCGGGCTTGCCGAGACCGAGGAGCTGGGCGGGCGCGCATCCCGTGCCCATGGAAAACGCCAGCACAGGAGCGATACAGCGGATCAATCGGGTCAAATGCTTTCCCTCGCGGGCTTTGTCGTCCATTCGACCCTTCCGCCGGCCTGTTGCGTCGCGGATCGAACGGCATATGTCTATGATTCTGATCGCCCGGCTCTCTGCGGAGCTTGCTTTCTGGGCTACCGGCGCAGCCACAACCGAAGGGCAAGCGCGAGGTAGATGGCCCCGGCGCCCATAGCTGCATTGTACTCGCGATGGTGGCGGTAGAGCGTACGCGAGAAGGCTCCGCCGCCCGCACTGCCTGCCGCCGGGGTGAGCCGGGGCAGCAGCCGCGGCACCTGCGCGGCATACGCGTCGAACCCGGCAAAGACGGAGCGGAGGTATGCCTCCTCGGACCGGATGGTGGGCAGATAGATCGCCAGAAACAGCCCGGCGAGGGTGATGCCGATCGACCAGCGGCCACCGGCCACGGCAAAGCCGAACGCGATCGCCATCGATCCCAGATAGAGCGGGTTCCGGGTGTAGGCATAGGGGCCGGTGGTGGTCAGCTCGGCGTTTTTGCGGACGTAGCCCGCCGCATACCCGCGCAGCCACAGACCGGGCAGCACCAGCGCCAGGCTGCCCAGCATGGTCGCGGCGGTCGGCCGGGCAAGCCACAAGAAGGCCGCGGCAAAGACGAACCCCATCGGCACGCGGATCCTGCGAGCTACCCGCTGCCATCCTGTCCGCTCCGTCATTGCGCCGTACTCTCCGTGCGGGTCAGCAGCCTGGTGGCCGCCTGCATCGCCTCTTCCACTGTAATGCGGGCAAGTCCCGGCTCGGTCGTGCGATAGCGGCGGTGGTCCGTGACGCTGAAGTTGCTGCGCAGGACGTGGGTATGTTGGCCGCGCGGCCCGGTGCGCGCGGGGTCAGTGGGGCCGAAGAGGGCGACGACCGGGACCTTCAACGCGTCCGCCAGATGCATGGGGCCGGTGTCGCCGCCGACAAAGAGGCGTGCCCGCCGCAGCAGCGCAGTCAGTTGAGGCAGCGTGCACGCGACCGCCTGCGCGCCGCCGCCGCTTGACCGCACCATCGCGGCGACCGTGGCCGCGCCCTCCGGCCCGGCGTTTACCAGCACGGTCCATCTCTGCTCAGCAAGTTGCCGGGCCAGCTCGCCGAAGCGCTCGACCGGCCATTCCTTGGACCGCCATCCGGCGGTGGGCGCCACGACGACGACGCCCCGCGCAACGTTGAGCGATGCCAGCAGAGACTCGGCCCAGGCCTCGCAGGCGGGGGCCGCGGCAAACATCCATGGCTCCGCGGAGCCGCGTGGCAGGCTGCCGACGACGCGCTCCAGGAGGTCGAACGCCTGATCGACAACATGCATGGAGGCGGCCTGGACATCCTCTCCGTAGAGGTGCAGGGCCGGACCCTCACGCGGCTCACTCGGCCCGATAAAGCGTTGTGCGTTTGCCATCCAGCCGACCGCCGCGGAGCGCATGGTGCCCTGCAGATCGACGCAGACGTCGTATCGCTCGGCGCGGAGGCAACGCCGCAGGTTCAAGACGTCGCGTGCTGTTGCCATGGAGAGCGGACGCCGGTTCCACTCCCGTGTCCGTACCGGCACAAGCCGGGCGACGACCGGGCCATCCGCCAGCAGGGTTCCCCACCGGGGCTCGACCGCCCAATCCACGCGCCACTCAGGACGAGCTCGGCCGAGTGCCGCGACCGCCGGTAACGCATGCAGCACATCGCCCATGGCGCCGATGCGCACGATAAGCAGCTTGCCGGAGAGATCGTTCGCGTGCCGTGGCTGATTTGCTGCGCTCAAACCCACATTTTCTCATGGATGCGGGCTGGACCGGGCGGCAGCGGGGTGTTCGCGGCGGGGCCAGCGGGTCGCCACGTCCTCCACGACGGTATCGAGGTAGCCCCCAGGTCCTAGCCCGCCCTCGGGGGCAACGCCCAGAAAGCGCACGATCCCGGCGTGGTCCAGCACGATGAGCAGAGGGAAGTCAGAGGCGGCGAAGGCCGCAGGCGTCTCCGGCGGGACGACCAGCGTGGGGGTGTGCAGCAGCAGCTCGGCGGGCGTCTTCGCGGGCGGTAAAGAGGAAGGGGTGTTCGTCCTGGGCCGGTCAGGCTGCCGCGCGGCGGCGGGCAGGAGCAAGGCCGCGTCCGGCGCGGGCGCCGCCAGCAGGGCATACACGCGGGTCTCGATCTGGCCCAGCCGTCCCAGCGCGCTTTGCAGCTCCGGCCCCATACGGACGCACTGCGCGCACCAGTCAGGGAAGAGCAAGAGCGCGGTGGCGCGGCCAAAGTCCGGGTTGATGTGCGGCGGATCGCGGGGATCGAGCAGGGACAGCGTGAAGGTGATCTTTGGCAGCTTCTTGCCCAGAAGAGCATACTGCCGGCGGGCCTCGTTGACGGGGAGGGCGTCGTCCGGCGTGAGCGGCCGGCGGGCAAGCGCCTCGTCGAGCGCCACCACGGTGCGCGCTGCGTCTGCCGGCTCGCCCATGTACTGCTCCAGGGCCGCCATGGCCAGGCCATCCGCGTAGAGCAGATGGCGCGGCAGCGCGGGATGCTCACTGGCCAGGGCGGCCAGGAGGACCGGTTGCCGACTGCGGTGCAGCTCCCGGGCCACGGAGCTGTAGGAGACCTCAAGGTAGCTGAGCGCGTCGTTAGCGGCGGCTTGGACCACGGCTTCGTAGGGCACGGCGGCCAGCATCGCCTGGGCCACCTTCAGGATGGCCGCGAGATCGTTGCTGTGCAGCGTCGCATTCAGGGCAAGCGCATAGGCGGAGGCAAGCTGGGGCTTCGGCGCGTCCGGCAGATTGATGTAGCGGGTTGCGGCCGCCCGCATCGAACCCCACTGTGCCCCAAGCGAGCAGAGCCGGGCCAGCGCAAGCAGATCGTCGCCCGTGTAGCTCTCCGGCTGGCGGTCTGCACAGTCCCGCGCGGCGTTGGCGATGGCGATGGCGAGCGAGGCCTGCTCCGCCTCCGACCAGTTTGCGACCGAGCGATGCACAATCTCTACCGGCCGCACGGCCTGATCGTAAGCAGCCTGCGGCGAGAGTTGGGGGGCCGTCTGGGCCGGGAGCCGCACGGCGCATAGGCTTGGCAGAAGCAGCAGCAGAAGCTGTCTGGTCATTGATCCTCCGGGCGGGAGACAAACCCGCCAAGATCGGCGAGCGAGCCTGCAACCAGCTCCGTCCGCAGCTCGGCCACGGCGACCGGGCCGTGCTCCTCAAGCCGCGTGCGCATGGCGGGCGTGAGCTTGACATCGTCTTTTGCCGTGGTCACAAAGCCATCGGCACCGGCGGCACGCGCGGCTGCGAGCAGCCGGGTGAGGTCGCCCATCCCGTAGGCGTGATGGTCCGGGAAGTGAGCATGGTCCGCCGGCACAACCCCCGCGACCGCCAGCATGGCCATAAAACCGGCCGGCCGTGCGATGCCGCAGAAGACCAGCGGCCGTACCGGGGCTGCGCCGGCCAGGCTCAGCGTCCGCCGGACGATCCAGATCGTTTTTCCCGCAGGAACATAGCTCCGCAGCGCGTCGGCCTCATCCTCCCGCAACACGATCACATGGGCCCGGGCGAGGGCAGGCAGAGGCTCACGCAGGTTTCCCGCAGGCAGCAGCCCGTCGTCGAGATCGGCCTGTGTCAGCAGGACGATATCGGCCACGCGCGCCAGCCGCCGATGCTGGAAGCCGTCGTCCAGCACATGCACGCGGGCATCGCGGGCGGTCTCTGCGGCGAGCCCCGCCGCGTAGCGGTCCGCCCCCACCCACACAGGCACCGCAAGCCGCCGTGCCAGCAGCATGGGCTCATCGCCGAAGCGCGCCGCGGTCCCTGCCGGCTCCACCCGCTCCACTCCCTTGCCGCTTCGGCCGTACCCGCGCGAAAGCACATCCACAGCATGGCCCGCGCTCCGCAGCATCTCAACGAGCAGCAGGACGAACGGGGTTTTGCCGGCACCTCCGGCCGACAGGCTCCCCACGCTCACCACGGGGTGGCGAAGCCGGCGTGGGGTTCCCGCAAACGCGGTCTTTGCCGCCAGCCCCGCCGCGTAGAGAGGAACCAGCGGCAGCAGCCACGGCCTTGCTCGGCGCTTCAGTCCACGCCCCGCATCAGCGCCAGCAGCGGGCCCACGGTGCGCGCGGTGGCGCCGGCGCGGGCCTGGAAGATGTGCTGTCCCCGCAGACCCATGCTCGCGGCCTGCGCGGGATCCTGCAGCAGCGAGACCAGCGAGCGGCCAAGCTCATCCCGCTTGACCACCCAGATTGCCTCAGCGGCAAGCAGTGCATCCACGATCTCGCGAAAATTCTCATACGACGGGCCGACGACGACGGGGACACCGTACTGCGCCGGCTCCAGCGGATTGTGGCCGCCCTTCTCCACCAGGCTGCCTCCCACGAACGCCGCCGCGCCGATCGAGTACATCGTGGCCAGGTCGCCGATCGTATCGAGCAGCACGATGGTCCCCGGCTCGATCGGTCCAGTGGCCGCCGTGATCCGGCTGCATTGCACCCATGCTGACCCGCTCTTCTGGATCAGTCCAAGCACTTCCGCAAAGCGCTGCTGATGCCGCGGCGCCAGAAGGAGAATGGCGTCGGGAGCACCTTTGCGAAGCTCCGCAAAGGCTGTCAGCAGAGCCTCCTCCTCGCCCAGCAGGGTGCTGCCCGCCACCACGACGCGGCCTTTTGCCAAAGCCTGCACGGAACGCGTCATCGCGGTGGGTTCACGCCTCTGCCCGTCGTACTTTACGTTGCCTGCCACGACAATCCTGTCTTTCAGCACACCCATCTGCTCCAGCCGCGATGCGCTCTCCTGGCTCTGCGCCAGAAACAGCGAGACCTCGCGGAGCAGAGGCTTCCACACCGCGCGGAGACGCATGTAGCGGGGAAACGATCGATCGGACACCCGCGCGTTTGCCACCGCCAGCGGGATGCCGCGCGTGGCGCAGAGATCGATCAGGTTCGGCCACAGCTCACTTTCCATCATCACGACCAGCCGCGGGCGCAACGCACGCAGATACCGGCGCAGGATCCATGCGACATCCAGCGGCATATAGAAGACGACGCTGTTCTTGAAGCGTTTGCGCGCCAGGTCCTGGCCGCTTTTGGTGGTCGTCGAGAGGGCGACCTGACATCCGGCGTCGCCCAGCGAGCGGACCAGTTCGCTGGCCGCAATCACCTCGCCTACCGAGACCGCATGGATCCAGACGGTCTCGCGGCGCGAATCCAGCATGCCGACCCGCGCCGGCACCAACCCCAGCCGCCGCTTGAGCCCGGCGCGATACCGTGCGCTGAACGCGATGCGTACCAGCCAGTACGGCGCGCCCCCTACCAGCACCACCAATAACAGAAACCGGTACACCGTCAGGATCGCTAAGACCACGTCCAGTCCCCAATCCAGGTTTTATTCGTCCAACGACGATGTGCTTCCGCGCTGCTCTCAGCGAAGATCATACATAATCGAGGAAATATGGCTTCTCCCCGTCAGCCCCGGCTTGCATCGTTCGTAACCTGCCTGATCGCGACGGCTGCCGCGCTCGCGTCAACGCTTGCGCAAGCCGCTGACCGGAAGGCTCCGCCCGCGAAACCCGCGACCGAGTACACCCTGTTCGAGACGCATGCCAACGAGCATGTCAGCGTCGCCGCCGAACCCTGCGACAAGCCCGCCGACTGCAGCTTCTTCCGCAATCCCTACGTGCAGCATGGCTTCCTGCCGGTTCGCGTCATCATCACAAACGACGGCGACCAGCCCTTGACGCTCGATGATGTCCGCATCCAGTTCATCTCCGAAAACAAGGACATCCTTCCGGCGGCGCTGCCCGAAGATCTCAACCGCCGCCTCTACTCGAAGAAAGCCGCCGCCGGACGCAACATCCCGCTGCCGTTTCCGGGCACGAAGATCCACACGCCGGGCGAGCAGGTGGATAAGAAGATTACCGACGATGACCGCGACTTCGGCTTTCCCTCCACCGTGGTCGCGCCGCACAGCACCCAGGCCGGCTACCTTTTCTACGACATCAAGGAGCTCGACGACCCGGCCATGCGCCACGCCACCCTCTACCTGAAGGAGATTCGGGTGCAGGGCCAGAAGAAGCAGCTCTTCGACTTCAACCTGCCCTTCGACAAGTGGCTTGCCGCCCAGCCGAAGCCGGTCAAGAAGATGCCGCCGCCGGACCCAACGCCGTAGACTAGCGAGATGCCCGAATCCACCCAGCCCGGCCTTGTTCTCCGCGAAGCCGCCGCCGCCGACGTCCCCCGCATACTTGCCTTCATTCGCGCGCTGGCCGAGTACGAGCGCGAGCCCGACCAGGTGGTCCTCACCGAGGAAGAGCTCCTCCGCGACGGCTTCGGCGGCGTCCCACGCTTCTTCTGCCTGCTGGCCGAGTACGATGGCGTGGAGGCCGGCTTCGCCCTCTACTTCCCCATCTACTCCACGTGGCGCGGACCATCGATCCACCTTGAAGACCTCTTCGTTCATCCGGGGATGCGCGGCAAAGGCGTAGGCAAGGCGCTGCTGACGCGGGTCGCGGCCACGGCGCTCGCGCAGGGCTGCCGCCGCCTGCAGTGGGATGTGCTGGAGTGGAACACCACCGCCATCGCCTTCTACGAGTCCCTGGGCGCGTACCGGATGATGGACTGGCGCACCATGCGCGTCACCGGGGACCAGCTCCACGCGCTTGCCGCGCAATCCGTACAATAAGAGCCGCACCTGCCTCTGGGAGGGCATCGTCTGCCATGTCACGTTCTGGAACCTTCGTTCTGGCCTTTCTGCTGGGGCTGCTTGCCATCCCGGTAGGGGTGTATGTCTTCTTCCGCTACGGCGCGCCGCCTGTAGCGACGGCCGATAAGCCCTTTCCCTTTGAGGAGCAGGTGGTCTCCGTTCCGCTCGACGCCCGCATCAAGCGCGAGTCGCCCGCCGACGCGCCGCTCAAGCCCACCCCGGAGGTCCTGCTTGCAGGCGCGCACATCTACCGCGAGCAATGCGCTGCCTGCCACGGCTTGCAGGGTCATCCCTCTGCATTCGCCAACACCATGTTTCCTGGAGCCCCGCAGCTATGGGAGACCCACCATGGAGGCAAGGTAGTCGGCGTCAGCGACGACCCGCCCGGCGAGACCTACTGGAAGGTGAAGAACGGCATCCGCTTGAGCGGTATGCCCGCCTACCAGAGCCTGCTGACGGACGAGCAGATCTGGCAGGTCAGCGTCCTGCTTGCGAACGCAGACAAGCCAATCGCTCCGGCTGCCACGCAGATTCTCGCGCAGCCCTTCACCTACTAGTCCCCCCGAAAAAGGCCTGATGAAGCGAATCAAAGTGATCGGCGGCGGTCTGGCCGGCCCGGAAGCCGCCCTGCAAGCCGCTACCGCGGGCTGCACGGTCTCCTTGTACGAGATGCGCCCGACGCGGCTCACCGAGGCCCACCAGACGGCCGACTTCGCTGAGCTCGTCTGCTCGAACTCGCTCAAGTCCGAGAGCGAGAATACCGCGCCCTGGCTGCTGAAGCAGGAGATGCGCCAGGCCGGCAGCCTGCTCCTCCGCGAGGCGGATGCGTCCGCCGTGCCCGCCGGCCATGCCCTGGCGGTCGACCGGATCGAGTTCTCCCGCCGCGTCGCCGCCTTGCTGGAAGGGCATCCCAAGATCACGATCCACCGGGAAGAGGTGCTCTCGCTTGAGCCGGAGCCGAACACGATCACCGTTCTCGCCAGCGGTCCGCTTACCTCGCCCGTCCTGGCGGCGGAACTGCAGCGCCTGACCGGCGCCGACCACCTCGCCTTCTTCGATTCCATCTCCCCTATCGTCGACGCCACCACCATCGACATGGGCAAGGTCTACTTCGCCGCGCGCTACGACAAAGGCACCGCCGACTATATCAACTGCCCCTTTACCAGGGAGGAGTACGACCGCTTCCTCGACGCCCTGACGACCGCCGAGGCCATCGAGCAGAAATCCTGGGAGCACCTTCCCGAAGACGGCAACCCCACCGCCGCCGTTGCCGAGAAGATGCACTTCTTCGAGGGCTGCCTGCCCATCGAAGAGACCGCCCGCCGTGGCCGCGACACCCTCCGCTTCGGCCCCATGAAGCCGGTCGGCCTTACCGATCCGAAGACCGGCCGCTGGCCCTACGCCGTGGTCCAGCTTCGTCAGGAGAATCTGCGGGCCGACAGCTACAACCTGGTCGGCTTCCAGAACCACCTGAAGCAGGCCGAGCAGAAGCGTGTCCTGCGCCTCATACCTGGTCTGGAAGAGGCGACCTTCCTCCGCTTCGGGCAGATCCACCGCAACACCTACATTCACGCTCCGTCTCTGCTCACCGAGACGCTACAACTTCGCGCCCACCCGGCAATCCTCATCGCGGGCCAGCTCTCCGGGGTCGAGGGCTACACGGAATCCATTGCCTCCGGCATGCTCGCGGGGCGCTACGCCGCTGCCCTTGCCCGCGGGGAGCAGCCCACCCCGGCTCCCCGGGCCAGCGCCAACGGCAGCCTCACCCACTACATCACGCATGCGGAGGCAAAGCGCTTTCAGCCTGCCAACATCACCTTCGACCTGCTGCCGCCGCTCGAGGAAGACCTGCGCCGCCGCGTCCGCGACAAGAAGGAGCGCCACCGTATCCAGTGCGAGCGCGCCCTGGACGCATGGGCCGGCTGGCTGCAGCTCGCGGCCGGTGAGGTCAATCCGCTCGCCTTCGCCTGACGTCTGACACCATAGGTCCCGCATCCCTCCAGGAGGAACGACCAGCATGGCAATGATCGAGTTTGTCCGCAATTACACCGACCGCTCCACCGATCGGGGCTACCAGTTCGAGTTTCGTTGCGATCATTGCTCGAATGGCTATATGTCGTCCTATCAGGCCTCGATGATCGGCACAGCGGGCGGTCTGCTGCAGGCTGCCGGAAGCCTGTTCGGCGGCATCCTGGGCTCGGCTGGGAACTCCACCTACGAGATTCAGCGCGCCATCGGCGGCCCGGCCCATGACCGCGCCCTGCAGCAGGCGGTCGCGGAGGTGAAGCAGAAGTTTCGCCGCTGTCAGCGCTGCGGCAACTGGGTCCGCGCGGAGATCTGCTGGAACGAGGCGGCGCAGCAGTGCACGGGCTGCAACCCCAAGTACGAGCAGGAGGTCATCTCGCTGCGCACGCACGCGCAGGTCTCCGCCACCCAGGAGCAGCTCAACGCCAAGGCGCATGGCGTGGATTACGTCTCCGGCATCGACATGAACCCGGACGCCAGCGTTCATCTCAATCCACCCTCGCAGCCTACGCCGCCGCCGCTTGCGGCCCCACCGGCGCCGGCCACCAGCTTTCTCGGCTCGCTGCTCGGCGCCCAGCCTGGTTCGGCCGCGCCGTCACAAGCCGGCTGGACGCCAGTCGCCATACCCGCGCCGCAGGCCGCCACCTGCACGGCCTGCGGCGCCGCCCTGACAGGGGGCAGATTCTGCGCCGAGTGCGGTGCGCCCGTCGCCCTGGCGCCGAAGACCTGCCCCGGCTGTCACCATGTCTCCGCCCCCAGCGCTCGCTTCTGCGAAGACTGTGGCGGAAAACTCGTCTAGCTGGCCGGGTTGCCTCACGGTCTTACCACCCGGTTGTCCGTCTGTTAGGCTGGGTGTCGCAAGATTCGAAGCAACATCCAGGGAGATCTATCCGTGCGTAACCTTTTGCTTTTTGCCGTGTTCGCCGCGTCCGCATGCACCGGCGCATCCGCCCAGACTAGCTCCATGAGCGTCTCCGGCGGCTCCTCGGCCACATCCCTCGCCGTCGCCAACGACACCATGCTCACCGTCTTTGAAGGCGAGTTCACCGCAGCCGCCAAGGCCATGCCGGCGGATAAATACGACTTTTCCCCCACCAAGGTCAGCATTCCCGGTGCGCAGTACGATGGCGTCAGAACCTTCTCCGCACAGGTCAAGCACGTCGCTCAGGCGAACTACTTCTTCTACAGCGCCGTCAGCGGCATCAAGCCCACCGCCGACGTCAAAGCCATCGGCGCCCTCAAGACCAAAGATGAAATCCTCGCCGCGCTGGCCGCTTCCTTCGCCTTCGCCCACCAGGCCGTCGCCACCCTGACGCCCGCCAACGAGAGCGACGCAGTCGATATCGACGGGATCAAGACCAAAGGAACGCTCGCCGGCTTCGCGGTGGCACATGGCTTCGACCACTATGGCCAAATGGTCGAGTACCTCCGCATGAATGGCGTGGTCCCTCCTGGCAGCAAGTAGTGCCGCGGATTCAGGAAGGGGGGCGCCTCAGGCTTCCTTCTTCTTGTTCCTAGCCTTGATCTTGAACCAGATCGGCGACCCGATGAAGCCAAAATGCTCCCGGATCTGGTTGGCCAGAAACCGCTCGAACGCGAAGTGCATCTTGATGTCCTTATCCGTAAACAGCACAAACGTCGGCGGAGCCACGGCCGCCTGCGTCATGTAGTAGATCCGCATCCTCCGGTTCATGGGCACACTGGCCTTCTGGAAGTCGACCGCCGCCAGGAACTTGTTCATCTGCCCGGTCGTCACCCGCTTGCGCCGCTCGCGCGCCACCAGCTCCACCTTCTTGAAGACCGAGTCCACGCCCTTTCCGTCGAGCGCGGAGATGAACAGCAGCGGCGCATACTCCAGATACTTCAGCGCGTCCCGCACATCCTGCTCGTAGATCTTCTGGTCGACCGGCGGCTTGCCGTCCCACAGCCGCATCCCGTCCTTACCCACCTTCGTCATCAGGTCCCACTTGTTGACGACGATGATGACCGACCGCCCGCTCTCATGCGCGTATCCACCGATATTCGCATCCAGCCCCGTGACACCCTCCGTGGCATCGATGATGAGCAGGGAGACATCCGCCGCCTCCAGATGCTTCCGCGCCATAATCACCGACAGCTTCTCCGCCATCAGCTTCGTCTTGCCCTTGCGGCGAATGCCCGCCGTATCCACAAACCGGAAGCTGTGCCCCCCGCGCTCCACCACCTCATCCACCGCATCGCGCGTCGTTCCGGCGATCGGCGAAACGATGGCCCGCTCCGTCCCGGTCAGCGCGTTCAGCAGCGTGCTTTTGCCCACGTTCGGCCGCCCAATGATGGCGATCTTCGTCTCCTTGGAAACATGCTCGCCATGCGACCGCAGCATCCGCGGCCGCGCCGTATCCGCCGGAGCCTCCTCCTCCATCGCAACCCGCGCCGCCAGCCGGTCCGCATCCCGCTCCGTCTCCAGCCGCTCCCGCACCTCGTCCTCGGTCAGCGGCTCCGGAGCCAACCAGGCCCCGTCGGAGTCCTCCTCTTCCTCGTCCTCCTCGCCCATCATCACTTCGGTCGGGGTCTCTTCGAAATCCAGCGGAGTCTCCTCCGGGGGCAGGGAAGCAAAGACCTCCTCCAGCAGCTCCCCGATCCCGCCGTTATGCTCGGCCGAGATCGGCACCACGTTCCGGAAACCCAGCCTCCGGAAGTTCTCCGCCCCCGCGTACATGCTCTCCTGATCCATCTTGTTCACGGCCAGAAACACCGGCTTGCCTCCGCGGAGCAGCAGCCGGGCCAGCTCCATGTCCGGCGACGCAAGCTCCGTCCGTCCATCCACCACCATCACAATCGAGTCGGCTTCTTCGAGCGCCACCTGCGCCTGGCGGAAGATCTCTGACGGAATCAGCGCCTCATCATCCGGCACCACGCCGCCGGTATCGACCAGCCGCGCCCGCCGCCCCTCAAACTCCACCTCTCCGTAGATACGATCCCGCGTAATCCCCGGCTCATCGCCCACAATCGACCGTCGCGACCCGGTCAGCCGGTTGAACAGTGTACTTTTGCCGACATTCGGCCGCCCACACACCGCGATCAGGGGCAGGTCGCCTGCCTCCGCGCTCTCCGTTTCGACGGAGATCTGCGCGGCCAGAAACTCGACATCCCGCCAGTCGTCGCGGTCCCCCATATTCATCGAGTGTGGCGTCTGCCGCCCCACGATCCCGTCCGCCGGACGCGATCCTACCTTCCTGGCCGCGGGTTTGCCTGCCGTACTCGTCTCCCCCGCTGCCTTGCCGGGCCGTGCGCCCTGCACCCTGGGGCCCGACTTGCCATCCCCCGCTATTGTCTTCTTCGCTTCTTTCTCGGGAGCTCGCTTCGGCGTTCGCGCCTTCTTCTCCGCCTCCGCCTTCTTCGTCGCCAGCACCTTCCGCTTGCGCGGGTCCACCGCCCCCGTCGTCGGCGTCGACTTGGGGGCGCGCCCCTTCTTCGGCCGCGTCTCCGCCTTCCGGTGCTTCTTGCCTAACCGTTTGCTGCCATCTTTATTCGCCATCGCACAAGCCTTCTCTCGACGCCACGCGTCCACCCTTCATTATAGGGAGCCGCGCCCCATCCCTACGCCGTCTCGGCCGCAAGCGAAAGCCGTTCCACCGCCCTCCAGGCCGCCGGGCCCTCTCCGCCAAGCCGCGCCTCCACCGCCGCCTGCGCCGTCCGCCAATACCCCATCGCCTCCTCAAGCCCGTCGGCCCCGGCCGCGGTGAGCCGATACCGCACCTGCCGCCGATCCCCCGCGTCTGCCTCCCGAGCCACCCACTGCCGCGTCACCAGCAGCCGCAGCCCCCGCGAAAGCGTCGTCTGGTCCACCGCCAGCGCCTCCGCCAGGTGCCCCTGCGACACACCCGGCTGGCCCGCAAGCTGCGCCATCAGCTCAAACTGCGCCGGAGTCACCCCGCACGGCCGCAGATGCTCCTCATAGTGTCGCGTCAGCAGCCGAGCCGCCCGCCGCGTCTGCGCGCACAGGCACCTCACTTTGCCGCTGCGCCGCCCTGCAGCAGCAACCCCAGCGGGCTCAACGGTCCAAGCGGAATCAGTTGAAACTCCATCATCTTCGCCTGCCCCAGCGGCAGCTTCTCAAGCAAGGTATGCGCCTCTTCTACCGACGACACGTTCAGAACGAACACCACGCCATTCTGATCCGTCATCGAATACCACTGGTCCAGCTTGCCCGCCAGGTAAAGCTTCACCGTCTCCGGAACCTCCTGCTTCAGCACTGGCATGATCGCCGCCCGGTCCGTTCCCACGGTCAGCCGTCCGATCGCCAGCACCCGCGTGGTCGGGACACGCGGCAGAGCTGCGGCCGGCGCAGCCTGTGCATGGGCAAAGGCACTCCCGGCAAACGGAAGAGAAAGGGCAAAGAGGATCGTAGAAAGGCGCATTGCATGTATATACATGGAATGCGCCGGAAGCACAATCCAGGCCCCGCCGTAGACGCCCTACCCCACATGGCGAGATACTGTTTGCCGGCCGTAAATCCCCACGCGCCGCCGCTCGGAAAGAGGTCTCCTGTGTTCAACCGTCGCCATTTTCTTGGCCTTGCGTCCCTTGCTACCGGCCACCAGACCCTCGCCCAGGTCTTCAAACGCCTCCCCGGCCCCCGCCCGGTCGCCGACCTCGCGGCGCAGGTAAACATCATGGCCGGCCCCGGCGGCCACGGCCACGTCTTCCCCGGCGCCACTGTCCCCTTCGGCGCCGTGCAGGTCAGCCCCGACCCCGACAACCACGGCTGGGACTGGTGCTCTGGCTACTACACCGCCGACACCTCCATCATGGGCATCTCCCACACCCACCTCAGCGGCACCGGTGCCGGCGACCTGCTCGACATCCTCTTCGTCCCGCGCATCGGCGAGGTCAAGCTCGTCCCCGGCGCCAAAGACGCCCCCGACGCCGGCTATCGCACCCGCTACGCCCATGCCGACGAGCACGCCGAACCCGGCTTCTACTCCGTCAAGCTGGCGAGCGGCGTCACGGTCGAGCTGACCGCCACCGAGCGCACTGCCCTGCACCGCTATACCTTCCCCGCCGACGCCGCGCCCCACGTCCTCATCGACCTCCACCATTCTTACGGCTCCACCGACGACCTCACCCAGCCCCAGGCCGTCCAGGCCGCTCAACTCCAGGTCGTCGGCCAGGATACCGTCCTCGGCGGCCGCACTACCCACGGCTGGTCCCCCTCCCGCCAGGTCTACTTCGCCGTCCAGTTCTCCCAGCCTTTCGCCAAAGCCCAGCTCTACAACGCCCGCCAGCCCATCGACGGCGCCGAGGCCAAGGCCCGCTTCCTCCAGGCCGCCCTCCACTTTCCCGCATCCTCGCAGCCTCTCCTCGCCCGCGTCGGCATCTCGCTGGTCTCCCCGGAAAACGCACTCGCCAACCTGAAAGCCGAGCAGCCCACCTGGGACTTCGCCCGCACCCGCCAGAACGCCCGCGCCAGCTGGAACCGCGAGCTCTCCCGCATCACCCTCGACTCTACCGACACCGAGCGCAAGACCATCTTCTACACCTCCATGTACCACATGATGTGCGCCCCCACCCTCGCCGACGACACCAACGGCCAGTACCGCGGCATGGACCAGCAGGTCCACACCCTCGCTCCTGGCGAGCGCAACTACAGCACCTACTCCCTCTGGGACACCTTCCGCGCCCTGCACCCGTCCTTCACCCTCTGGCAGCAGGACCGCGTCGCCCCCATGGTCAACAACCTCGTCCGCATGGCCGAGGAAAGCCCCGCCGGCATGCCCGTCTGGCCCCTCGCTGGAGGCGAAACCGGCTGCATGACCGGCTACCACTCCGCCTCCGTCATGGCCGAGGCCTGCACCAAGAAGATCCCCGGCATCGACTGGAAGCGCGCCTACGCCGTCATGCGCAAACGCAACATGGACGACGACTACCGCGGACTCGGCTTCTACCGCAGCATGGGCTACATCCCCGCCGACCGCGAAGACGAGTCGGTCTCCAAGCTCCTTGAGTACGACTACGCCGACTGGGCCTGCTCCCACGTCGCCGAAGCCACCGGCAACGCCGCCGACGCCAGGCTCCAGCGCGAGCGCTCGCAAAACTACAAGCATCTCTTCGACCCCAAGACCCAGTTCATCCGCGCCAAGCTCCAGGACGGCACCTGGACCCCCGACTTCAACCCCAAGGCCACCGGCCATACCAAGAAGTACCGCGACTACACCGAGTCCAACGCCTGGCAAACCACCTTCGGCGTCCAGCACGACGTCAAGGGCTACATCGACCTCTTCGGCGGACGCCAGCCCTTCCTGGCCAAGCTCGACCAGCTCTTCCTCGAAGAGCCCGGCGTCTCCAACGAAGAAGTCGTCGACATGTCCGGCTACATCGGCCAGTACGTCCACGGCAACGAGCCCAGCCACCACATCGCCTTCCTCTACACCTACGCCGGCCAGCCCTGGAAGACCCAGCAGCGCGTCCGCCAGATCCTCGACACCCTCTACCGCAACGACCTCGACGGCCTAGCCGGCAACGAGGACTGCGGCCAGATGTCCGCCTGGTACGTCATGGCCTCGCTCGGCCTCTACGCGGTCGACCCCGTCAGCGCCACCTACGTCCTCAACTACCCCGCCTTCGACCGCGCCCACATCCGCCTCGCCAACGGCAACGACCTCGTCATCGAAGCCAAACGCACCGCCCCGTCGGACATGTACATCCAGTCCATCGTCCTCAACGGCACCCCCCACAACCACCTCTGGGTCACCCACGCCCAGATCGCCAAAGGAGCCCGCCTCACCTTCCAGCTAGGCCCCAACCCCAACATGACCTTCGGCACCGACGAACGCCTCGCCCCACCCTCGCTCACATGAGGTTATTTGCCGCCCGGGCTCTGCCCCTGAGCCTCTGTTTGTCGTTGCCACTCCTTTGCAGCCGGATAAGCCGCTCCCTTATTGATACAGAACTGATTGACCTCGTACCAACAATGTTGGTACAAATAAGTGAGTTCGCTCACGCTTTGAAAGTTCCAAATCAAATTGAAAATAGAAAATAGCTAATCGAGGACATGCCCATGAGGAGTGCAGGTACTACCCATCCCCGGTATACCGGACATAGAAGGAAAAGCCCTCAATGGATTTCGCTTGGGATTCAGCCAACACGGAACACATCGCACGTCATGACGTCACACCAGAAGAAGCAGAGCAGGTAATTCAGAACGATCCGTTGGATGCCCCCGCAGTCATCCGCAACGGCGAACCCCGCATCGTCCACCTAGGCAGAACAGATGCCGGCCGCGTTTTGGTCGTCGTTGTGACCGACCGCATTGGCATGTACCGCGTTGTGACGGCACGGCCCGCTAACAAGAAAGAACGAGCGTTCTACTCGAAGTATAAGACAGCCCTCAATGACCAAGACCCTTCAGACCCCTGAGTTTAAGAACGAAGCCGAAGAAGCCGCATGGTGGGACGGCCACCCGGACGAGATCCTCGGAGTGTTTGAGCAGGCCGCGAAAGAGGAAACCCTAGGCCGAGGCACACTTGCCCGCCGTTCTCAAACCGCAGCGACCTCCATCCGACTCGACACCGCCGACATCGAGCTTGCCAAAAGCATCGCAGAAAAGCGTGGCCTCCGCTATCAGACCTATCTGAAGATGATCATCCACCAGCACCTGCTGGAAGAGGCTGGTGCCAGCGCTGCTGAAGCTCAGATGCAGTGACTTAACGGGTCGAGTCGATGCCCTTGATGAGCTCCCCGTCCGGACCGTAGAGTTTTACAGCCACAGGCACCACGCTCTTGTTCGTCATCTTAGTCTTCATCCATGCGACTAGTCAGTTGACAATCTCCTCGGCAAGTTGCTTGTACAATTCCTCTGAAATCTTTTGACCTGCCTTTAGTCCGAACCCCCAGGCTGCCGCCTTGGCTATATTCGCCCAAATTTCGAACGGAACCATGCTCATGACGGGTCCGGCTGCGGCGTAGATGCTAAATCGCATCTCGACACCTTCTAATTCACGGATAGATAAGAGGTACTCGATGATTTGCTGCCCCTCTTTGTGGGTCAGACCATCACATTCGATAGTGAAGCGCATGGCATTATTCTAGCCTTCTACTACGTTGATCGAGCGCCTTGCTAACGACGTCCTGATACCGCATAGCAGGAGAAGCTCAAATGGAGCTTTCAGAAGCTAGGCGTGTAACTCCCTCATTCATTGTGTAGTGAACAAATTCACGTCCCATCGCGGTTAGGACATATGGCTTTGTGTCGTCGAACGCTGATTCTAGCGTTGGCGCTCCCGTACCGCGACGCACGTGACGAGCCCTTTTCCGAACGAATTGCCCAACTGCGTTTACGTCACGCTCTTGGCGGACACGCCGCCTGTACTTAGTTCCCTGATAAGGAACTTGTAAAGGTCAGCCGCCGACGAGTCTTGACGCGGCAGCTGACCGTAAATCCCGGTCCACATATCGAATCGAGTAGATCCTGGGTTTTGATAAATTTCCCTGATGACGGCAAAGTGAACCTCGTTGTATAGACCGAGCCAATCAATAAATAGTCGGATAACATCGTCTGAGCATGCTCTTATGCCCGCAGCGTTAATGACCAAATTGGATAGCAATCGCCTCTTTTCGTCTGTATCCGATTGATCCCACACTCAGAATGCCTTACGAACCAACGAAAGGTATTGCTCGCTCGCTATTCGGTCTTCTATTTGATTGCCTAAGGACTCAAATCGCTCTTGTATCTTCTGCAGAGCGCTTGCCAGCTCAAGCAACTTTCGTTGATGCTCCTCCAGCCATTGTGTCTGAAGATAGTTCTGACGGTGAGATCCCTCCTCTGCCCGGAAACTTTCCCCAGCACTCAGCACACCTCCAATCCAAGGGATACTTCCGAGCACGGCTAACACAAACTTCTCGATAATCCGGCTGGTTCTCGATTGATCAACTTTGTCGAGTTCTGCGCGAAGAGTATCAATCACCTGCGCGTCACTGATAGGGTAAATGCGGCCGCTGTTGCTCATAGGGCCATACTAATAGGCCTGTCATGCGGGTGTTGGTCCTCTTCGGCCCAAACTTAGTGGCGCCTTGATTACCGCGGCAAAGCCCCCAACACTACCGTCTTCCCCGTCCGCGCCGACTCCCGCGCCGCATCCAGAATCTGCATCACCACCACATTCGTATCCAGCGCCGACAGATCTCCATCCGGCAC
>CAXUNW010000032.1:0-20934 GCA_964252505.1 uncultured Acidobacteriaceae bacterium
GCTTGAGGTGCTAGCGCCGCAAGGCATAGGGGTTCAAGTCCCCTCCTCCGCACCACTCCTTCATTCCTGCAAACTAGAAAAGGTCAATTTTAGGCGGTTGGCCTTTCGCTTATCCAGGTGTTCCGGAAAAGTGCTTACTTGGTTCTATGTGCATCCGCGCATCGTGTCCAGGAAGGACCGGCAAGCCCCCCCAAACGAGTTGGGAAGCCCTTTCCTCACAACTCGATCCGCGTTACCCTGACAGCCATGCCCAATAGCACGCCGCCGACCTTCCCCTCTGCCTCCGCCATGCCTGTTCTCTTCTCCCGCGAGGCGATTGCCACCCGTGTTCAAGAGTTGGGTGACCAGATCTCAGAAGAGTATGCAGGCGAATCCTCCAGCCACCATCCCATCGTGCTGATCGGCGTCCTGAAAGGTGCCGCCATCTTCCTGGCCGACCTCGCACGCTCCATCAAGGTATCCAACACCTTTGACTTTGTCGCCGTGTCCAGCTACGGCCGTGCCCGCGTCTCCTCCGGGGCCGTCAAGCTGATCAAGGACATCGACAACCCGATTGAAGGCAAGCACGTCATCCTGGTCGAAGACATCCTCGACACCGGGCTCACCCTCTCCTACCTACGCGGGCTCATGCTCCAGCACAAACCCGCCTCGCTCAAGATTGCCACCTGCCTGGACAAACCAGAACGGCGTCTTGTCCCAATTGAGGCGGACTACGTCGGCTTCAAGATCCCAAATCAGTTTGTTATCGGCTACGGCATGGACTTCGCCGAAATCTACCGCAACATACCCGATATTCGGCTCTATCCTGATGAAGCTGCAGGACACTGACGCCTCTTGGGCGTCGTGAGCTACAGGCAAGGATGACCGATGCAGACCTCCCCCGTCGCGTTTAAAGATCCTAAGCTCGAGCCCATCGAGGTTCTGCTGGATGCCTCCGCCCTCCTGCTTGCCACCGGCAGCACGGAAGGAGTCCTCAGCCAAATCCTGGACCTGGCTAACCGGATCGTGGCCGCGGATGCATATGCCGTCTGGCACACGCAAGGAGATGGCGGGCAATGGCGAATGATCGCAGGGAGAGGCTTCTCGCCGGGCTTTGAGACAGACTTCCAAAGTGAACCTGGTGTAGTCCTCTCGCACATTGTCACGGTGCCCGACGTCTACGATGACCCCACGTTGGCAGGCCGTTGGCTGGCTTACCAGCGAGAAGGCATCGCAAGCCTCTTTGCCATCCCGCTCCTCCTCTCCGGGCAGGAGTCCGGCTACATCACGTTCTACTGGCGGCAGCCGTGCTCGATGGAGCAAATCGGTGAAGGCTATGCCTCGGCCTTCGGGAATCTCGCCTCGGCCGCCCTGGCACTCGCGAAGCTCCACCAGCAGAACATCCATGAAAAAGCACGTCTAGCCTTCCTCGCCAAGGCCAGCGCCGTATTGGCGTCTTCACTCGAGTATGAGACAACCCTGCACGGCGTCGCGCAACTGGCCGCATCCCATTTCGCCGACTGGTGTACCGTTCACCTGGTCGAACATGGCATCCTGACCGGGCTAGGTGCCGCACACAAGGATCCCTCGCAGCTCGCTCTCTCCGAGGAGTACAGCCAAAAGTATCCGGAACGAATCCGCGACGACCGTGGGCTCGGCCTGCTGCTCAAAACAGGGCAGACGCAGCTCACCCCGGTCACCGATGAACTGCTCATACAAGCCGCCAAAGACGAAGAGCATCTGCGGCTCCTGCGCCTCCTGGGAGTACGGTCCATCCTCCTGGTCCCACTCATCAGCCGCGGCCACATCCTGGGTGCCATTCGCTTTGTCAACTGCCATACCTCGGTGCCCTTCACGCAGGAAGACATTCCCTTTGCGCAGGATCTCGCCCGGCGTGCTGCCGTCGCTATCGAAAACGCAAAACTGCATCGTGCGGTCACCGAGCAGGAGAACAAGCTGCGGCTTACCCATGCCGCCGCACGTTTGGGAAGCTGGAGCTGGGATCTGGTACACCGGCAGATTGACTGGTCGCCCGAGTTCAAGGCTCTCCATGGCCTACCGCCTGACAGCGTCGCCACCTTTGAAGCGGGTTCGTCATTGATGCACCCCGATGATCGGGACGAGGTCCTCGGCCATCTCAAGCGGACCCTCGCCTCAAACGATGATCAAATCTCCTATGAGCACCGCACCATACGGCCCGACGGCCGCGTCCTCTGGATCCATTCGCGGGGACGCATCGAGCGCGACGCCCACGGGGCCGCCACCGGCATGACCGGCATCAGCATTGATGTCACCGAGCGCCACCAGGCAGAAGAGGCTCTCCGCCGCACGGAGAAGCTTGCCGCCGCAGGCAGACTCGCCGCGACTGTCGCGCATGAAGTAAACAACCCCCTGGAAGCGCTGATGAACCTCATCTATCTCAGTAGGCAGGTATCCAATTTGCCCGATGAGGCCGCCAGCCTGCTCGCCACTGCGGATAGCGAGCTGAACCGCATGGCCCACATCGTCCGACAGACCCTCGGCTTTTACCGGGAGTCGAGTCATCCCGTTCTCACCTATGTGGCCGCCCTCATCACCGAGGCCCTTGCGCTCTATCAGGCGCGCGCCGACGCTCGCGGGATAGCGTTGATCGGCCCGCAGAGCGGAACCAACCTGCAGGCTTACCTCAATGGCGGCGAAATCCGGCAGGTCATCACCAACCTCGTATCAAACGCCATCGATGCCTCACCCAAAGGCGCCGCCGTGCGTGTCACACTGCAGCAGGCCGGCGACTTCATCCAGATCGCCGTCCACGACACCGGCTCCGGCATCTCGGACGAGCACCGCGAGCGCCTCTTCGAGCCTTTCTTCACCACCAAAGCCGACGTTGGCACAGGACTTGGCCTTTGGGTCAGTAAAGGCATCGTCGAAAACCATCACGGCACCATCCACGTCGTCTCTTCGCCGCGCGGCTCCATCTTTACCGTGCGATTGCCACTTGAAGCGGACTAGGCACGGCCATCCCAAAAGCCTCGGCGAGTAAGGTGTAGCTCTCCAGCCGCTTCCCATGGTCCCACACGATCGTGTTCACGATCACCTCATTGATCCCCAACGCCCGGGCCATCGCTTGAAGCTCCTCGGCGACACGATCTGGAGTTCCGCACATATATCGCGGCCACTCTCCCTCTTCGTGCTGCGCAAAGCCTCCGAGGCTACGCAGCTCGCGCAGCGCCTCCTCCGGCGCCGCGACCGGGCTGCGGTCACCCTGCCGTATCCGCAGCTGCAAGAGCCGCACACTCGACGCAAGATAGTCGGCCTCCTCCTGCGTAGCCGCACATATCACCCCAACAGCTACCGTAGCTTCAGGATGCCCCCGCCTGAGGCCGGAACGGAACCCATGGCGATACTGCTCGATCGCCTCGCGGGTATGTACCGGCGAAAAGAAATGAGCGAACGCGTAGGGCAGACCGAACTCCACCGCCGCCGCGGCGCTCCACAGACTGGAGCCCAGCATCCACACGTCTGGCCCCGTCTTACTCTGCGGCATCACACGAATCCGGCTAAACGGATGGCTTGCAGGAAAACTCTGCTCCAGGAACGCGAGAAGCTCGCCCACCTGTTCAGGAAAGTCGTCGCTCGGTGCCACAGCGCGGTTACGGCGCAGTGCAGCGGATTCAATCGGCCCGCCGCCGGGAGCCCGGCCCAGCCCAAGGTCGATCCGCCCGGGATAAAGTGCGTCCAGCGTACGGAACGTCTCCGCCACCTTGAGCGCCGTATAGTGTGGAAGCATAATGCCTCCCGAGCCAAGACGTATACGTCGCGTCTCCGCCCCGATGCGGGCCAGCATGATCTCCGGGGCCGTGCAGGCAAGCGTCTCCATTGCGTGATGCTCAGACATCCAGAAACGTCTGTAGCCCAGCTCATCGACGTGCCGCGCCAGAGAGATCGAGTTCTCAAGCGCTTGCCCCGCGCTGAAGCCCATCGGAACCGGTGATTGATCGAGAACAGAAAGCGCCAGACTCATAGAGTGATAGATGTTGACCACCTCAAAACGACGCGCCCGCGGCGGATACATTCACCTTATCTTCGCTAGACTGAATGTGCGTCCAACGAATGATGACAACAGCTCAAAAGCTTGCGATCCTGGCCGATGCCGCAAAGTACGATGCCTCATGCGCGTCCTCCGGCGCCAAGCGCAAGGGGACAGCCGAGGGCATCGGCAGCTCCGACGGAACCGGTATCTGCCACTCCTACACGCCGGACGGTCGATGTGTCTCCCTTCTTAAAATCCTGCTCACGAACGTATGCACGTACGACTGCGTCTTCTGCGTCAATCGTGTCTCCTCTGACATCCAGCGGGCTCGCTTCACGCCCGAAGAGGTCGTCTCGCTCACCCTCGATTTCTACAAGCGCAACTACATCGAGGGCCTCTTTCTTTCTTCCGGTATCATCCAGTCGCCGGACTACACAATGGAGCAACTCGTCCAGGTCGCCCGAACACTGCGGCTTGTCCACAAGTTTGGCGGATACATTCATCTCAAAACCATCCCCGGGTGCGATGAGGCCCTGGTAGCACGCGCCGGTCTTTATGCAGACCGCCTTTCGGCCAACATCGAGCTGCCAACCCAGCAGGATCTGGTCCAGCTTGCACCCGAAAAGAAAGCCGCGGTCATCGAGACCACCATGCGGCAAATTGAGCGGCAGAAGAGCGAGTCCGACGAAGAGCGCGACCGTTCCCACCTGCCCGCCCACCTCAAGCCGGCAAAGTTCGCGGCCGCCGGGCAGTCCACACAGATGGTGGTCGGCGCCACCGCCGCCAGCGACCGCGACATCCTCTCCACCGCAACGCACCTGTACGGCCAATACAAGCTACGTCGCGTCTACTACACGGGCTTCTCTCCCTATCCGGAGGCTGACGCACGCCTCCCCCTCAAGGCCGCTCCGCTCATCCGCGAGCATCGCCTGTACCAGTCGGACTGGCTCATGCGCTTCTACGGCTTTGAGGCAGCGGAACTGACCAGCACCGACAATCCCTCTCTCTCCCTTACCGAAGATCCCAAGTCCGCCTGGGCCCGAACCCACCCGGAGTTCTTTCCTGTGGACGTCAATGCCGGCCCCCGCGAGGCCTTGCTCCGCGTCCCGGGCATTGGCTACCGCAACGTTGAGCGGATTCTCTCCATCCGCCGCTACCATGCACTCCATATGCCCGATTTAAAGAAGTTGAACGTAAGGGTCAAGCAGGCCGCGCCCTATATCCTCACGCCCGATCACCTTCCCTCTGCCACTGCGCTTGAGCCACCGCCGGCCAGTCAGCTCGATCTCTTCGCGCCGGTCAGTGCGCTTACAGGCTCCCTATGAGGCACGTGCTGGTGGAGCCCGACTTCGAAGCCTGGCGAACCGCGGCCCGAGATGCTCTCCGTGCGGGCTATCGACCGGAGGAGATCGACCTTCAGGACACTACCTATCCCGCTCCCCTCACCCTCGCCCTGGAAGCAGACGTTCCCCCTGGCGGCACGCCGATCACACGTCCGCACACCTCGAAAGCCTTTCTTGAGGCTGCCGAACTCGCCGCCGTCCATCGCAATCCCGGACGCTGGAACCTGCTCTATCGGCTGCTCTGTCGGCTGCAGTCGAATCGCGACCTTCTGCGCCTTGAGACTGACCCGGATGTGGCGGAGTTGCTGCGGCTGGCCGCGCAGGTACGTCGCGATCTGCACAAGATGCATGCCTTCGTGCGCTTTCACAAGGTGTTGAAGCCCGGCGAGGCGCTTGCAGGACTTGAGGAGAGACCCCTCGTCCTTGACGAACCCCTGCTGCCTACAGAGCCCGAGCATCCGACGCCGCACCACCTTGTTCTGGCCACCCCTACCCCGTTTGGCGCTACTCGCACCGAACTCGAGCAATGCGAGCCCCCTGCCCGAGCAGTCGCGGAGTGCGAGCACTTTATCGCCTGGTACCAGCCCGATCATCGCATCCTTCCTCTCGCGGCACCCTTCTTCGCCGAACGCTTCGCGATCCTGCACTGGAGCATCCTCACCCCCGATGGAAGCGTCGCCTGGGACCCAGACACCCGGCGCCTCGCCTTCGCTGCCGGACTCCCGCGAGAGGCCGCCGCACCTCCTGAGCCGGACGAGCTCGAAGACCTTTGGCGGACCTACTACGCCAGCATCTTCAATCCCGCAAGGCTCAATCCCGCAGCCATGCGCTCAGAGATGCCGGTACGCTACTGGAAGGAGTTGCCGGAAGTCGCGCAGCTGCCAACCCTCATCACCCAGTCTCGAACTCGAGTGGAAGCAATGGTCACCAGACAGCAACAGCAACCCAGCGCCGCGCCCTTCGTCCCCCAGACCGCAGAGGGGCGAACCCTCCCCGGCCTTCGGAAGGCGCTGCCTGCCTGCCAGGGTTGCGAACTGTACTGCCATGCCACTCAGGTGGTGCCGGGCCAGGGCAGCCTCACCAGTCCCCTGCTGCTTGTCGGCGAACAGCCAGGAGATCAGGAGGACCTACAGGGTCTCCCCTTTGTCGGCCCCGCAGGCAAAGTGCTCGACCGCGCACTCGACGAGTTGCGGCTCGATCGTTCGTCTCTCTATCTCACCAACGCGGTCAAACACTTCAAATTCGTCCAGCGCGGCAAGCTCCGCCTTCACCAGAACCCGCGCATGTCGGAGATCATGGCGTGCCGCCCCTGGCTGCTGGCCGAGATCGATGCGCTCCGCCCCAGGGTGGTGCTCTGTCTCGGCGCCAGCGCGTCCAAGTCCCTCCTGGGCGGCTCCTTCGCCTTGATGCGCGACCGGGGCAAGCTGATCGAGACACCTTTTTCCAACCAGGTCATGGCCACCATCCATCCCAGCGCCATCCTGAGAGCCCGCGACCAGGCCACGGGCCAGCAGCTTTTCGCATTCTTGAAAGAAGATCTAGCCGCCGCCCACCGCGCCGCCACGGCCTAGCCGCGGAGCTCCTCGCCGCGTCAGTGCGCCTCGCGTATCCGCTCCTTCAGGCTCTTCGCCAGCTTCTCCACCGCCTCCGCCTTGCGGATAACGTCGAGCGAAAGCTCATTCTTGTTCGATTTATCCACGCTAACCTTCAACTCTGCTGCCATCTGGACCAGCTTCTCCGTATCGGCATCGATGGATCTCTGCCGTTCGGACACCGCGGGCTTGCTCGCGACATCCCGCGCCGAAAGCCCCGGGGAAGGCGTCCCCTGGCTAACCGGCGCAGGCGTCTGTGCCTTGGCAGCCACGTTAGCCCCACTCACAAGGCAGAACCCTAACATAAGCGCTCTCAGCATGTTAGCGGCCACCCTTCATACGCTCTTTTACATTGCGCGCAAGCCGTTCGATCGTCTCCACGCGATGCACCGCCTCTTCCCGCGCAGCCCCCTGCGGATCTCTCGCAAGCGTCACCTGCAGCTCGGCCGTCAGTTGCACTAGCTGTCCTGCCTCTCGCACCATTGCTCGTTGCCGCTCCGTGTTCAGCAGGTTCCCCCGCTTTTCCTCCATCTCACGCCGGGACGCAGGGTCCCCCAAGTCGGGCATCCCTCCAACGCCGTTCGTAGAGGGTCGCGTGGCCGAGTAATCTGGTGTCTGCGACTGCGTCGTCGGCCCATTGCTCCCGTTGCGCTGTGATCTGCCGTGGCCGCTCGCCACCAACAGGCTGGCGACCACCACCCAGCGTGGCAGCGCAAGCCCGCCGCATCGACGACCTAATACCTCCGGCAATCGCGTAGACGCATCCATTGAGAGTGCCTCCCGCACAAGAGCTGTCCAGCACATCGAACGAGGTCCAGACATCGCCATCATGCTCCTTTCCCTGCTTGTCCCGCAACAGGAACCCATCACCCAGGTCGTCGAGCGCGACTGGCACCAGGACATCATCGTCATGGTACGGGATCGCCTTCCCAAAGTTGTGGCGATTCTCATCCTGCTCTTTATCCTGCAACGCATCGTTCACCTCTTTGTCGTCCGCATGCAGCGGCTGGCAGACCGACGCAGCGACAACATCCATCGCGCCGCCCAGCTTCGCACCATCGCCTCTACCCTGCGCGCAACCGCATACAGCATCCTTGCCCTCTTTGCCTTCCTGCAGATTCTCAACCTATTTAACATTCCGTACGGCCCATTGCTGGCCTCAGCCGGAATCCTGGGCGTCGGCATCGGCCTTGGCGCACAAAGCCTCTTCAAAGACATCATCAACGGCGTCTTCATCCTCATCGAAGACCAGTACAACGTCGGAGAGGTCGTGAAGATCGCCAGTCTGACTGGATCGGTCGAAAGCCTCAGCCTTCGAGCGACAACCCTCCGGGATGGCGACGGCACTCTCTACATCATCCCCAATTCGCAGGTCGCCACCGTAGCCAACATGTCCCGCGACTACGCCGTCGCTACCCTCACGCTCTCCGTCGACGCCTGCGCCAATCCCGATCACGTCATCCAACTCTTACGCACCCTGGCCGAAGGCCTGGCCGACGACCCAGCCTACAAATCTGTCCTCCTCACAGCCCCCGAGGTCCTTGGCATCAATGACATTCGCGGCCGCGAGGTCTTCTACCCCATCAACCTGCGCGTGCGGACCAACCAGAAGGACGGCGTCCTCCGCGAGCTTCGGCGAAGGATCATCCTCGCCTTCGAGCGTGACGGCATCCCCCTCGGCATCTCGGCCAACATGCTCGTCATGCAAAGTAAGCCGGATCCCACCGCACCTGCCACCCCGCTATCACTTGGCATGTAGCCAGCCTATCGATCAAATTGCACCGAATCCAGGATGGTCCTCAGCCGCGCCTGGATCTTCGCAATCTGCTCCGCGGTCAGGTCCTTGACCCCGCTCACCTCACCGCCGCAGAAGTTATTGATCGCAAGGTCCATCCGCAGGCAGGACCCCCTCCTCCGCAGCGTATAAACATCATCCCGGAACTGTGTACAGATAGCCCCATGCTCATCGTGACCGCGCCTTGCGGCCACAACGCCCACCCGATCCTGCCCAGATCCAGCCTGTGCCGCGCATTGTGCCGCCGTCTGCATTGGCGTAACACTCACATAGAAGTGCGCGCCGGAAAACGTACTCTCCGGGTAAGGGTTCTCCGGCATCGCCGCCACAAAGCGTAGCCGCGCCGTATGCGGAGCCGTCCGAGCCTCATCGTGAAACGTACTCAGCTCCCGGTCGCGTGTGCTCAGCGGCCAGTCTGCCGGAAGCTGAAACGAAAGGCCATCTGGTCGGTCATGCACCGTCCGCAGTGGTACAGAACCCGCCAGGAGCGCGGCGGTCATCAACACCAGATGCTTGGCCAACATAGATAGCAAAGTCAACCGCGCATCCTGGGATCGGCCAATGTATACGCCACGTCCGTCAGCAGATTAACCGCAACATAGGTGATCCCGATCGTCAAAATACATCCCTGCACCAACGCATAGTCGCGGTTGGAGATCGCCGACAGCGTCAGCCGACCGATCCCCGGCCAACTGAAGATCGTCTCCGTTACGATCGCCCCCGCCAACAATGACCCGAACTGAAGCCCTACCACCGTCAGGATCGGGATCAAGGCATTCCGCAGCGCATGCCGATACACCACCTGGTTCTCCGTCAGCCCCTTGGCTCGCGCCGTCCGAATATAGTCCTGCCCAAGCTCCTCAAGCATCGCCGTGCGCACCATGCGCGTCAGGATCGCCGCCAGACCCAGGCCCAGCGTCACCGCCGGAAGAATCAGGTGCAGCAGAAACGTTCGCCCGTCGCTCCCGGAACCCGAAACCGGCAACCACCCGAGGCCAATCGAGAACACAAGCACCAGGATCGGCCCCAACGCGAAGTTTGGAAAAGAAAAGCCGATCAGCGACAAAACGCTCAGCGTCCGGTCTTGCCAGCCGTCCCGATGCAGCGCCGAGGCGATCCCCGCCGGAATCGCGGCACCAAGCCCCAGGCCAAGCGCCGCCAGCGTCAGTGCCAGCGTGTACGGGTACCGCTCAAGGATCAGCCGAAGCACAGAGTCATGCAGCCGCAGCGACTGCCCCAGATCGGCATGCACAACACCCGTCAGATACCGGGTGTACTGCTCCGGCAGCGGAACGTCCAGCCCATATGCATGCCGCAGCACCGAGATGTCGGACGCCGTCGCGCCCTCCCCCAGCATCTGAACGACCGGATCACCGGGAACCAGATGGATCAGCAGAAAGACCACCGTCACAACAAGCCATAGCACCGGCAGAGTCAACAGAATCCGCCGCAGCGGACCATACAGCAACCTCAAAGTGCCACCTCAGCCTCTTCGTTCGTCGCTTCTGCAGCCGCCGAGACGGTGGGCAGAAGCTCGACACGGACCTTGCTGATCCGGTGCCCCGCCATCTCGGCCACCGTGTACCGCCGATGCTCCCACGTGACGCTCTCATGCGCGTGCGGAATGTGCCCCAACTGCGCCAGCACAAAACCCGCAAGCGTCTCCACCCCGGCCTCCCGCGGAAACGTCCACTGTAGCTGCGTGTTCAGGTCGCGCAGCGTCGCTGAGCCATCCAGCGTCATCACACCCGTCGACGACGTCAGAGCCGGTCGTACCGCCACGTCGAACTCATCCTCTAGCTCCCCGACAATCTGTTCCAGCGCATCCTCCGCCGTCACTAAACCCACCGTCGATCCGAATTCATCCACAACAACCGCAATCTGCCGCCGGCGTTCTTGAAACTCCTTCAGCAGATCCACCGCCAGTTTGGTCTCCGGCACAAAGAAGGGTTCCCGCATCACCTGCCGAAGCGTCAACCCGCTCTCTCCCGTGCTGCCCAGCGAAAGCGCGGCCGCACGAAAGTGCATCAGGCGCGAAATATCCTTTGAATACACCATGCCGATGATATGGTCGGCATCCGCATCCCTTCCCCGGTGACGCCCTTGGCTGGTCTCGTATACGGGAATCCGCGAGTGCTGCTCCTCGATAATCCGTGCGCTTGCTCTCTCCACCGAGAGATCCGCCGGCAGGGAGAAGATCTTCCCCCGCGGCGTCATCACCTCGCGCACCGTAACGTGCGAAAGCTCAATGGCTCGATGGATGATTTGCTCCTGAAACTCCGGCAGCAGCCCCATCCGCCGTGTGGAGGTGGCGATCAGCTTCAACTCCTCCGGCGAGTGCACCGGCCCCTCGCCCGATAACGGAACGTTGAACAGGCTCAGTACCGTCGTCGCCGAGCGGTTCATCACCCGAACCGCCGGCCGCGACATGCGGATGAAGACATCCATGGGCGCCGCCACCGCCAGCACAATCCGCTCCGTGCGTTGCAGTGCCAGGGACTTCGGAACAAGCTCTCCCAGCAGAACCTCGAAGTAGGTGATCAGCCCAAACGCCACCGCTACCCCCACCGCATGTGCATACACCATGGCATGCGGCGGCAAACCATGCAGCATCCTCCCCGCCCCCAGCAGCAGGATCTCTGCAATCGCCGGCTCGCCAATCCAGCCCAACGCCAGCGCCGCCAGCGTCACCCCAAGCTGAACCGCCGGCAAAAAATCGTCCAGCCTGCGTTTCAGCTGCAGGGCGGTCCGTGCACCCGGCCGCCCCTGTACCATCAGCTGGTCCAAACGCGTCTCCCGCACGCTGATCAGGGCGAACTCGGCGGCCACAAAAAAGCTGTTGGCCAGGATGAACACGGCCACCAGCAGAGCACGGAAGAGCATCCATTCCAGCATCAATGGCTCAGTTTAGCACTGTGGCGCGCCCTGCCTACGCGGTCAGCAGCGCGACAGCGGCTGGAGCGGTCACCGACCCGCCAACGGCCTGGTTGTAGACATACACCCAGCTGCGCTTCCGCGTTCCGTCCGCTAGCGTCACTGTCGTCTTCACCCGCTTAAAGAGGCTGCCCGCAGGGTCGTTCGGGCGATACTCCTCGTAGGAATCAAGACGCGAAAGTGCCTCCGGATGGGCCGGTAAAGTATAAAGCTCTCCGGCAATTGTGGTCTTTGACCGGCTATTAAGAACCGCGCCCGGATACTGCCCAAAATGATAAAGCCGCCCACGAACTGTCCCACGACCGGCCGGCCTCAGCGACGTCACCACGTCGGCTATCTCTTCAGGCGCATGCTCCGGCCGAAGCGTGCCGTACACAAAAAGGGTATCAGCCATGCTCAGGCTCCATTCTTACTGGCCTCAAACCGATCCAACAAGGCATTCAGATGTTCAAAGCTCCGACTCTTGTCCCTAATGTATCCGCGAAGGTCTGCGTTTGTCGTCAAAATACGCAGATAATACCCGAAAAGGGCATACACGTCCGCCACCTGCAGGTCCCCTCGCTGATTCATATAGGCCACCAGCTCGAAGAAGTTTAAGAAATCTGTAAACTCGACGTCCTCCTGCCTTACCAGACTGCTGATCAACTCGCTCGCCGGCGTCGACTCCACATCAAGCGTCTGCCGCATCTTGCTGTAAGTCGCGTCGACGAAGAATGATTGATGCAGCTTCAGAAGAAACTCCGCGACCTTCGTCCGGCTGTTGAGCCTGTAAGTGCGCGCAGCAAAAATCAGCGTGACAATCGGAACCACCGCCAGCAGGATCGGCCCCAGCACCTTCACCCAGGCAAGATGGTCGACGGGGCTCATCTCCACCTCTCCCTAACCGGTCGGAGGCAGCAAAGCCCGCCAGACACTTCGGCTGACGGGCTTCGCATCGTCGACATCCGGATAATGTTAGGCGCTGACCGTTGTCGCGTCCAACACCTTGCCGATCGACTTATCGATCGTGTCTTTAGGCACAAACCCGACAATCGTGTCCGCAACCTTGCCGCCCTTGAAGATCAATAACGCCGGAATCCCGCGAATACCGTAGCGGCCGGGCGTGGTAGTGTTTGCGTCCACGTCCATCTTCATCACGCGGAGCTTGCCGTTGTACTGGGTTGCAACTTGGTCGACGACCGGCGCAAGCGCGCGACATGGGCCACACCACGCCGCCCAAAAATCCACGAGTACGGGCTGTTCGGACTGCAAAACCTCTTTCTCAAAGGTTGCGTCGCTCACTTCGCTCACAAACTGTCCTGCCATAGGGTCAATCCTCCTGCTGCCATACTCGTCCCGCGGGGCAGCATCCTCTTCTTATAGTAGATGCTGGGTGAACCCGTCGGGGTTCACCTCCACCCTTAAAGGAGAACGCCCGGACCTCTCGTTGTGGAGATCGACGGGCGGCGCAGCAGTCCTCCCCAGAACTGGCTACACCCTCACGGTAGAGCAGGGGCGCATGCCTGTAAAGATTCCTTCGGTAATCAGGCAGTTACCTCCGCCGCTCCGGCGATCTTCGTCCACAGCAGCTCGACCGGGCAATCGCCCGCCGCACCTACGACAGCAGACTCAATCCGGTCCTGCGGTGCTGCAGGATCGACAATCAGCAGAATCGAAGGACCCGCCCCGCTCAAAGCCGCTCCATAGATGCCATGCTGGCCCGCCAGCGGCAGCAGCCGTGGCAGCAGCCCGCAAGCCTCTGCCCGGTATGGCTGGTGCATCGTGTCCTGCATCGCGGTCCCCAGCAGATCCGCGCGGCCCAGCGCAAACGCCGCCGTCAGCAGCGACGTCCGCTGAAGGTTAGCCACCGCATCCGCGCGCGAGTACCCTGCGGGCAGCAAAGCCCGCGCCTTCTCCGTCGCAAGCGACGTCCCGGGCAGCGCCAGAAGCAGTCTCCACGGGAGCGCAAGCCCCAGGGTCGCCGTCACGATCTTCGATCCCTGCTGCGTCGAAACCGTAAGGCCCCCCAGCGCACACGCGGCGACATTATCCGGATGTCCCTCCCGAAGACATGCCTCCGTCAGGATCTGCTGCGTCGTCCATCCCAACTCGCCGAATCGGTTCGCCAGGAACACTCCCGCCAACAGCGCCGCCGCCGACGATCCACATCCCATCCCGAGCGGGATTTCATTATGCAGCTTCAATGCCAGGTGCCGATACGCCGCACCCTGCGCCGCCAGCACCTCGCGATAGGTCGTCAAAATCAGGCTTCGCCCCGGATCCGCCGTCAACCCCGCGTCTCGGCCAGTCGCCACAATCGTCGTCTCGGGCGCCAACCTCGCGTCGATCGTTAGAAAAAGCCCAATCGCAAGCCCCAGGGCGTCGAATCCAGGACCCAGGTTGGCGGAAGTCGCAGGTAAGCGCAGATGCATCCAGACCAGTTTAGTGCACACACCGACGTCCCTGTGACCTGCTGACCTTACACCGGCTGCAACGCCATATGCGCTTCCAGCGTCCGCACAACCGTATCGGGATCCGGGTTCAGAACGATCGGCGGCTTCCGCAGCGCCTCGTGCTCGATCTGCTCACTCCCCGTTATCCCGGCATGCTCCAGCGCGGTCAGCAGTTCGTTGCGATGGTAATGAATCGTGTAGTCAGAGTCTTTGAGCGTATGACCAGTCAGCACCAGTACCACCCGCTGCCCCGCCCGGATGTGGCCCCGTGCCACTAACTTCTTCAGCCCCGCGAGCGTCACAGCACTCGCCGGTTCGCATCCGATCCCTTCTGCGCCAATCTGCGCCTTAGCGAGCGCAATCTCCGCCTCAGACACCTGGTCCACCCATCCGCCTGTAGCCTGGATCGCCCGCACCGATTTCCGCCACGAAGCCGGCGATCCAATCCGGATCGCCGAAGCCCGCGTATCCGCCGTCACCGCCATCATCTCCCGGCCGCCATGCTCACGCATGCTGCGAACCAGCGGATTTGCCCCCTCTGCCTGGATCACCGAGATCGTCGGAACCTTTGCGATCAGCCCAAGGTGGCGCATCTCCGCAAAGCCCTTTCCCAGCGCGGCCGAGTTCGCCAGGTTCCCTCCCGGAACAATGATGTGTTCCGGAACCTGCCAGTCCATCTGCTCTGCCATCTCAAACGCCGGCGTCTTCTGTCCTTCCAACCGGTAAGGATTGACCGAGTTCAGCAGGTAGATCGGGAACCGTCCAACCAGATCGGTCAGGATCCGCACGCAGCCGTCAAAGTCGGTTCGCAGCTGAATCGTCAGCGCCCCATAGTCCATCGACTGCGACAGCTTGCCCCACGCAATCTTGCCTTCCGGAATAAACACGATCGATCGCAGCCCCGCACGCGCCGCATACGCCGCCATCGCCGCGCTGGTATTGCCGGTCGAGGCGCACGCCACCCACTCAAACCCCCGCTCCCGCGCCACCGAGAGCGCCACCGTCATCCCGCAGTCCTTGAACGAACCCGTCGGATTCATGCCCTGGTGCTTCGCCAGCACAAAATCCAGACCCAGCGCCCGCGCCGCACGCGGCAGATCGTAGAGCGGCGTGTTGCCTTCACGCAGCGTCACCGCCGCGTCCACATCATCCAGAACCGGCAGCAGATCCCGGAACCGCCACACGCCGGATTGGTCCACCGCCATCGTCGATGTCCGGCGTTCCTCCCACAAGTAGCGGAGCGCTGAAGGATTCGGCAGCCGCGCCTGAGGGTTCACCAAGCTCTCCGGGTTCGGCGTAGCCGGCGTATGGCCACTACGGTCAGCCACATCATCCATCGCGGGCGACCAAGCATAGAACACCTCGAATAACCCGCCGCAGTGCCGGCAGCGGAAGTCGCTTGCGGCCTGCAGGCCGGATATCTGATCGCCGCAGTCTGTGCATCGTAGCTGGTGTGAAGAATTCATGGTTGGCAGGCGCACGTCCTTCTGTAGGGTACCGTACCCGATCGCTCGCTCCAAGGTTTGGCACCTCCGCAGTCCTTCTTTTCAGCGCGTTATTGGGCCTGGGAACGCCCACTCACGCATCCGCCCAGACGCGAACCCTCAAAGTAGCCGCAGCCGCCGACCTCCAACCCGTCATGCCGGCGCTCGCCTTCGCCTTTGAGCAAAAAACTGGCGTCAAGGTCCGAGCCTCTTTCGGCTCATCCGCCTCGCTCGCCGAGCAGATCATCAGCGGAGCCCCCTTTGACGTCTTCCTGGGCGCCGACTTTGTCTTCCCCGAAAAAGTCGTCGCCGCCAATCTGGCTGCATCCGCCCCGAAGGCATACGCCAAAGGAACCCTCGTCCTCTTCGCCCGCAAACAGTCTCCCTTCAATCCTCTCCACGTCGAGTCGCTCACCGATCCCCGCGTCCAGAAGATCGCCGTCGCGGACCAGTTCCACGCGCCCTACGGCCGGGCCGCCTATGCCGCGCTCGATAAGCTCAAGCTGATGCCCCAGGTCAAAGACAAACTTGTCGTCGCTGAAAACGTCGCGCAAACCGCCCAGTTCGTCCTCTCCGGCAACGCCCAGCTTGCCCTCATCTCACTCACCCTGGCAACCTCCAAGCCCATGCAGGAGGCAGGAACCTTCGTCCTGATGCCAGCCGTCGCCTACCCCGAAATCGTCCAATACGGCGTCGTCATGAAGAACAGCGGCAACCGGAACGATGGAGACGCCTTCCTCGACTTCGTCCGCTCCGAAGAGGTCCAGGGCAAGCTAAGGGACTTCGGACTTGCCCCGATCCGGTAAACCCCAAGGCCTCCATCGAGGTACCCGGTAAACTCTCTCCATGGAGTGGACCGCGGTAGCACTCACCATTCGGCTCGCCGCAACCACCACCGTACTCCTCATTGCCCTCTCTCTGCCTCTTGCCTGGTGGCTCGCCAGACGAAGCGGCGTCCCACGCGCCGCAGTCCAGGCGCTGGTAAGCCTCCCGCTTGTTCTACCGCCCACCGTGCTTGGCTTCTACCTGCTTGTCGATCTCGGACCCCTCACGGTCGCCGGGCGTGCCCTTATCCGCGCCCTCGGCCATCCCCTCGCGTTCAGCTTCCCTGGCCTTGTCGTCGGCTCCATGTTGTATAGCCTTCCCTTCGCCGTTCAGCCCATGACCTCAGGCTTCGCCGCCGTCAGCCGCGAGTTCGAAGAGGCCGCCGCCACCCTGGGAGCCTCCCCCTGGCGCGTCTTCCGTGAGATCACCTTTCCCCTAGCCCGGAGAAGCGTCCTCACCGCCGCCGTCCTTACCTTCACCCATACCGTCGGCGAGTTCGGCGTCGTTCTCATGCTTGGAGGCAATATCCCGGGAGCCACCAGAACCCTGTCCATCGCCCTCTACGACCAGGTACAGAACGGTCAGTATGCCCAGGCCAACCGCACCGCCGGTATCCTCCTCGCCGTCGCCTTCGCCGGCCTGCTCGCCCTCTATGGCTGGGCCCCTGTCGCGGCCCGGCAGGGTACAGAGCGTTGAGTCACCAACCGCAGCTCCAGGTGGCCATTAAACACCGCATCGGCGTCCTCACGCTCGACCTCGCCTTTACCGTCGCCCATGCCTGGAACGTCCTCTTCGCCCCCTCGGGGGCCGGCAAAAGCACCATCCTCCGCATCGTCGCGGGGCTCACCCGTCCAAACGCCGGACGCATCGTATGGACCTCACCCGCAGGCGACCCGCACATCCTTACCGACACAGCGTCTCGCATCTTCGTCCCGCCGCATCGCCGCGTCATCCGCTTTGTTACTCAGCACCAGGCGCTCTTCCCTCATCGCACCGTGCTCGAGAACATACACTACGGAGTCTCCCACGCATCGCAGCAGAGGGCCCAGTCGGTGGCCTCTCCGGAGCCGGTAGACGCCATCCTCAAGCTCTGCCGCATCCACCACCTCGCCTCCAGAATGCCCGCCATGCTCTCCGGCGGCGAGCGCCAGAGAGTCGCCATCGCCCGCGTCATCGCCGCGACCGGTTGCCGCGTGCTCCTGCTCGACGAACCCTTCAGCGCCCTCGACATCGCCATGCGCCGCGACCTGCTCGCGGACTTGAAGCCATGGCTCACCCAACGCAACATCCTCGTGCTGCACGTCACCCATGACATCGGCGAGGTCCTTGCCCTCAACGCCGAGGTCCTCAAGATGCATGCCGGCCAGATCCTCGCCCAGGGGCCCGCCTCGCAGGTCCTGCAGCAAGAGAAACTCTGGCTTGAGCAGCAGTTATGGTCCGCCCCGCCTAGCGGCAGCATCTAAGGCGCATGGCAATACGACAGAACATCCCTGGCACCAGCCCGTTTGAAGCGGTCATCGGCTTCTCCCGCGCCGTGCGCATCGGTAACGACGTCCACGTCTCAGGCACCGGCCCGGTCGGCTGCGACACCGAAGATGCAGCCTCCCAGATCGATCAATGCCTCACCTTGATCGCGAAGGCCCTCAAAGAGGCCGGCAGCTCCATCGAGCACGTCTATCGAACCCGCATCTACCTCGTCGCGCCGGAAGATTGGGAGGCAGTCGCCCGCATCCACGGCAAGTTCTTTTCTCTTATACTTCCCGCCGCCACCATGGTGGTGGTCTCCGCCCTGCTTGATCCCCGGTGGAAGGTCGAAGTCGAGGCCGACGCCCGTATCCCGGAGTAACCCACGTCTAAGCCTTCACTCCCCCGCAACATGGCGTTCACCCCCCGACATCGCCGGCTCCGCCCGCAAAAACGCAAGCGTACCTGCCAGCACCGGCCTCCAGCACTCCGCCGGGGCCAGGTGGCCGCAGCCATCCACCACCTCAAGCACGGATCCTCGGATTCCGCGGTGAATCTGTTCGCCCGTCGCGACCGGGATCAATGCATCTGACCCGCCCCACAGAACAAGAGTCGGCTGCCGTATCTCGCCCAGACGAAAGTCCATCAGGTCTTGTCCCCCCTGCATCTGGTTCATGCTGCGGGTTACCACCCAGGCATTGCGTTGCAGTTTGCGGAGCGCGTCGCGCGCCACAAAGGGCGGCATCACCCTCGGATGTGGAGAGATCGCCGCCATCAAACGGCCAAGACCCGCTGGGTCTCCTGGGGTAAACAGGCCAGGTACCGGCAGCTGCGTAAAGTAGGTGCCCGCGCTGTCATAGAGCAGCAGCCGCCGCACCCGCGCCGGTTGATCGACCGCAACCTTCATAGCCACCCAGCCGCCCATGGACCAGCCGCCCACATCCGCCTGTTGCAGGTGCACCGCATCCATAAAGTCCGCGGCCATCTTCGCTTCCAAGGCGATCGAATAGCTCACATCTGGCCGAGGGGATCGCCCATAGCCCAGAAGATCGGGCACATACACGTGGAATCCCTGTGCAGCCAGCCCTGGAATCAACGGCGCCCAATCCTCGCCGCGCGATCCTAGTCCGTGGATCAGAAGCAGGGGTCGTTCCTGTGCCCCTGCTGGTGCCTTCGCTTCGAAAAAATGCAGTTTGTATCCATCCACTTTCACGTAATTGCTCTTGACATTTGCCCGCCAGAGATGGAACCGGATGCTCTGGTCACCCACCCAGAGCGGGTGCTCGTAGAAGACCCATCCGCCCACTCCAAACGCCACCAGAAGCGTCAGGCCAAGCGCCTTTAGCAAAGACCTCATCACGCCGTCTCCCGCCGTCTCTGCATCGTGCCTGCTCCTCACTTCAGCGGCTTACCGTACTCCTCGGCAAAAACCGTATGCCGCAGATCGAACCGGCCGCCGTCGAACTTGTCGGCTCCCTTCAGTGTGCCTACCGCCAGCAGCGCCACCACGTGGTAGCTCAGCGGCAGCTTCAGCGCCTCGTGCACCTTCTCCTGCTCGAAGCCCTCCATCGGTGCCGTATCGTAGCCCATCGCCTCGGCCATCCACATCATGCTCGTATAGGCGAGCATCACCTGCTTGTTCAGCCAGCTCTTCATCTCATCGATTGAAAAGCTGGTCATAAAGCTTGGAACACTGTGTTTGGCCTGCGCCGCATAGCTTTCCGGCATGCCGCCTTCACGCCCCATCTGCAGCATCAGGTCCAGATCGCGGCGCCATCCGTCCGCATCCCCGCAGGCCACAATCACGGCCGACGCCTCTTCTACCTTTGCCTGGTTATAACTCGCCGCCCGCAGCCGCCGCCTGTGTTCCGCATCCTGCACCACGATAAATCGCCACGGCTGCATGTTATAGCCGCTCGGCGCACGCAGACCTGCCTCCAGGATCGTTCTCAGGTCCTCCTCCGGAAGCGGAACACCATCAAAGCTCGGCGTCGAGCGCCGCCCTTTGATCGCCTCGGCCAAGGTCTTCATCGTCTTCGGCATAGGTTGCCCTCGTTTCTTCCTTTCTGAGTGAACGCCACTTCCTCGTTAACTCTCCAACCTGATTCCTTTACCTACCGCCTGACCCAAAGAAAACCACACGCTTTTCCGCGACATCAACCCGCCGGCCGAGCCGGCGCTCGCTACGGAATCTGTTCCATCGCTTCTTCGGTCGCAAAAGGGCTCTGTGTCCCCGTATCGGCGAACACCCACACCCCGTGAAACGGCTTGCGTATCTCCGGATAGGCGCCCAGCAGCGCCGCCATCGCTTCAGCGTTGCGTTTTCTCGCGGCCACTGGGTCCGCCGCAGGCTCTGCCTTTATATGCACCGCCACGTCCACCTTATCGCGGGCAAGTGAGTCGTCCGTATCGAGCGAGGTAAACCGATACTCCGCACCGCCCGAACCTTTCACCAGCAAAGGTGTATCCGCGCTGATGCCTTCAGACAGAGCCGGGGGCGCCGCCTTGCTCTCCTCCGTCCGCAGCTGCTCCAGGTGCGTGCTCTGCACAAACCCCGCCGGCCGCAGCAAGCCTATAGCCTGCTGGTAGAACAGCCAGGCGTTCCACATCTCTTTCGCCGCCGCGAACTGCCGCGCCTGCCGCCAGTACCACAACCCGTCATGCCCGGCCGCTGTCCGAGCCTGCGGAAAAAGCCCCGCCAGCAGCCAGCGCCCACCCTCCTGCCGCATCAGAAACGACAGCCGCCACGGCGCCGCCGCGCTCTCCACATTCACCATCGCAAACGCGTACCGCCCTGGCGGCAGGTTCGGAATCACAAAGTCCGTCTCCCGCGACGATCGGTTCAGCGAGCAGAAGAACTGCGCGTCCGGCACACTTCCATCCGCCTGCTTCTTCACCATCGTCGCATCCAGCAGGTAGATCTGCTCCACCACCGCCGTGCCTGCCTTTACCTTTGGCGCCGTGTTCCCCACGACATACGAGATTCCACCAAAGTCCTTCGCATACTCCGCCACCGTCTGGGCCTTCAGCCCGGCCAGGTCATCCGCCTGGACCGCCCCCGCCAGCCCGCGCGC
>CAXUNW010000033.1:0-298 GCA_964252505.1 uncultured Acidobacteriaceae bacterium
CTGCTCGATCTGCCGCCTTACGTGCTGCGGTTCTGGGAGACTGAGTTTCCGCAGCTGAAGCCGAACAAAGGCGGAACGGGGCAGCGGCTGTACCGGCGGCGGGATGTGGAGCTGGCGCTGCGGATCAAGCGGCTGCTCTACGACGAAGGATATACGATCCCGGGTGCCCGGCAGGTTTTCAAGAGCGAGATGCGGACGACGCGCGAGGAGCCGCAGCTGGCGCTGGCGATAGAGCCGGATGCAAGCGGGCGGCAGGCGGCGGAGCTGAAGAAGACGCGGGCGCTGCAGCGGCTGCGGA
>CAXUNW010000033.1:308-20477 GCA_964252505.1 uncultured Acidobacteriaceae bacterium
GCGGGCGATGCTGGAGCGGCCGGCGGGGACCTCGAGTGCGCGGCCGGTGCAGGCGATCCGGACGACGCGAGGCACGCGGGGGCCCCAGCCGCTGCGGGCGGCGGAGACGGCGATGGAAGACCTGTTTGCGGGGCCCTCGGCAGCTACGGAGAGGCCGCAGGATTGACCTGGATCGTGGGCTGAAGGTGGACTTTGCAGATTCCGGATGAATTTCCTGAAAAAGTAAGTTACATTCATGGAACAACCTTCACGATATGCGTGTTTCCGGGCTTTTGAAGCCGGGGATAACGAAGCTACGTTCACGTGTGTTTCGTAACGCTTCAGCCTGTTTTCTCAGTGCTTGATTTTCCTGTTGCATACCCTGCCGGCCCCTGCTGGCCGACTGTGGCATCGTCTTCGTTTATTCCGGCGCAACGCAACAGAGTCTCCGATCTTTATTTGGATGAGGTGTTTCGATGGGTTTGACACGACGCGATTTCCTGATGCGTGTAGGACAGGCAGGCGGCTACAGCGCTGCTTTTGCGACGATGCAGTCGCTTGGACTGGTGCCGATGAAAGGTGCGCTGGCGGAGCCGATTCGAGCCGAGGCGGGAACGGGCAAAGGGACAAAAGTGGTGGTGCTGGGGGCCGGGATAGGCGGGCTGGTGTCCGCCTATGAGCTGAAGAAGCTGGGCTATGAGGTAACGCTGCTGGAGGCGCGGGATCGGCCGGGCGGACGGAACTGGAGCGGACGGAACGGGACCAAGGTCGAGTTTGTGGACGGCACGACCCAGACGATCAGCTGGGAAGAAGGCAACTACCAGAACCTGGGGCCGGCGCGGCTGCCGAGCACACACTGGACGATGCTGGGCTACTGCCGCGAGCTGGGAGTTCCGCTGGAGGTGGAGATCAACACTTCGCGATCGACGCTGCTCGAGAACGATAAGGCGAATGGCGGCAAGCCGGTTCCGCAGCGGAAGGCGGTGAACGACACACGCGGGCATGTGAGCGAGCTGCTGTCGAAGTGTATTGCGCAGGGCGCGCTGGACACGGATCTAACGGCGGAGGACCGTGAGCGGATGCGCACGTTTCTGCGGCTGTATGGGCCGCTTGATGCGCAGGGCAAGTATGTGGGCTCGGATCGGGCGGGATACAAGACGCCTCCGGGAGCGGGTACGCAGGTTCCGGTTCCGGAAGAGCCGATGGACATGCATGTGCTGCTGGAGGAGGGCTTCTGGAACGGCGTGCTGTATGAGGAGAGCTGGGACTGGCAGGCGACGATGATGCAGCCGGTGGGCGGCATGGACCGGATACCCTATGCGTTTGCAAAAGCTCTGGGGACGGTGGTGCAGTACGGGTCGCCCGTGACGGAGATCCGTAAGACGCCGAACGGCGTGAAGGTAAGTTACATGCAGAAAGGTGCGGCCAAGCAGTGCGAGGCGGCATACTGCGTGATTGCGATGCCGTTTGAAATGCTGAAAAAGATTCCGAACGATCTGTCTCCGGAGTTCAAGAAGGTGGTGGACGGGAGCACACCGGCGGGCAGCTATAAGGTGGCGTGGGAAGCCCGGCGGTTCTGGGAGCAGGACTACAACATCTATGGCGGGCTGTCGTTTGTGATGCAGGGGCCGAGCCCGGTCTGGTATCCAAGCTCGCGGCTGATGCATCCGACGGGGATCGTGGTGGCGGGGTATACGGAAGAGCAGGGCACTCCATTCGCTGCGTTGACGATGGAGGAGAAGTTTGCGGCCTCCAGGGCGTCAATGGAGAAGATCCACCCGGGGCACGGCAAGGAGCTGACGAAGCCGATCTTCTGCGGCTGGCGGCATGTGAAGTGGAACGAGGGCTCGTGGATTCGGTCCTATGGCGGCGGACCGACCGGCTACGATGTGGTGATCAATGCAGACGGGCCAATTCTGTTTGCTGGGGATACGATCAGCCACGTTGTGGGCTGGCAGGAAGGGGCGGCTCTGAGCGCGCGACGGGCGGTTTCAATGATCAGCGATAAGGTGAAGAGCGCACGGTTGGCGGGCGCGGAGCACGGGTTTGTGCGGGGCTAGAGCGGGCCTTTTTGTAAATGTAACGGCGAATTCAACTATCTTGTTCTGGAGCGTGAGCAGATGCGATTAGCGAGTGGAGTAGCGGCGGCGATGTTTCTAGCAGCATCCTGTGCGATGCAGGGGCAGACGGTGGTAAAGCACCTGCAGCCGAACGATAAGGCCGCGATTGCGGATGGTGTGTGGGCGGGGGATACGCTCTACCTGAGCGGGCAGCTTGCCTCTCCGGTGACCCCGGCAGATGCGGCGAAGGGCACGGCAGCGGTTTATGGGGACACGAAGGCGCAGGCTGCAAGCGTGTTTGCGAAGATCCAGAAGCTGCTGCAGGCGCAAGGTCTGGATATGAATAACGTAGTGAAGATGACGGTGTTTCTGGCGGGTGATCCGGCGAACGGCGGGAAGCTTGATTTTGCGGGAATGCAGTCGGAGTACGTAAAGTACTTTGGAACGAAAGACCAGCCAAACAAGGTGGCGCGGTCCGCGATGCAGGTAGCGGCGCTGGCGGCTCCGTGGGCCTTGATTGAGGTGGAAGTGATTGCGGTGAAGGAGAAGTAAGAGGCGGTGCTGCGTGCGTAAAAAGGCCCCGGTTGATCGCCGGGGCCTTTCTATTTCTAGATGGTTTAGGACAGTTCGGGGAAGGAGAGTCCCGCAAACGGGTCGGAGAGCTCCGCGGTTGCTGGCGGTGCATCCATGACTTCCTTGAAGGCCTTGCGGAACTTCATCATTTCGTCGGGGGTGCCAACGCTAACGCGGACCACATTGGGCCAGATGGCCCACGTGCGGCCGATGTAGACGTTCTTGGCCTGCATCGCGGTGATGACGCTGCGGCCCGGGCGCCCCGTATCGATCATGAAGCAGTTGGACTGGGAGGGGATGTATTTGTAGTTGTTTTCCTTAAGCCAGGCGAAGGTAGCGTTGCGCGTGTCGGCGATGATCTTCTTGCGGGTGGGCACGAGGTCTGCGTCGAGGAGGCTGACGTTGGCTGCGGCGGAACCGGTGATAGGCATGGCGTTCTGGCCGAAGGGTGTGAGCTTGGCGAGAAGGTCTGGGCGGCCCGCGGCGAGGCCACAGCGAATGCCGGCCATGCCATAGACCTTGGAGAAGGTGCGGAGGACAATGAGGTCCTTATCTGCGGCGACCATGTCGAGGACTGAGGGGGAGTCGGAGAGGTGGATGTAGGCCTCGTCGACGAGCAGGATAGACCCGGCGGGCTTGTGGTCGAGGGCCCAGCAGATGTCTTCCTTGGTGGTAAGGGTTCCCGTGGGGTTATTGGGGTTGCAGATGTAAATGACGCCTGCATTGGGGTCTGCGGCGACCATGGCCTTAACATCGTGAGCGTAGGCGTCAGTGAGGGGAATCTTCGAGATTTTGGCTTTGGCTACCTGCGCGGCGCGCATGCCGGCCTCATAGGAGGGGTCCGCGGTGACGAAGCCCTTACTGGGCGAGGTAAAGGCGAGGACGGAATAGTGCAGAGGCTCCGACGAGCCGGCGTAGATGGCGATGTAGTTTTCTTTGAGGCCATTTTGGCGGGCGAAGGTGGTGGTGAGCTTGGCGGTTTCTCCGTCGATGTCGTACCGACCGCCCTTGGGGGCGATAGCGGCGATGGCCTCGCAGGCCGCTTTACACGGGCCAAGTGGGTTCTCGTTAGCATTAATGAGGACGGCGCCTTCGGGCATGGCGGTACGGACGCGGCGGGTGGTGGTGTCGGCGGGCTTGGCTGCAGCGCTTTGCTGGGCAGCCCAGGCAAAGTGAGCTTCAGTGAGGATGGGCATGGAAGCGGCGACGCCGGCGAGGCGCATGAAGGAACGGCGGGAGACGGAACTGGATGGCATGCGGGAAGCTCCTGAAGTGAAATGTGGGGAAGGCACTAAGCGGAGAGCAGGTGAGGCGGGGAAGTCAGCATTTGGCGAACTTTCACCTAATGTAACTCAATATTGAGCAAACCTAACTCGACAATCACAATGTTTTTGTGGAGAGGAGGCGGGAGTTATTGGATTAGGGCTGCGGAGCTCCCGGGAAGATCCATTTGAACAGCCCGCTTTTGAGGAAATAGTTTAAAAAGATGTTGACACGGTGTTCATACGCCGCTAGTCTCAGGTTCATTACCGCAAAGGCTGTTTAACGCATCCGTGAAGGCCACCAACGAAAACGGCCAAACTGGAAGTGTACGCAAAACCCGCTTCCATCAGGGGTTTCGCGCATGGCATGGAGAAGAGGATGAACCATCCGCTTCGACATGAATATCTCGTAGTTTGAATTTGCTTGACGTTCCAAGCCGGACGCAGCCCTCCGGGCAGCAGATCGCAGAGATGTAAGAGCCACACGGTTTATTGCAGCACAAACTAGCAGGTAAACGCCTGGTTTCGACTAGGTTGGGCCATAACAGCTTGCAGAAAGCTGATTGGAGACGCTTGTTCTCACACGCGCTCGCCACGAGCCGAGCTGTGTTTGTTTCCGACCCGCGCAAACTCGCAACACACCCTGTCGAAGGGCGATAGACGAGTTTGTGTCAAAAAGCAAGCAAGTAACTACCTTTGGAGGCTTCACTTGGTTGAGAAGAATCGCGCCGCCCGTCTTTTGCTTATGGTCGTTCTACTTGGGATCAGCTTCGCGCGTGCGATAGCGCAGTCCAATTACGGCGTAATACGCGGAATTACTTCTGATCCAGTGGGAGCAAGCGTCGGCGGTGCGACAGTCGTGCTGACCGCGACGACGACGAAGATAGCGCGGACGACGGTGAGTAATGGATCGGGCGAATATGTGTTTAACGCAGTTGATCCAGGTGATTACAGCGTTACGGTGACGGGATCGGGCTTTAAGAAGACGGAGCAGAGTGGATTGACGGTGGAGACCGGAAATGCAGTGACCCTCGACATCAAACTGCAGGTGGGGGCTACGAGCGAGAGTATTGAAGTGACGGCGGCAGAGCCGATCGTGGATAACGGCACAAGTTACAACGGGCAGTTGATCGACGCGCAAAAGCTGCAGAATCTGCCGAACCCGGGGCGCAATCCATTTTTATTCTCCAAGCTGGATAACAATGTGACGGCGACGGGAGATCCGCGCTTTGTCCGGTTTCAGGATCAGAGCGGCTCGTCGACGATCTCGATTGCGGGTGCTCCGATGAGTTCAAACAACTATCTGGTCGATGGAGTGCCGATCACTGACTCGCAAAACCGGGCCGTCATTATCCCAAGCATCGAATCGACCGAAGAGGTGAAGGTGCAGGCGAATACGTATGACGCGGAGATTGGGCGGACGAGCGGAGGGCTCTTCAATACGACGCTGCGCTCTGGCTCAAGCGCGCTGCATGGTGTGCTGCAGGGGGAGACGCGCCAGACGAACTGGGGTGCCAACACGTTCTTCAACAATCGGAGCTCGGGGACAGTGAATGGGGTTTTTTATCCGCAGCTTCCACGCGGCGCAGCGGAGTTTTACTCCTATGTCGGGAGTCTCTCGGGTCCCCTGCCGTTGCCGAAGATTCTTGGCGGCAAGGATAAGACCTTCTTCGCGATCACCGAGGAGGGATATCGGCAGCGGTCGCCCTATGTCAATACCACCCAGTTTGTGGTTCCAACCGACCTCGAGCGTACGGGGAACTTCTCCGAGATTGGGACGGTCGACCCCGGTACGGGCAAATGCACCGGCGTTTGCATTGCGAATATTGCGGCGAGCACGAGCAAGTCCCTGGTGTACTATCCCGGCAACATCATCACAAACATCAATCCGGTCGGGCAAGCGATCATCAACTCGTACCCACGCGCCAACACTGCTATTACGGCGCTAGGCAAGGCAAACTTCAACGGGTACGACACCCTGGGCGATCGGGCAGACGAGTTCAACGGGAAGCTGACGCACCAGTTCGGCGCGCGCTGGCTGGCCGATTTCTACTACCTGCACTATGGCAGCAAGGAGCCTGGCGGCAACCCCCTGACGAACCTGGCGGGAGCTTCAGGCTCGTACCTGCTTTACCGTAAGGTCGATGCGATGGGCATCCAGAACACGATTACGCTTGATCCGAAGACCGTGATGACGGTTGGCTTTGGCTTCAACCGGTTCCCGAATGATACTCGGGATATCAGCAGCGGGTTCGACCAGACAACACTAGGTTTTCCGAGTTCGTATGTGGCGGCACAATCGAAGAAGGCGTTCCCGCGCATCACGGCGGATTCGAGCTTGGTCAACGAAGGCACGTCCAACTCCGGTCCCGTGGTCTTCTTCTCGCGCAACTTCGTCGTGGGCATCGGGCGAAGCATCGGCAAGCATAGCGTGAAGGCGGGGTATAACTACCGGCAGATCAGCGAGACCTTTACGAGTTTGAGCGACTCGTCTGGCACCTTCAATTTCAACGCTCTTTCGGGCGCCGCTGCCGCCGACATCTTGCAAGGCATTCCGACCTCCGGGCAGTTGATCATTCCGACGCGGCTTGCGTACACCACGGCATACCAGGCCGGCTATCTGCAGGACGATTGGCGCGCAACGGCGAAGCTCACGTTCAATCTGGGTATGCGCTATGAGTTCGAGCCCGGAATCCATGAGCGGAATAACGAGATCGCAGTAGGCTTTGACCGCGGCGTGACCTACAACGCCTTTGGAACCCCAGCCGCGGCTACGGGAGGGGTCGAGTTTGCCGGTCAGAACGGTTATCCGACCAACACGGGCAACATGGGCAGCAAGATAAATCCGCGTGGCGGCTTTGCCATGCAGCTAGACAAGGATACGGTGATTAAGGGTGGCTACGGCGTGTTCTACGCGCCGTTGTACTACACGAACACCAGCACCTACGCGCCGGGCTACGTGCTCACAAATGCCATCCCCACCCAGTCCCTTGGCAACGCCCAGTACACGCTGAGCAATCCGTACCCGAACATACAGACGAAGCCGACTGGAAACGCGAACGGCCTGAGCACCAACATCGGGACTACGCTTTCGTTGATCGATCAGGGCCGCCGGTCTCCGCTGTTTGAATCGTATTCGCTTTCGATGGAACACGAGTTCCCCCAAGGCATCGCCTTCAAGCTTGGCTACGTGGGAGGGCATGGGCGCAACCTTCCTAACAGCCTGAACATCAATCAGCTTCCTGATAGCCAGTATGCTCTGGGCGCGACCGCATTGAGTGCCGCGGGTCCCTTTGCCTACTCCGGTATCGGGCAATGGAAGACCGGAACGCAACCTCGGTACCAGTCGCTGTTTCCCTTCCCCCAGTACCAGAGCATCACCATGGCAGTCAGCAACGGCCGATCGGACTATAACGCCCTGGACGTGAAGGTTCAGAAGCGGTTCAGCCGTGGGGTGACGTTCCTTGCGGGCTATACCTGGTCGTCGAACTGGGACAACATCTGGGGCGCATATGGCTCGGGCAATTCGCTGAACACCGGGAATAATGGTCCGCAGGACATCTACAACTTGTCTCCGGAGTATGCACGGGCGACCAACGACATTCCTAACCGGTTCACCATGGCGGGTTCGTGGGAGCTTCCGTTCGGGCGCGGCAAGCACTTCCTTGGGTCGGCGAACCGCTTCGTGGACCTCGCGGTGGGCGGATGGAAGTTCCATGATGTGACTATTATCCAGAACGGGGGGCCTCTGGCCATCACGCAAAGCTCCAACCTGGCCTCGTACGGCAACGGGACGCAGCGGCCGACGATTGTGCCCGGAATCAATCCTTGCCTGTCGGGAACTCCGGAGGGAAGAATCCTGCAGTACTTCAATCCGTTAGCCTTCACGGCTACGGCTCCGCCTTCGGCGAGTAATCCCCTTCCCTACGGAAACCAGCCGCGCACGAGCAACTGCTCCGGACCGGGCTACATCAACTCCGATCTTTCGTTGAACAAGGAGTTCCGGGTGACAGAGCGACTTCATGCGGAGTTCCGGGCGGAAGCGTTGAACGCCTTCAACACGCCTCAGTTCGCGACTCCAAGCCTTTCTATCGGGCAGTACAGCGCCACGGCGGTCACGACCAACAACACCGCGTACAGTTCCGGCGCAGGTCAGATTACTGGTACGCTCGGTTTTCCACGGCTGGTTCAGCTAGGGGGAAGGCTGACGTTCTAGTCGGCTCGTACTATGCTCGGCCAAGTGGGATGCGCCCAGTGTGCATCCCACTTGGCTTGCGCATCGAACCTGTGGGTTTGGCGAGATGGGGCTAGGTTGCTATACTAACTTCAGGCACTCACGCCGTACGCTCCCGCTGGCGGCTGGTTTCTCCGTCGTTCCTCACTCGAGAACGCCGTAGGAGCCGAAGGTATGAACGTTGGGACGGATCTTGGTGCCCCGTCTTTGCTTTTGTCCTGTGCCAAGGCCAGATAGCTCAGTGGTAGAGCGCGGCCCTGAAAAGGCCGGCGTCGGCGGTTCGATCCCGTCTCTGGCCACCACTTTACAACCTATTGAGAAAACCGCGCAAAGCCGGTCCAACCGGTCTTCGATTTTCTACCTGATCCATCGTTCTACGTCCTGCAGATGGGACGCAGTCAGCTTTGACCTGCTCAATCTTCTCCTAAGCTATGTTGGGCGGAGTCTTGAGTAAGCATCATTGTACGGCGGAGTTGCGGGCGGGGCGTTACATTGAAGGTGCACAGCGTTATCTGTACCTGAGAGACTCTCTTGGAACCTCCGTCTACACGGATTCGCGTAGCTCGCAATTTTCCGAGCGAGTTGCTGAACACGCTTCGTCTTGGAGGCCCGCTTGCGCTGGGTGAGCTGGGATGGATGTCCACCTACATTGTGGACGCCCTCATGCTGGGCCGATTGCACTCGCCGATTGCCATTGCAGCGTCTTCACTGGGCAATACCATCTTTTATGCGATTGTTTTCTGTGCCATTTACCTCATGAATGGTCTTGAAACCCTCATTGCACAGGCCTATGGCCGAGGCGATACGGAGGAGTGCGTACGGTTGCTCGGCCAGTCAGTTTGGTTCGTTCTGCTCGGTACGCCGGTCGTTATGGCCTCTACGCTTGGCTGCCTTTCGCTGTTGCCTCACTTCGGCACGCCCCCGGACATTGTGGCTGAGACGACCCTGTACGTTCGACCGCTGGTTTGGTCGACCGCGCCACTGATGGGTTATATGGCACTGCGCCGTTTTTTGCAGTCGATCGACAACGTCTTCTGGGTGACCGTGTCACTGATCACGGCTTCGTTTGTGAACTGGCTTGGTGACTATATCTTTTTGTTTGGTCATTTCGGTGCGACGCCGTTGGGGGTGGCCGGCTCTGCATGGGGGACTCTCTTTGTTCGCATCTATATGCTGCTTCTGCTCAGCGTGGGCACCTTCTTTGCGGCGCGTCGGCTTAAGCTCAGCTTCAAGTCAGAGGTACTACGCCCTAGGCCGGAGCGGCTGCTGCTGTTGCTGCGTATTGGATGGCCGAGTGGGCTGGAGCAACTAGCTGAACTTGGGGTTTCCACATACCTTTCCATACTGTGTGCGCGGCTAGGTGCGGTGCTACTTGCGGCTCAGCAGGTTGTGCTTGATCTAAACGCCTTCGTCTACCAAGTCCCCGCAGGCATCTCGTATGCAACGATTGTGCGGACAGGGCAGGCCGCCGGGCGCAACAGCCAGGCGGAGGTACGACGCGCCGCGAATGCAAGCCTTCTTTTGGGTCTCGGCTTTATTGCCGTGGCGGGGATTGTCTTTGCCACCTTTTCCCATCTTTGGGCTAGCCTCTACACGAACAGTCCGGCAGTCGTGGATGCTTCACAGCCCATCTTCTTTGTCTGCGCCTTCCTGTTGATGAGTGACACGGCTTTTGTCATCCTGGCCTCGGCGCTCACGGGGCTGGGCGACACGCGCACCCCGATGATCGTCAGCCTGGTCTGCAACTGGGGCCTGGGTATGCCGCTGGCTTATGTGCTGACGTTCCACTTCAATCAATCGCTACGCGGTTTGTGGCTGGGTCGGGCGGTTGGTTCGTTGGCATCGGCTCTTCTGCTGATCGTCTTCTGGCGGCTACGTCTACGCCGTGCTGCACATACGCATGCAAACCTAAACCTGCTCGAGCCATTGAACGTTCCGGCCGGCACTCACCTTGTGCGTTCTTAGGCGGTATCCATGCCATTTGTTCATCGACGTCTTTTCTTTGTTTTCTTTTTCTTCACGGCGATGGTAGGGCCCTCGTCTGCACAATCTACGCTTGGTTCGATCTCCGGTTCGGTTCGCGACACCAGCAGGGCAGTAATCTCCAACGCGCAGGTCACGGCCACTCGTGCGGAAGACCAATCCACCCGCAGCATACAAGCCGATGCGGAGGGATCGTTTACGCTGGTGAACCTTGCTCCCGGCACGTACAGCATCCGTACGGTTAGCCCGACGTTCGGTGCGCAGCTCCAGTCAGGCATCCTTCTTGCAGCGCGACAAAACCTGCGACTTGATGTGATCCTTTCAGCGACGGCCACGGCTGAGGTGACGGTGAACGCGACGGACGCGGGGACGATCGACACGGCGGACGCGCAGATTGCTGCGAGCCTGAGCGCGCGGGCGGTTCTTGATCTTCCGGCCAACTATCGAGGCGCGGGGAGCACATCTCCGCTCAACGTGATTCAGGTTCTTCCCGGCGTGCAGCCGGACTCCGGCGCGTACCCGCCGCAGCCTTCCGCCAGCCCTAATCCTGCGGTGAAATTTTCGATCCAGGGCGGCCTTCCGAGTCAGTCAGAGACAACAGTCGACGGTATCTCGGCGCAGAACCAGACCTCCAACAACATTCTGGGAGACGCCTTTCCTTCAGCGGAGGCGATCAGCGAGATCCGCGTGGATGGGGTTAACAACAATGCGCAGTACGCGCAGCCGGGTGAGATCACCACGATAACGAAATCAGGGGCGAACCGAGCTCATGGCTCCGCCTACTGGTTCTTCCAGAACTCGGGGTTTGATGCGATCCCCTACGGTACAGACGCGGCGAACAAACCGAAGAAGGTTGCGAACGACTTTGGGGCATCCTTCGGGGGACCGGTGGTGCTGCCGCATCTTTACAGCGGCATGGGGCGCAGCTTTTTTTTCGCCGACTATGAAGGCCTTCGCTATGCGACCTCCCGGGTCGTTCAGTACATTGTTCCCACAATGCTCGAGCGGAGCGGCGACTTTTCTCAGGAGGTCTCCGCCCTCACCAATCCCTATACAGGGTCTGCCTACACCGGTCAGCGCCTGACTCCGAAGGCCTCGTCGGCGGCTCTGCTCGCCCTTTTTCCTCTACCGAATCTCCACGTCGGCGAGCCCGTTGAACAGGTCTTGCAGGACCCCTCAACGCCGTACAACTATCTCTCTACCAAGCGCAATGACATCAAGTCGAACCAGTACGATGTACGTTTCGATCAGACCTTCGGGGCGCGCGCCACGGCGTTCGTCCGCTACACGAATAAATCGATCAACCAGGCTCTGCCCGCCGATCTTGGACTGCCAAACGGTACGGGATTTGCGAACTACAGCATCCTTGCATCGTCGCTGAGCCTGGTGCTCACGCCGCATCTTTCCAACGAATTTCGCTTTGGCTTCACCCTTGAGCAGGATGGCGCGACGAATCCTTTCAACGGCGAGGCGTTCACCGCCTCGGCGGCCCTCACCGGTCTTCCTGCCAGCTTCTTCAATGGAGTTCCGCATCTGGGATTCCAGAACTATACGAGCGGCGGCTCGCGCCTGAACTCCTCGGAGCGATCGCGTTTGTTTCAGTACACCGACAATCTAACCTTTCAAAAAGGGAGCCACACTGTTGTGGCGGGGGTGGACATCCGCAGCTTGAACGCCTTTACACCACTCTCTTTTGCGCCCTCTGACAACTACGGGAACTTCTACTTCTCACAGAATGCCAGCTTCACCGGCAATGAGTTCGCGGATTTCCTTGCCGGGGTGCCGTATCTCTCGCAAGTGGATAACGTGCAGACGGACAACAATGGGTCGGCGAAGGCATACGCCGTGTACCTGCAGGACACCTGGAGTGCTACCCAGCGGCTCAACCTAACCTTCGGCATTCGGTATGAGCTTCATCCGGGCTTCGCCTCAACCAACGGCGAGCTCGGCAATTTCGATCCTTCAGTTGCCAGGTCGGGCCGTCTGATCTATCCGGCGGGCTATGCAAATTTACTAAGTGTTCCGGAGCTTGCAGGTTTCAATGCATGTCCGACAGTGGGAGTTCAGAACCCCTATGCGACGGGTGCTTCAGCCAATGGGGCCCCATGCACGCCGGTGGTCACGAACACTCAGGCCGGGCTGTCAGGCGCGCTCCGCACCACGCCTCGCTTGCGCTTTGAGCCGCGGATCGGTTTTGCCTTGCGGCCTTTTGGCAGCGAGCGCACAGCGATACGTGGAGGTGCGGGCTACTTCAACATCACGACGTCCGGCGCCCTTTTTTACGCGCTGACGGGCACGCTGCAATCTAACTTGAACAGTTATTACAACTCAGTTTCGGCTACAGGCCCGGCGTTTTCCTTTCCATCGGTCGGGAACGCGGGCGCTTTGGCGGGTCCGCCCGCACTTGGGACGGGCGTTTTCTACTCGGCAGTGGACATCAACTGGCACGACCCGTATTCGCTGCAGACGAATCTCTCCGTGGATCAGGATCTGGGACGCGGCTTCGGGCTGCGTGTCTCCTACGTAGGCCTCACGACATGGCACCTTGTCTGGCAGCCGGAGTTGAACCAGTTGCGCTATAACAACCAGACCATAGCCGCGCTTCAACCGCGCTCTGCGTTTCCGTTCCCGAACTTCGGCGCCATCTACAATCGCGCCACGAGCGCCAATGCGAACTACCAGTCGGGCCAGGTTGAACTGCATCACCGAGCGCAACGCGGCTACTCGTTCCAGACCGCTTATACCTTTGCAAAGAACCTTGCCGACAATCAGGGCACCTACGGTTCAGCCTCGTCCACAGGCACGCAGAGCTTCGTCGACGAGCAGGGCGGCTATGACGCCACCTACGCCTACGATCAGCATCTGGATTATGGGCAGGTGGTTGGGACGCGCCGCCATCGCTCGATTTCTAACGGCCTCTATGAGGTACCGGTTGGCCACGGCAGGCGCTTCTTGGCAAACGCAGGGCGCGGCACGGATCTTGCGCTTGGCGGGTGGCAGGTGACTGCGATCTTTGCGCTGCAGTCAGGCCCAGCTCTCACTGCTTTCATCCCGTCGGGTAATGCGGACCCATCCGGCACAGGCTCCGGCTCGCTCTACTATCGTCAGCAACGGCCTGACCGTCTTGCTTCCGCCAAGCTGAACAATCCAACTCATAACCAGTGGTTTAACAAAGCGGCGTTTGCGTGCCCTGGCGGATCAGGCCTGGGCGGAAGCACCGGATACGCCTCGCTGCAAAACGGCAACTGTGTGGTCGGTGGTTACGACTACTCGAATCCAACGAGTCCTGTACCGGTTGCTCCCATCGGACGCTTTGGCACGGAAAGTATCGGCGACCTCACGGGTCCGGGCACGGTCAGCCTCTCAGCCGCGCTTGGTAAGGCTTTTCGCATTGTGGAGGGTGTTGACCTCCGTGCGCAGGCCAGTTTTACGAACGTCTTGAACCACACGAATCTCGGCGATCCGACGCTTGACGTTACAAGTGCCAGCTTCGGAGTCATCACGCAAGCACGCGGATCCGACTTTGGCGGCAATCGGACTGGACAGGTTACGGTGCGGCTGGAGTTTTAGGCTCGGGCTCTAATTAGAATGGCAACCATGCCAGTCGAACCGGCAGTTGCCCGGACGAAGCTCACGAGAATAAACATCTTCTTGAACTCGAAAAGAAGCTAAGTCTCCAAGCGAGCCTGGGCTGGTGCAACTGTTCTATGCTGGAGCCACACCCATGGCTAGTGACAGTCTGCAAGTCGGAAGGATCGGGACGTCGCCTCTCCGCAAGGAAGGTGTTGCCAAGGTTCTGGGTGAGGCAAAGTATGTCGACGATCTGATGATGGACGGGATGATCTTTGGGGCTACCGTGCGGTCGGCCATCGCGCGCGGGCGTATCGTCGCTATCGATTTCGATCACTCGGTAGATTGGTCGCAGTTCACGGTTGTCACGGCGGCTGATATTCCCGGAGAGAACACGATCATTCACCTGACAAAAGACCATCCTTGTCTGGCAGATGGATTTGTCAATCATCCGGAGGAGCCGATCCTCCTTTTGGCTCATGCGGAAAAGGCTGTGTTGGCGGCGGCTGTGGCGGCCGTGCACATCACTTACGAAGAGATGCCCGGTGTGTTCACGATTGAAGACTCCGAGGCTGCGGCGGAGCGGGCCTTGTTAGGGGATGAGAGTGGGATTGTGTGGCGGGGGCACGGGCATGGAGGCGGGCCAAACGTCTTCAAGACTTACTTGATGCGGAAAGACGAACGGGACGCTCCGGCGAGCATATGGGCTGAGGCGGACTTCATCGTTGAGGAGGAGTATCGAACAGGGGCGCAGGAGCAGCTCTACATCGAGAACAATGGCGTCATTGGCGAGTGCGTCGTACAGGATGGGCTACCCGTAGAGGTGATGGTGCGGGGATCGATGCAGTGCCCGTACTATCTGGTTCATGCTTTAGAGCAGGTATTTGGGCTTCCTGCAGACAAGTGTCGCGTGATCCAGACGGAGACGGGTGGGGCGTTTGGGGGAAAGGAGGACTTTCCGTCGGTGATTGGGTCACACGCGGCGCTGCTGGCAATGAAGTCTGGCAAACCGGTGAAGATGACCTACGACCGGTCAGAGGATATGGTCGCGACGACGAAGCGGCATCCCTCACGAACACGACATCGGACTGCCGTAAGCAGAGACGGCCGTCTTCTCGCAGGTGAGATCGACTTCGTCATTGATGGCGGAGCTTATGCAACGCTTTCACCCGTCGTGCTCTCGCGTGGCGTGATCCATGCTTCTGGACCCTATCAGTGGCCCTACCTGACGATCCGCGGTAAGGCGGTCGCTACGAACATTGCTCCCCATGGGGCGTTTCGGGGCTTTGGCGCGCCGCAAAGCGTCTTCGCCGTGGAGCGGCACATGGATAAGATTGCCGCGGTCTGCGGATTGACGCCTGAAGAGGTGCGAAGGAAAAACTTTCTGGCAGAGCGCGGGCGAACTGCCACGGGCCAGCATCTGGGGGAGGCGCTGGATCTGCAGGCGTTGCTTACCCGAGGACTTGCCCAGGCAGACTACCACCGAAAGCGAGAGGAGTTTGCGCGGACCAATGCGGGTGCGATGGTGAAGCGCGGGATCGGATTTGCTAGCTTCTTCCATGGCTCCGGATTCACCGGATCGGGCGAGCGGCGACTGAACTCTTTGGTCGAGCTGGAGCTGACTCCCGATGGGGTCCCGACTATTCTGGTCTCCTCAACGGAGTTCGGGCAGGGGACAAACACGATCCTGTGTCAGGTGGCTGCTGATGCTCTGGGAATCGCGTATGAGGATGTGGCGATTGCGCGGCCAGATACCTATGTTGTGCCAAATTCCGGCCCAACGGTGGCAAGCCGCACAGCGATGATCGTGGGAAAGCTGGTAGAGCGGGCGGCGCTGCAGATGCGGGCATTGCTGGTGAGTTCGGGACATCTGACTGAGAGCTACCGACCAGGGGACTTCAGGGCGGGAGCGCAGGCGTATCTCGCGGCGTTTGGATCCCTGAAGGCAAGGGTGCGGTATGAAGCGCCGGCGGATATCGTTTGGGACGACGATCGCTATATCGGAGATGCGTATCCAGCCTACGCGTGGGCTGTGTACGTGGCTGAGGTTGCGGTGGACATGCGAACGTATATGGCTACGGTGACCGACTTCCATGCTCTGCAGGAGGTCGGCAAGGTCTTGCATCCGGTTTTAGCCGCGGGGCAGATCGAAGGCGGCGTTGCGCAGGGAATCGGCTATGCGCTGTACGAGAAGTGCGTGTGGCAGGATGGACGCATGGCGAACAGCCAGATGACGAACTACATCATGCCGACCAGCGCGGATCTCCCGCCCATCCACGCCCACTTCGCGGAGGTGCCTTCGATCCACGGACCAGGGGGCGCGAAAGGGATCGGCGAGCTACCCATGGATGGTCCTGCGCCGGCGATCCTGAACGCGATCGAGCAGGCTACGGGAATCTCGTTCTGCCAGATCCCGCTGCTGCCTGAGGACATCTTGCAGCGGATGACGGGCGAAGGTGGCGAACTCGACCCGACGCGGACAGAACCGAGCTTTGCGGCTGCGGTCTCGGAGGTTGAGGCTTGAGGTTCACGGTGAATGGAGAGTCGCGGAGCGCGGATGTTCCGCCCATGAAGCGATTGCTGGATGTGCTGCGTGAGGACCTGCGGCTGACCGGAACCAAGGAAGGATGCGGCGAGGGAGAATGCGGCTCCTGCGCGGTGCTGATGAACGGTGAGCTGGTGAACAGCTGTCTGGTTCCGGCGCTGCAGGCGGAAGGCGGTACGATCTGCACGATCGAGGGAGTTGCCGTTAAGGGGCAATTGGCTCCGGTTCAGGCATGCTTCCTGAGCGAGGGCGGAGCGCAATGCGGCATCTGCACGCCAGGAATGATCCTGGCGACGCAGCATCTGCTGAGTAAGTATCCACAGCCGACGATGGAGCAGATCCAGGAAGGTCTGGCTGGGAATCTGTGCCGATGCACAGGTTATATGCGGATCTACGAGGCGGTGAAGAAGGCGGCTGCGCGGTGAGGTCGAACGCAGCGCACTACGCGATGTCCGCTCCCGCGACGCTCGATGGAGTTCTGCGGCTGATGGCGGAAGATCCTGGAAGTCATCTGCCGATGGCGGGAGGAACCGAGCTGATGGTGGCGTTCGGCGCGGGAAGGCTTGCCGCGCGAAGGCTGGTGTCGATCAACCATCTGCGCGAGCTCCGGTTCATCGAGGTCTCGGACGATGCGGTGACAATTGGGTCGGGAACGACGTTCAGCGACCTGCGGCGAAGCGCAGTGATCGGTGCGAACTTCGGGCTGCTGGCACAGGCGGCGAGCTGGACAGGATCGGTGGCGAACCAGAATCGGGGGACTTTAGGAGGGAACATCGTCAATGGGAGTCCCGCGGCGGATTCTCCTCCGGCGTTGCTGGTGTATGAGGCTTCCGTGCGCTTGATCAGCGTGCGCGGCGAGCGTGTGGTCGCTTACCGGGAGTTTCATACCGGGTATAAGACGACCGTTCTGGCTGCGGATGAGTTGGTGCATTCGCTGGTGCTGCCTCGCACGACTGCCGATTGGCGAGGCTATATCCGGAAGGTTGGGACACGGAACGCGCAGGCGATCTCGAAGGTGGCGATCGCGGGTCTGGCGCGCGTTGAGGGTCGTTCGATCCGGGAGATTCGGATTGGAGCGGCGAGTCTGCGGGAGATGCCGATCCGATGCTCGGCGACCGAAGCTGCTGTGCAAGGGAAGGAAGTGTCCGACGAGATGATCTGTGCGGCGCGCGCCGCGCTTGCGGGAGAGGTTCGGCCGATCGACGATATCCGAAGCACAGCGAAGTATCGGGCTGCGGTTGCGGGAAATCTGGTGGCGGAGTTTCTGGAAGGCTTGCGCTAGCGGCTTGCGTGGAGTCGCGCGAGGTCTTCAGGTGTGTCGAGGTCGAGTTCTCCTCCGGGAAGGTCGAGAGCGCGCGCAGTGGCGAGGATTGATCGGGCGCCTTGATCTCCGGTCAAGGCGAGGAGCTCGGGGAAGGAGGCCTGTGGGAAGAACGCGGGAACTCCGTTGCGATCAGCGTAGCGAGAGGCGGTCAGGATTCCATCTGCGGCTAGAGCGCGGAGATGATCGGAGGTGATTGCGGGCATATCGCAGGTGAGGACGATCACCGCGTCTCGATCCTCGAGGAACTGCATGCCAAGGCGAACGCTTGATGCCATTCCCTTCTGCCAAAGGTCGTTGGTGAGGATTGTTATGTCGCTCAGGGTACATTGCTGCTCAATCTGCTCGGCGTTTGCGCCGAGGACGACGACGATCGGCACGCAACCGGCTTCACGGGCTATGCGGATGGCTCGGTCGAGGAGCGTCTCCGCTTGAAAAACGATGAGTTGCTTGGGTTGGCCGAGGCGGGTGGAGGCCCCGGCGGCAAGGATGAGGGCGGCGGGGGTCAGGAGGCCTGATCGAGAGCGCACTGGGTTTGAAGGTAGCGCGATGTTCCGCCCTGAGCGAGGTGAAGGGCGACGTCAGCCTGGGTAAGGCGGCGGGAGGCCGGCAGCTTGCCCTGGTGGAAGGCCTGGATTTCGGCGACGATGGCGAGGGCGATCGCCTCCGGGCCGTCCCCACCAAGGTCAAGGCCAACGGGCGCGTGGATGCGGTTGCAGCAACTCTCGATGGATTGGCCGGTGAGAGCGGCGGCCTCCGCGACGAGGAGGGAGGTGCGATGGCGCGCGCCAAGGATGCCGATGTAGGCGGGCGGCGCAGGGAGGGCGAGGAGTTCGGCGAGGAGGTCTCGGTCCTGCTCGTAGCTGTGGGTCATGAGGACGACGGCATCCGCCGGGGAGAGGCGAAGAGCGTCTAGGGTGGTGCTGGGACTGAGGGTAAAGACGTGCTGGGCCTCCGGGAAACGGTTCGCGGCGGCGAGTTGAGCGCGGCCATCAGCGACGGCGACGGTCCAACCAAGGAGTGCGGCAATGCTTGCGACCGGACGCGCGTCATCTCCGGCACCGAGGAGGATGAGGCGCTGGGGCGGGCCGAGGCGCTCGGTATGGAAGGAAGGCGATGGACGATCGAGAGCGGCGTGGATGCGGGAGACGGGAAGGGAAGAGCTGCGGAAGAGGATGTCTCCGGCAGGGCTGAGGATGGCGCGCTCGAGGGGCTGGGAGGATTGCGGGAGCCAGGTAAGCACCGTGGCAGAGACTCCGGCGAGGGAGGCTTCGAGGGCGTGGAAGAGGGCGGCGGCCTCAGGGGTGTCTGCGCGTTCGTAAAGGAGGTGGACGGTTCCGCCGCAGCCGAGGCCAAAGGGGATGTCGGCCGTATCGTCGAAGAGGGTGGAGTAGCTCTCGACGGTGGGACCGTTGCGGGTGAGCCAGAGGGCTTTGCGGGTGACCTCGGTTTCGAGGCAGCCGCCGCTGATGGTTCCGGCATAGGCTCCGGCCAAGCCCAGGAGAAGGCGGGCACCGGGACGACGGTAGCTGGAACCCTCCGCGCGAACGAGCGTCACCAGGACCTGCGCGGATCCGGTGCGGGCGAGTTCAACGATGCGGCGGCGTTCGAGCAAAAGTGGTCTCCTTGGGCCTGGTTGGTGGGATGCTCACTTCGCCCGGGGCGTGCGGCATCCTTGCTTGTTACGGGTAACATTGGGGGGTGGCCCCCCTCTTCTTCACGGGTAAACCTCTTCCTTTGAGTCGTTTACAGGATAGAAGCAGCTATAAGTTCGTCAAAAATATGGACTTATGCCTAAAGTCGTCAAAGTAAAGCAGTTAGAGCAGACAGGTGGATCGTCCAGGAACTTGGCGGCGACTCAGCCGAAAACGAGGAGGCTGCCTGTTTTGTTCCTTCCTTTATTCTACGAGTGTGGGCATAACTGCTACGCCAACTTTATTTCTTTTGGAATGAACGAGATGGACGCTTTGAGGGCTTGACACGCAGCGGCCGGGCTGTTTGGGAGCCGGGCGAATCAACTTTTTTGCGAGAAGGTGTGAATGCCGCATTCGAGCTTGTTGCCGCCCCAGCGACCGCTGCGGGGGTCGGCACCTGCGGCGGGGATGGCGGTGCAGGGTTCGCAGCCGATGCTGGTGTAGCCGCGGTCGTAAAGTTCCAGGCGGGGAATGGAGTGTGCGGCGGCGTATGCCTCGACCTGAGGCATGGTCCAGTCGGCGAGGATGGAGACCTTCTTCATCTTCTTGCCGGTTGGGGTGGTGTGGTCCTCGATCTTCTTGAGGTTGGCGCGGGTGGGGGATTGCTCGCGGCGGAGGCCGGTGAACCACCAGGCGAAGGGCTCGAGGGAGCGCATGAGGGGCTCGACCTTGCGGAGGTTGCAGCAGGCGGTGGGCTGGACGATGTGGAGCTTGCCGTACTGGCCTTCGTGCTCTTCGAGGGTGAGCAGGGGCATGGCGTTGATGAGGTTGAGGTTCCAGGCCTGGGCGACGCGGTCGCGGTAGGTGAGGAGCTGGGGGAAGTGGTAGCCGGTTTCAAGGAAGATGACGGGGATGTTGGGGACCTGCTGGAGGAGATGGTGGAGGACGACCATATCTTCGGTCTGGAAGCTGGAGGTGAGGCAGAGGGGAGCGCCGTCGGCCTGGTCC
>CAXUNW010000034.1:0-20390 GCA_964252505.1 uncultured Acidobacteriaceae bacterium
GCTCCGGTACGAGCGTCGTCCCCCGCCCCCCGGAGCGGGCTTCGTTTGGGTTGACGGTTATTGGGGCAACGATGGACGTCGCTACAACTGGGTTCCCGGCCGTTGGCAACAGCCGCCCTACGCCGGTGCCTACTGGAGCCACCCGCACTACGACCACTATGACCGCGGATGGCAGCAGCATGAGGGTCACTGGGATCACGAGGATCATGGCGACCGCCACGACTGGGATCGTGACCGCCACTGAAACGCCAACGCAGCCCGGAAACAAAGCCCGCCCGGCATGTGCCGCGCGGGCTTTTATCATCCCAGCACCACTACCGGCTGCATCAGAGTGCCCGCCACCCGCTTCGCAACACACAGCATCTCGGTCGGACTCGTAAAGACCTTCACCAGCCCCGCTCGTGAGAACTCCGGAAGGTTTACCTGCATTCCGTTCCGCAGCCGACCGGCCAGCCGTTCATCAGCCGTGACCGATGGCATCTCAGGCAGCAGAAGTCGTGGATGCGGCAGCCTTCCTTGAATCTCCGCAGGTTCGAGTTTCTTCAGCTCATCTAGGGTCAGCGCCTCCTCCAACGCGAAAGCCCCGGCACGCACTCGACGGAGAGAAGCAAGGTGCGCCCCGCACCCAGTCGCTTGTCCCAGCTCGTGTGCCACAGCACGCACATAGCCCCCAGCAGAGATGCTCATCGTAAAGCGCGCGACGTCGCCCTCCAGCGCCGTCAACGCGAACTCATGGATGTGGATTCGCGCCGGCTTTACCGGCGCATCAAGCCCCGCGCGCGCCAGCTTATGGGCGGGAACCCCATTGATTTTCTTGGCTGAGTACACCGGCGGAAGCTGATCCAGCGTTCCGTGGAACCGTGCCGCCAACTCCCGCAGCCTCCAAAGTCCCACCGCTAATGGGACGATATCGCCGACGCGCTCCCCCTCCGCATCAAATGTTTCAGTCGCAAAGCCGAATCGGATCTCACCCGTGTACGCCTTTTCAGCGGCACCGAAGAACTGGGCAAGCCGCGTATACTTCCCCAATAGCAACGGAAGCACTCCAGTCGCCATGGGATCCAGTGTGCCGAGATGTCCAATTGACTTCTCTCCCGTCGCCCGCCGTACGATCGCCACAACATCATGCGAGGTCATGCCCGCGGGTTTGTCCAGCACCAACAGACCGTTCATCCCAACATCCCGTTCCGTCCCGTCCGCACAAGCGAGAGAAACTCATTCCGCGTCTGCAACTGCGTCTTGAATACCCCCAGCAGCGCGCTGGTCACAGTAGCCGAGTGCTGCTTCTGTACTCCGCGCATCATCATGCACAGATGCTCCGCCTCCAGCACCACGGCCACGCCCTGCGGCGTGATCGCATCTGAGATCGCTTCAGCGATCTGCCGCGTCAGCCGCTCCTGCACCTGCAGCCGCCGTGCAAACACATCAACAATTCTCGGAATCTTTGACAGCCCGATCACCTTGCCCTGCGGCACATACGCCACATGGGCCTTGCCGAAGAAGGGCAGAAGATGGTGCTCGCATTGCGAGTAAAACTCGATATCCCGCACAATCACCATCTCGTCGTAGTCCACATCGAACAGAGCGCCATGCAGCACCTCCTCAACTCTCTGCCCGTATCCCTGCGTCAAATATGCCGCGGACTTCTCCATCCGCTCCGGCGTTCGTACCAGGCCATCCCGAGTCGGATCTTCGCCGATCCGTAGAAGCAGCTCTCGATAAAGATCCTGCATTGTTGCATCGCTTAGGCGCACCCCGCCCGCCGACAGACTTCCATGGCTCCTTTCCTCGTCAGCCGCCGTCGTCTTGGGCGGTGACTCCAGTCTTCCGCTGCTTCCGTTCTGCATGGCAACTGCCTTTCTCTAACCCCTACCCTGCATAGTCAAACGAGTTGTTCCCGGTCTCTTCTACATGCACCCGGTCCAGCCGCGCGTGAGGGAATCCTGCAAAGATCCGATGCACCGAAATCGCCAGGTTCTCCGTCGTCGGAACGACTTCCGCAAACTCCGCAAGCGTATTTAGGTTGCGATGATCATATCGAGCCAGCAGATGATCCTGGGCAAACCGGTCCAGCCCACCCAGATCGCACACCATTCCCGTCACCGGATCGACTTCGCCACTGAGCACTACCTCGACAACGTAGTTGTGCCCATGCCCATGCGGGTTGCTGCATTTGCCGAACACGTCCTGGTTCTGCTCATCGCTGTACGCCCTTGCATAAAGCCGATGACTTGCCGAAAAGTGGTAGCGCCGCCCTAGATACGCCTTCATCCCGACAGCCCTTCCCCATAGAAGTCCGCATACAGATCCGCCATTTCATACACCCGCACTCGGTGCAGCCGCGCATGTGGAATCTTCCCGTCCAGCCGCCGCCAAATCGCAATAGCTATGTTTTCCGTAGTCGGCACGGCGGAAGCGAACTCCGGGACCTCCAGATTCAGGTGGCGATGGTCGTAGACACCGACCACCTCGCGCTCCAGGATCTCCTTGAGCAACTTCAGGTCCACGACAAACCCGGTAACCGGATCCACTTCCCCGGCGACAGTCACCTCCAGCGTGTAGTTGTGCCCATGCCCCTGCCTGTTTGCGCATCGTCCGAACACCCGCAGGTTCTTTTCCTCCGTCCAGGCCTCTACCCAGTAGAAGTGGGCGGAGGAAAACTCGGCTTTGCGCGTCAATAAGATCATCGTCGTGATACCAGCCTACGTTGGATGCAGCCCGCACGTCCCGGTTGCAGTGCGTCGAGCAGTTGGACGGCAGCCGCCCGGGCCGATCACGTACGGTACGTTCGCCCCTTCCAAGCCACCCGCTTGGTCCGATGCACTCGCACACTCCGCAGGAGCAGGTACACAAACATCGGCAGCCCCAGCACCGAAAGCATAGAGTCCAAAAATGGAAAGTGCGCTCGTGCCACCCGATGGTAGAAACGGAAGGCCGTACGCGCCCAAAGCACCAGAATCACCTGCCAAACCCAGGCCGGCTTTGTCGGCTGCCTCGCCATCACAAACGCCAGCAGCGGCAGCCCGAAGTACAGAACCAGATCCAGTACGCGCCACAGAGCCAGCGCCACCGGCCGCGGAAACAGCAGAGCCAGGTTCTTGCTCCAGCCCTCCACCATGCTTGGGGTATCGCGGTACATCCATGTCGATACCATCTCCGGCGCATAGCGAAACCGTAGTCCCCCCCCGGACCGCTTGACATTCCTCGCCAGCGCCACATCCTCAAGAATTGCCGCACCCACGGCGCGATGCCCCCCGACACCCGTATACATCCCGCGCTCCACCAGCAGAAACTGCCCGTTCGCCGCTGCGACGCGTTCTCGCGAATCTGAGACCTTCGCCGGAGGATACACGCTTGCCAACTCCGAAAAGATCAACGGCATCACCACGCGCTGCAGCAGCCCGGTTGTCTCCTGCCGCGGCGAGTACGAGAGCATTGCCGCCCCATGTTTCTCCGCCTCCCGCATTGCTCGCGAAAGGCTGTTCTGCCCGTGCACTGTATCCGCATCGGTAAACAGCAGCCACTTCGGCGCAAACTTATCGATCGCATATTGCGCCCCCACCCAGCAAGCGTGGGTCTTTCCGTTGAAGCCGCTATGCTCCCGTTCCAGATCGATCGCCGCGGCTTCGAGCAAGGTCACACCCGCAAAATCCTCCACCACCCGCCGCGTCCCGTCTGTCGACCCATCATCGACCACCATCAGCCACCAGTCCATCGCAAGCGTGAACCCCGCGCCAGACTGCGCCACAAGGGACGCAAGGCACGCCCGCAGCGCCACCTCCTCGTTCCGTGCTGGAATAATCACCACCAGCTCGCACACCTGTGTCGTCTCACCCATCGCCGTATTATAGAAAGCAGGAGCAACGTGTGCGCCGCGCTATCATCCTCTCCACCCTCTTTGGCTTAGCCACCCTCACGGCCTGCGAGCGTGGCGATCACCCCGTCAACATCGGCAAACCCGCCAAGCAGTTCGTCGTCTCCGATGGAACCCGGACCGTCGACCTGGCCCAGCTTCGCGGTCGGCCTGTCCTGCTCAATCTCTGGGCCACCTGGTGCGCCCCCTGCGTGGAGGAGCTTCCAAGTCTTCTGGCCATGCATGAGCAACTCCCGGACATCGTCATCGTCGCCGTCAGCATCGACCAGGACGCAGCCGTCTACCAGAGCTTCCTGACCCGCCATCACGTCAACCTCACCACCGTTCGCGACGAAACCCAGAGCGTTAACGCCCTGTACGGCACTGCGCAGATCCCAGAGACCTACGTCATCGACCGCAATGGCATTCTCCGCCGAAAGTTCGTCTCCGCCCAGAACTGGACCAGCCCCGAGATCATCAACTACCTCAAACATCTCTGACCGCATTCGTCAGCCTGCTACGATACCCTCATGACGCAGCTTGATGTGGTCTATCGTTACGGCGTTCCCCCGACTGAGGCCGCCATGCTCGCCATCGCCAAGGTCCGCGACGTTTACGGCGTCCGCAAGCTCGATCTTCGTGAAGCCGTACGAACAATCCGGGTGGAGTACGATGCCAGCCGCCTGACGGAGCCTCTTGTTCACCAGCTTCTCCGGCGCGCGGGCCTCGACATTGTGGAGAAGGTCGCCCTCGTCGCGCCACCTGAGCCTGCGCCCACGCCGGTCGCGTGAAACTCTTGATTCCCCCGCCCGCATCGGCTATCCTCAGAGAGGTAGTGAGATATGCGCCCGTAGCTCAGTTGGATAGAGCGGCTGGCTACGAACCAGTAGGCCGGAGGTTCGAATCCTTCCGGGCGCACCACACCTTTCCAGATTCGGTCCTTCTATCAAAATTTTGCGGTGCGCCCTTCCTGGACCGCGTGCGCCCCTTACAAACATGAAGCTGCGGCCATAGCCCCAGCTTCATGTTTTTTGGCCTGACTGCTACCGCAACGAAGCGCCCACCTTCCGCAGCTGTGTCGCAAACATCGGCGCGTTGTATCCGGAAGGGTTCTTTACCTGTGTAAACAAGCTGTCGATAGCCGCTCGCGTTGCGGGATTCGTCCCTCCGGCCTTCGCCTGCGCGATATACAGCGAGTCCACCGTCATCGTCGCCTGTTCCGCCGTCCGCTCGCCCTGCTTCGAGATCGCGTCGGCATCGTTGGCAATCTCGCGAAGCAGCCGCTGCGTTCGAGCCCGATCGTACTGTGCGTCCCTGATCTCGGCCAGCAGCTTATCCGCAGAGGATGCCGCCCGCTTCGCCGCTGTTTGAACCGCTCCGCGGTCCGGGCTCATCGTCGTCACCAACCGCGCCACCTCGCTCACCTGCCCGGAGAGCGTCGACTCGGCTGTGGGGTCGATCTCCTGCGCAAAGTGTCGGAACACGATAAACCGCGCCAGGTTATATGGAGCATCCCCCGCCCGATGCCCCGCATAGCCCTCCTGTTGGCGCCAGCTCAGCGGCCCCGTCAACGCATGGTGGCACGTGATGCAATCCATCTCGCTGAACTCCGGCCAAGGTCCGCTTTCCGCTCTCCGCGACACGCGCAGCATGCTCTCTCGTAGCTGTACCGCCTGCCCTACTCCCCAGGCCCGCATGCCAAGCAGCGGGTCCTTGTCCTTCTCGACCCAGTGCGGAGGCTCAACCGCGGTAAATGAGTCCAACTCGAACGTTAGGTCCGGATGCCCCGCCGCAATCATCTCGTGGTCCACCTGCATATCTTTCTTCGCAGACCCAAGATGGCACGTCAGACACTCCTCGCTTCGCACCGCGAGACTCTTGTTGTCGATCAACCCAAGCTTCACCATGTCAACATGCTTGGCGCTCGCCTGCACATGCGGCCCCAACCATGCCGATGAGGGTCCATGGCAGCTCTCGCAGCTCACCCCTTCGGACGCATCAAACTCGCGCGCTCGCTCGTTCTGCGTAACGCTCAACGCATGACATACCAGGCACCGTTGCGCCTTCTCCGCCGGTCCAATCTTCAGGATCGCGCTCATCTGTCGTCCCAGCGGCTCACTCAACACCGTGTATCCACGTGCGTGCTTATCTTCGGTCACCCATGTGCTGTACTCGTTCTGCAGGACCTTTGTTGTCATCCGCGGCGAAATCCCGCCATGGCAGGCCACCGCGGAGCAAGAGCCCGGCCCCACATACTTGTGGTTGACCGTTTGCATATCTTGTCCAGCCGCAACTGCCAGCAGTGCATGAACCTTTTCGTCGGAGGCAGGCCGGCTCTGCGCGCCCGCGCAGACGCTCAGGCAAACTACAGCAGCACACCAGATACGAACAATATTGCGCTTCGGCGACAAGTTGGTTTGCCTCACAGGGGTTCGCGGTTGCAGCCGTTATATCTCGCATCCCGTTCTATTGCAACCGCATTCGTCGCCCACGACAAACCTTTATCGTGAAGTAAAACTTCCGCATGGCCGATACCAAGAAACTTCATCACGCTCCAAACTTCCTCCGGGTTGTCTGCTATATTTTCGCCATCCGGTCCAAACACGTTTCTGCTCCGTCCGAGTCCCGTTCCTATTCTTCGAAGCCGAAGGAACCCTGCACATGGCACTCCCTGAACTGCTCGTCCACATCGAACCCGGCCGCAATAAGCTGGGCGTCTTCGAAGATCTTCGCCATGTGCAGGAGACCGTTGGCTATGTGCCGGCCCGGGAGATTGAAAAAATCGCGGCTCGTCGTCAAGTCGCCGTCAAAGATGTCCACACGGTCGCAAGCTTCTACCCCCACTTCCGCCTCAAGCAGCCCATCCGCGTCGATGTCCGCGTCTGCGACGACATGACCTGCCATCTCCGGGGTGCACGCCAGCTCCGCGAGAATCTCACCCACCAGTACGCCGGAGCCTCTGAGCATGTCCAGGTGCGCGACATCTCCTGCGTGGGCCGCTGCGATCACGCCCCCGTGGTCAGCATCAACGAGCATTACCACGAGGATGTCACCTTCAGACAGGTCGTCTCTGAGGTAGACCGGGAACTTGTTACTCCGCGTGGCAACGAGCACTCCGCTCCCCCTCATTCTCCAGAGCAGCGCGGCATCACCATCCAGTGCGATCCCTACCCCACGGAGGCCGATCACTACGGCGTCTTTCGCAAACTCCTCCTCAACAAGAACTTCGACGAGACCATGGCCCTTCTCAAGGGGGGGGATCTCCGCGGCATGGGCGGAGCCGGCTTCCCAACCTACATAAAGTGGGAAGGTGCGCGCAAATCCCCGGGACCTGAGAAATTCGTCGTCTGCAACGCCGATGAGAGCGAACCAGGCACCATCAAGGATCGCTTTATCCTCCAGTACCTCCCGCACATGGTCATCGAAGGAATGATGGTCGCCGGAGCCATTGTCGGGGCCCAGTACGGCTACCTCTACATACGCCACGAATACGAGCTCCAGACCGAGGTCCTCAACGAAGAGCTACGCCATCTCCGCTCCGTCGGGCTGCTGGGTAAAAATATTCTCGGCTCTGGCATCGACTACGACATGGAGGTCTTTGTCTCGCCGGGAGGCTACATCTGCGGTGAAGAAACCGCGCTCATGGAGGCCATCCAGGGCAATCGATCGGAGCCACGCAACAAGCCGCCGCGCACCGTCAACTCCGGGGTCTGGAACAAGCCGACTGCCCTGAACAATGTAGAAACCTTCTGCCACGCCATCACCATCCTCGGCAAAGGCGGCGAATGGTATCGAGACATCGGTCTTAACGGCTCACCGGGCATCAAGTTCGTCGGCGTTACCGGCAACGTCCGCAAGCCCGGCATCTTCGAAGTTCCGATGGGCACCACCTACCGTGAGCTCATCTTCAACTACGCCGGTGGCCCCTTTGAGGGCCGTGAGATCATCGGCTTCGCTCCGTCCGGGCCCTCCTCCGGCTATCTCCCAGCCTCCCTCCTTGACACTCCTCTCGATTGGGACAAGGTCAAGGCCCTCGGGTCCATGCTGGGGTCGGGCGCGGTCGTTGTCTGCGACGACTCCTCCTGCATGTTGGATATGGCTCTCGTAGCCAGCCGCTTCTATCGCAACGAGAGCTGCGGCAAGTGCTCGCCCTGCCGCATCGGCACACAAAAGCTCGTCGATCTCCTTGAGAACTGGACGAACGCCGTCAACCACCCCGGGGACGCCAAGCTCGTCAAGGACCTCTCGAACGTCCTTCGCACCGCCAGCCTCTGCGGCCTCGGCCAGATCGCCCCGGCCCCCATCCAGTCCATCATGAAGAACTTCCCCGACGTGATGAAGCAGCACCTCGAAGACCACACCTGCAGCGCTGGCATCTGCTTCTCGGGGGCCGCACATTGAGCCACGATCCCCATGAGCTGATGACCCTCACAGTCGATGGCACTGAGGTCACAGTGCCCCACGGCACGACCGTCTTCGACGCGGCCCGCATCGCCGGCATCACCATCCCGGTTCTCTGTCATCAGCAGAATCAGACTCCCGTCGGCGTCTGCCGCATCTGCGTCTGTGACGTCGGCGAGCGCGCACTCCAGGCCGCATGCGTCTTCAAAGCAGAGCCGGGCATGGTCGTCAAAACAGCCTCGGAGCCCATCCAGGCCGTCCGCAACACCCTCTATGAGCTGATGCTCTCCGACCACCCCTCGCCCTGCCTCCGCCAGCAGCAATCCGGAGACTGCGAGCTCGAAACCCAGGCCGCCAACGCCGGCGTCCTCCCCAAAGACAACCGCTTCAAACAGCGCGCCGTGCCCGTCATGCAGGCCGACGACTCCTCCGTCGCCATCCATGTCGACTACTCCGCCTGCATCCTCTGCGATCGCTGCATCCGTGGTTGCTCCGAGATCCGTCACAACAACGTCATTGCTCGCCAGGGCAAAGGGTACTTCGCGGCTATCGCCTTCGACGCCAACGAGCCGATGGGAAACTCAAGCTGCGTCTCCTGCGGCGAGTGCATGGTCTCTTGTCCCACCGGCGCCCTCACCAATAAGAAAATCCTCGGCCAGAACCTCTTCGAAGACTCGGACGGCGATCCCACCACGCACAACAAGGCCTACCCGGTCGAAACCCAGGAGCTCCTGGACCTGCCCGTCTTCAAGGGCGTCTCCGGAACCTTCCTCGAGCTCAACGCCGGCGCCGTCGTCAAACGCAAATATAAAGCCGGCGAAATCATCGTCCGCGAAGGCGACAACGGTTCGACTGCCTTCTACATGCTCGAAGGCACCGTCGACATCCTTCTCGGCAGCCCTCGCGCCCACGTCACCACCGAGAATGAGCACGACGGCTTCTTCAAGAAGATGGTCAGCAAAATCCGACCGAAATCGCAGGACGTCCGCGAAGGGGAGCGCAACACTCCATCCCACATCCGCATCGACGCCACCGTAGACTTACCGTACGAGAACCCCATCGCGCAGCTTCATCCCGGCGATCTCTTCGGCGAGATGACCTGCATGTCCTTCTATCCGCGCTCCGCCACCGTCCGCGCTAAGACCGACTGCGTCATGCTCGAGATGCTCCGCAACGTCCTCGACGTGATGCAGAAGAACAAAACCTTCCGTGCCAAGCTTGAGGCCAACTACCGTGGCCGCGCGCTCGGCACCCATCTCCGCTCCGTCCCCATCTTCTCCACAGTCTCCGAAGACTTCATCGACACCCTCCGCGACCGCGTCGAGCTCCTCCGCTTCGCCCCCGGCCAGGTCATCTGCAGCGAAGGCGAGCCCGCCGACAGCTTCTACCTCGTCCGCATCGGCTTCGTCCGCGTCTCACAGGTCCGCAATGGCGAGCAGATGGTCCTCGCCTATCTCCCCCGCGGCGGCTACTTCGGTGAGATGGGCCTCCTCCGCGAACTCCCCCGCACCGCCACCTGCACCGCCCTCGACCACGTCGAACTCGTGAAGATTGCCGCCCCCGACTTCCACGCCATGATGCAGCGCTTCCCCGAAGTCCGCATGCAGATCGAACACATCGCCCGCCAGCGCGATAAGGAAAACACCTTCGCCCTCCAGCGCTCCACCGACAAAGCTTCTTCGCAGCCCCTCCATCAGTTCCTCGCCCAGGGCCTCATGGACGCCCAATCCCTCCTCATCCTCGACCTGGAAAAATGCACTCGCTGCGACCAGTGCGTTAAGGCCTGCGCCGACGCCCACGATGGTGTCACCCGCCTCCTCCGCGACGGCATCCGTTTCGATAAATACCTCGTCGCCACCTCCTGCCGCCAGTGCCGCGACCCCCTCTGCATGGTCGGCTGCCCCGTGGGCTCCATCCGCCGCAAGAACTCCCTCGAAGTCATCATCGAGGACTGGTGCGTCGGTTGCGGCCTCTGCGCCAACAACTGCCCTTACGGCAACATCACCGTCCATCCCATCGACCAGATCGTCGACGGCGTCCATAAGAAGGTTCGCAAGGCCACCTCCTGCGATCTCTGCCACGACATGAAAGAACCAAGCTGCGTCTACGCCTGCCCCCACGACGCCGCACACCGCGTCAAGCCGAACGAGTTCTTCGCAGGGATCCTTGGCACCAATCTCGATGAGGTCCTCAAATAGATGAGGATCGATGCCACCCACAAGCCGTGGCTCTACATCACGATCGGCACGATCGTCCTTTCGGCCATTGTCTACATCCCGTACTCCCGGGCCGTGACCCCGGGCGGAGGCACCGGCGTCGGCCTTACCTTCGGCATCATCGCCTTGTCCCTGATGGTCTTCGCCGCCCTCCTTAGCGTGCGCAAGCGCTTTCCCGTCATCCGGATCGGTCGCGCCCGCCTCTGGCTCAAAGCCCATCTCTGGCTCGGCTTCCTTGCCCTGCCCATGGTCCTCTTCCATGCCGCCTTTCACGCTCGCGGCCTCCTCGCTATCATCCTTCTTACCCTTACCGTCATTGTCGTCCTCAGCGGCGTCTTCGGAGCCTACCTCCAGCACACCCTTCCCACCCGCATGTTCCGCGACGTCCCTTACGAGACCATCTACGATCAGATCCCGGTTATCCAGTCCCAGCTCGTCGCCGAGGCCGAGGTCGACGCGGCCGACCTGACCGAGCGCCTCGCCCCTGCGCGCGGGGCCGGAGCCACCGTCGTCCTCACCATGCTCACCGTCCCTGAGCTAGGCGAAGAGGTCGCTGCCTTTAATCTCTATTTCGAGAGCGAAGTACGCCCCTACCTCGTCGCCCCGCGCGCTCAAGCTCGTAGACACCCCCTCGCCAATCGCACCCGCTCCGCCCAGGAATTTGACAACTACCGTAAACTTTTCCCCCAGCCGGCCTGGGAACCCATCACCGCGCTCGAAGAGGTCGTTGAAGAAAAACGCCAGTTAGACCACCAGCTTCACCTCCACCACCTCCTCCACAGCTGGCTGCTCTGCCACCTCCCCCTCTCCGCCGCGCTCCTTCTGCTCGGCTTTATTCACGCCGTAGTCGCCCTCCACTACTGAAAAGCCGCATCCAGCCGCGATCTGCCCCACGAACCCCAACGCCGGCACCATAGGAAAGGAGTACTGCTTGGCCATCCGTAAACGCACTACAAAATCCGTCGCCAAGCGGCACGACCTCGACTATTTCAAAAAAGGTTCGAAGATTCGCCTCTGGCAGTGGTACCTCGCCGCCGCCGCCCTCATCGCTGCCGTGGTGTGGGTCAGCGCTTCCTCAATTCGCTCCGCCAATGCCTTCTCTGCCGGCCCCATCTCAAACGTGCACGCCGTCTTCGGCCAGAAGTGCGAGGTCTGCCACATCCCGGTGGTTCAGGGCGCCGGCTGGGTCCCCGTCATCGGTAACCGCCGCCACGTTCCTGACTCCGCCTGCCTCTCCTGCCACGTCAACACCGGCCCCCACCACGCCGGCCAGGCCACTTCCACCACATCCTGCAGCTCCTGCCACCTGGAGCATATCGGCTCCATGCACCTCGCTTCGTCCCCCAACAAGGGCTGCACCGTCTGCCACGCCAACCTCGAGGTCAAAACCGGCCTACCATCCGTCGCCACCCACGTCGACTCCTTCGTCAAGGGCCATCCCGACTTCCGCCCTCTCCGTCTCGCCTCGGCCGACGTCAAGGAAGCCGCCTTCGGCCTCAAATTCAACCACGCCGAGCACATGGCTAAAGGTCTCGCCGGCGCTCCCGGCCAGGGCAAGGTCAATCTGCAGTGCGCCTCCTGCCACCAGGTCCAGGAGTCAAACGGCCGCGACGCTGCCCACTCCGGTCTGATGGCCCAGGTTGACTTTGAAAAAAGCTGCCGCTCCTGCCACACCCTCGACTTCGACAAGCTCGTCAAGGAGCAAGCCCCCCACTCTACCTCTGCCGAAGCCCTGGCCTTCGTGCGCGCTAAGGAATCCGTTGCCCACCCCAACGACCCGCTAGCCCTTGGTAAGGCCGAAGCCATCCTCTTTCGCGAAAAATGCGCCCTCTGCCACACCGTCGAAGGCTCAGCCATGCTCCCCAAGCTCATGCCCGCCGACTTTGTCGCGCCGAAGATCGCCCCATCCAAGCAGCCCGAGCGCTTCTACGCCGCCGCCGTCTTTTCCCACACCGCCCATTCCGCTGTGCAGTGTGAAGAGTGCCACGCCGGGGCCCTCACCAGCCAGTCCGGCAAAGACCTCCTTATGCCCTCCATCGGCATCTGTCAAAAGTGCCACGACGGCCAGTCCCACCCCCAGGGCCCGGTTCTTCAATCCGGCCATGCCGAAAGCGGCTGCTATCTCTGCCACGGCTATCATGAGGAAAGGCCGCATCCAGTGGCCGTTGCCCAGGGCAGCGAACCACAACCCACCGCCTTCCGCATCGACCAGCTTGTCTCGGCCCACTGAGCGAGAGCTAGAAGTGCCGCAGCGTGAGCCGCGCCTCGCCCTCTTCCCGTATCGCCTTCATCCAGGCGCTGGTGCCCGGTTGCGGTTCGACGCTCTTCTTCGCACCCGCCCATCCCGGTCCGAACGACCGCCGCCGCCGGATCAACTCCGCCTTTGTCATCTCAACAATAAATGCCGTCAGATTGATCGGCCCGACTGCCTGGTTGATCTCCGCAAGAAGCTCGCCAGGCAGGGTAATGCTTGTCTGCTGCATCTCCATACGTCCTCCCATCGACTCAGGCCACCCGCTTTAGTCAGAAGAGTAGCCAAGCCATCCATGCACATCGTTCATCGGCTCGTCGCGAATTCACTTCACTCCGCGACCGCTCCGACCAGCATCTACAGCCGCACGTGTCCTTCCACCACCGCGGTCGTCCACTAAGAAGTCTCTCAGCTATGCACCGCGCATTGGTTCTCCCTTCGGCAACCGCCATCGCGCGATCTTCCTGGAAGAGAGTCCGCGGTGGTAAAGTCAGGACTTTATCGGACGTTCCCTGCGAACGTCCGGAGGATCTCCTCACCCCAACAACGCCTGCGGCCCGCTTAATCTCGAACCGGACCGTGGTCGTACTTACGAAAGCTTCGCTCTTCCCAAAAGGCTCTTACCACCCTTACCAAAGGATCCATGAAACTCCGCCCAGCCTTTCTCGCCGTCCTTGCGCTCAGTCTTGCCTGCCACGCCCGTTCTCAGACCAACAGCGAGCAGCCATCCGTCGCTCGCTGGTCCGAAGACCGGGCCAACACCTGGTACGCCCAGCAGCCATGGCTCGTCGGGGCCAATTACATCCCGTCCGACGCCATCAACCAGTTTGAAATGTTCCAGGCAGCCACCTTCAACCCCACGCTCAACGACCGCGAACTTGGCCTTGCTGAGTCCATCGGCATGAACACCGCTCGCGTCTTCCTGCAGGATCAGCTATGGCTCTCCGATCCCGCCGGCTTCAAACAACGGCTTGATACCTTCCTCACCATCGCCGCGAAGCACCACATCCGCCCCATGCTTGTCCTCTTTGATTCCTGTTGGGAGGCCAATCCGCACCTCGGCCCCCAGCACCCACCTATCCCCGGTGTTCACAACTCCGGCTGGGTCCAGAGTCCCGGCAAGCAGCGTCTCCTTGATCCCGCCGTGGAGCCACAGCTCCAGGCCTACGTCACGGGCGTGGTCGGTGCCTTTGCCAACGACCCTCGCATCCTCGCCTGGGACGTCTGGAATGAGCCCGATAATCGTGGTGGCGATCTTCCCGCCGATGCCCCGGCAAAGGTCTCCCGCATGGATGTGCTGCTTCCGAAAGCCTTTGCCTGGGCGCGCTCTGTCCATCCCATCCAGCCCCTTACCAGCGGCCTCTGGACCGGCAACTGGACCGATCCTCTGCGAGAGAGCGCCACCACAAAGATCCAACTCGCCCAGTCAGATATCCTGACCTTCCACGACTATGGCTGGCCAGAGGTCTTCGAAGCGCGCATCCTCCAGCTCCAGCCGCTCCATCGCCCTATTCTTTGCTCGGAGTACATGGCACGCGGCACCGGTTCCACCTTCGATGGCTCTCTGCCGGTCGCCCGCAAGTACAACGTTGGGGCCATCAACTGGGGTCTCGTTGCCGGCAAAACTCAAACCTACCTTCCATGGGACTCCTGGGATCACCCGTACGTCCGCGCCCAGCCCACCGTCTGGTTCCATGAGGTCTTCCGCCAGGACGACACCCCCTACCGGCAGCGTGAGGTCGACCTCATCCGCCAGCTTACCCACCGCGGCACTCCCACCGCAGCCGCCTCAGACAGCGTCTCTCGCTAGCAGGCAAGCGCACGGGTCCGGATCACCTGATGGCAGCGGAGACGGCAGAGCGAACGGCCACTTAGTGCGGGTACATCCCGTAAGCTCCACGCGACGTGTCCGGAGCAGCCCACATAATCGCTCCCAACGCAACGAGCAACATGGTAAACGCCACCATGCCCCGGCTGCTGGGCTGCTCCGGCGCGTTCCCGGTAAAGGCTCGCCAGGTCATCCCCGCCGCCACGGCAAGATAGACCCACTCCCGCAGCATCGCGTACAGAACCAGGCTCGTGATGACAATCAGGATCCGTTGCAGCCGGTTCAGCGCATACGTCGCCTGTGCCCCGTCCAGTCCGAGCACCGGAATCAGGTTCAGCGAGTTCAGAAATGCCGTCGTATAGGCCAGCGCGAGAAACAGCGGGGAGCCGGTCCGAAGCGCAAGGCCAAGGCACGCCAGCGCAACGAACAATCCAAACAGCGGCCCGGCCAGTGCAATCGCCGAGAGCGTCTCAACACTCACGCCCTGGTTGTACCAACGGACATAGGCGCCCAACCCGGGGATGAAAAGCGGCAGATCCACCTGCAATCCCCGCCGCCTCGCCGCGCTGTAATGACCTAACTCGTGAATCAGGATGCCGAGCGTGAAGCCTAAACCAAATCGCCACCCAAACAACGCCCAGTACAGCCCGAAGAAAGCGAGAAAGCTTAGCAGGAACTTGAACTTGAACAGCGTGAACACCAGCGTCTTCGCCTTCAGCAGAAAGAACGCGATGGGCGCAAACGGCCCCAGTCGCTTGGTCCAGCGTGCTTTCTGCGAGTCTGCAGCCCGAAACCGTGCATCGATCTGGTCAATGTGGGTCTGCACCGCCTGCGTCTGGGTCGCTCCGGCTGGCAGCCAGCGCAGGGCACGAATCCACGTCTCCCGCGCCGCCACCCACTCGGAGGACTGCTCCTGCAGCGCTGCCGTCTCCGCAAGACGCCGTAGGTAGCGTCCATACACAATCGTGTGACACTCAGGGCATGCCAGCGTTCCGGGCGGTAGCCACAGCGTGCACTCCGGGCAGTTTGTAATCAGCGCAGGCTCCTGTGCTCCAGAGCCTGCTGGACTCGCGCCTTGAACCTCGGATTCGGTTTGGACTTGGTAGGGTTCCACAGTTCGTTAGACGCTCAAAAACCTCACATATGCCGGAAAGCAGGGGACTACGATGCGGTAAATGGATGCGCGGCCACCGAGGGACGCGCCGAGGTCATGCGCCACGCGGCACGAACTGCAATGAACAAGATGAAGAGGCTGATCACGCCACCCAATCCACCCCGTAGCCTCAGGAACGGGGACGCCACGCCGTACTCGGCCAGAACCGTCAGCAGCGGGCCGGAGAGGTGGTTGAGCCTCAATCCCTGTTGATGGATCCCCCAAAGTATCTTCGTGACCGCCGTCATTGAAACGGCCAGGTAGGTCAGGATCGCTGCGGCAATCTGGTAGTTCCGCCCCCCACGGTCCCCTGACCCGACCATCATGGCTTTACCAATCAGGTAACCCACCCCCAACGCCACATACCCGATCTCGATATGCGTGGCGATGGTGAATGCCGCATATAGCACGCTGCCCACGATTGCCGCGCCCAGCCCAAAGAAGATCGCCCGCAGCAACGCAACCGAGTCGTCCGCATTCGCTCGTTCAAACTCCGGAACAGGAGCCTGCTGCGACAACTCAAGCCCAGGTGCAGACGCATACCGCGCTTGATCGAAGTTCAGGTCATCCGCCATGCCAATCCTTCTGCCAACACTCGTCCACGCCACGTTGCCGCGGTTCCAGATTACCCCAGCCGGCACGTCTGCTCCTGAAAACGACGCGTGATCTTGAGAAATCCCGCAGAAAACCCCTGGCAAGAGCATCTACGCCAAAGCATCACGCAGAACACCCCGCGCCGCCGCAATCCGCGCCTCCGCCTCTGCCCGGCCAAGGCCCCGCTGCTCCATTAGTATGGCCACCTTCGCGGACCCACCGGCAAGATCAAGCAACTCCACCGCCCGCACCGCTTCGCACCCTGTCGCGGCAGCGATAATCCGTTGCGCCCGATCAACCAGCTTGGCATTGGATGGCTTCACATTCACCATCAAATTGCCGAAAACCGCTCCTGTGCGCACCATCACACCTGTCGAAATCATATTCAGCACAAGCTTCGTAGCCGTGCCCGCCTTCATACGGGTGCTCCCTGTCAAAACCTCCGGACCGGTATCCGGCGCGATCGTCACATCCGCTATAACCGATATTGCCGATCCCGGAACGCAGGTCAACCCAAGCGTCAACGCCCCTAGCGACCGGGCGTAGCGCAGACCGCCCAGCACATACGGCGTCCGCCCGGAGGCGGCAATGCCCAGCAGGGAATCCGCCTCGGTCAACCCGGCAGTAGCCAGATCCTGTGCACCCTCCTCCTCTGAGTCCTCCGAGTGCTCCGACGACAATCGCAGCGCCGCATCCCCTCCGGCAATCAGGCCCTGCACCAGCGTCGCCGGCACAGAGAACGTCGGCGGACACTCACTCGCGTCCAGCACACCAAGCCGCCCGCTGGTGCCTGCGCCCAGGTAGAACAGTCGTCCGCCACGCTTCAACCGCTCCGCCACCGCATCCACCGCCGCCGCAATCCGCGGCAACTCAGCACGAACCGCCGCCGCCACCGTGGCGTCTTCATCATTGATCAGCGTCATCAGGCTTATCGTGGGAATCTCGTCAAGATGCGCGGACGCGGGGTTCGCGCGCTCGGTGGAAAGATCAGCTAACTTGGGCATCGTCTTGCAATCCTCGCGGCACGGCCGCACGCAGGCTCTAAAACAACAGAATATCCCGCGCTACCCCGAACAGAACCGCCAGAGCCACACAGCCGTAAACCCCCGCCCGGCTCAGCTGCGGCCAACGGAACGCTGCCCCGCCAAGCATGCGCCAGTAAACCGACCCCGCGTAGGCGGCCAAAAATGGCAGCGCCACCACAAACAGGGCATTCCACCGCAAAGCCTCATCGATCCGGCCCTGGAGTAACGCAGCCATCGCCCGCGTCGTCCCGCAACCCGGGCAGCGAACGGCGAATACCTCATAGAACAGGCATGGCGGATACCAGGCGCTTTGCGGATGCAGCCTCAAAGCGACGCACAGCCCAATCAGCCCCGTCACCGCCGCATCGGCCACCAAACGCCGGCGTCTCGCCTCCACCGCCCTTAGTACCCCACCCGATACGCCATTGCCCGCTTCAACTCGTTGATTCGGTTGAAGTGGTACTGAAAGTAGAGCCCGCCGAAAAAGAACGTCATCACACCCGACAGACGAAGTCCTACCGGATCTGGTCCGTTGAAGTGCTCTTCAAGCTCTCTCCGCATCGTGAAGCGATAAGCCAGAAACAGAATGAGCACACCGAGACTCACCACAAAGGAAAGCGCTGCAAGCCCCGTGGAGGACGGCGCCGGCGACGCATCCACACCGTGCCGCAGCGCCGCCATGCGGCCAAAGCTGCTGCCGGCATTGACAAACTCCAGCACAATCAGCCCAAGATACAGAAACATCGACTTCGACGCCGCATTCACCTTCTTGAGCCATATCGTTTGGATCAAGTCGTACACCAGCGTAAAGACGCCGCACGTCATCAAGCCGAACAGCAGGCATAACCCCCAGTGCAGGTTCGGAGGCGCCGACTCTGCAGCCGCACCGTACCCGTGCGGCATACTGTACGCTGCGGGCGGAGCAGGCTCAGCCACGCCGGTGCCCAGTATCTGCGAGACCGGCAGCCACTCCGGCATGGCATCGCTCTTCGCCATGTCGGTCGCCAGTACATTTCCTGAAGCAACGTACCGCCCCAGATCGTCCAGGGTGTAGGGCCCATACATCTGGCCATTGCGCGAGACCTGATACAGCATCGTTCTTCACTCCTCTGCAGCGCTGTCTCTGTTGAACAGAATCAGAACACGAGCCCGTCCCGATGACAACCTTTCTGTGGCCTCTAAAGCATCTTTCCATCCGCCATCGCCAGGGTCGTATCCGGAGCCGCCCGGCTGAACAAGACCCGCAAATCGGTCACCTGGTTCAGTGCAAATGCCGCAGGCGTCCGGGGCGCGGTGATTGCGAAAAAATCCGCTCGGTGCACATCCAGCAGCGAGAATGCGGGCCGCGCATCCGCCGACGCCGGCTCGATCTCCACATGGCTCATCTCCAGCCGGTTGATGTGCCGCAAAAAAAGCCGTGCGCACTCGTATCCCCAAACATCCCCGGATCCGGGTATTTGGCCTCGTTCTCCGGAGGAGTCAGTCGCCCCATCGCCTCCGTGCCGCCGCCCGTATGCTGGTGATACACGTTTGCAATCTTGATATCCTCAAGAGGAAATCCTGGAATACCGCTCAGAATCGAACAAACCCGCGACCCGGCGTTATAAGACGTCACGTTGCTGATCAGAATACGCCGCATCGTCCCCACCTTCGTCGACTCCTTCGGCCCCCGCAGCCGAGACCCAAGCCGCAGAAATAAAGGGGCATAGATCAGGTCCCGCATCGTCAGGTTCGTCACGGTAATGTCCTCGCACAGCGCCCCGTCCTCACTCTCGAGCGCCAGCCCGTTGCACCCTTCAAACACGCAGTTCGAGATCGTAATGTTCTTGAACCCGCCATTCGACTCTGTCCCGCACTTGATCCTGCCCGTCCGATACACCTTGGCCTCGGGTGGGAACTTCCGGAACGTTCCGTCCAGAATCGCTCCCAATTGGTAGTACCCCGTCACAAAGCAGTTCGTAATCGTCACATTCTCGGTCGGTCGCGCGTAGCCCAGGGCGAAGCTCGACTTCGGACAGATCCCGTCGTCCCACGGCGAATTCACCGTGCAGTTCGAAACCCGCACATTCTTGCAGCAATCGATATCCATCCCATCCCGGTCCGTATCGATCGTCAGGTTATCGATCGTCAGGTTGTCGACTCCCGTCAGCAGCAGCCCGAAGTGCCCGCCCTTCAGGATCTGGAAGTCGCGAAACAACACGTTATGGCAGTTCTTGAGCGCAATCGCCTTATTGCCCACGCCGGCCTGCTCCGCCCGGTACATTGGGTAGTCCCCGCGGGCCTCGCGGTTCGCGCCGAAGCTCAGCCCCCGCCCCCATATGCGTCCCGGTCCTGTTATGGACACATCGTGCAGGTTCTCGCCCCACAGCAGCGAGTTGTGCCAGTGATTGTGTCCGTAGTCCTGGTACGCCTCGAACGCCCCATTCGGCTCGGCCGCGTCGTAGCTGCCTCCCATCTGCCCTGTCGTCTCACCCACCGTGGGAGAGTTGGCTGCAAACAAAACCGCGCCCTGCGCCAGGTACAGGTTCACCAGGCTCTTCAAGCGGATCGAAAAGGAGAGATAGTTACCTGCCGGAAAGTAAACGGTCCCGCCGCCCGCTCCAGCCGCCGCCTCCACCGCGCTGTTGATCGCCGCCGTATCCAGCGTCTTACCCGATCCTGTCGCACCAAAGCTCCGGACATCAAACACCATCGGAGCTCCAGCCGAAGCGCCGCGCGGCGTCTGACCGAAAGCCGTGTAGGGCAGGGAACCAGCGGCGGCAACAAGGCCCGCGCCGGATAACTTCAGAAGGTCGCGACGAGTTGATCCAGTGTTTTTCATGGCGCGCTCATCCTAACAGGAAAGTGGTCCTACCGACTGCGGCCGCGGCGTCCCCCCCGCATTGTTGCTATCCTAGAACGCTGATGAAGTACGATCCCCTGGACGCCGCCGGTGCCCCCAGCCCACGCACGCAAGATCCTGACCCGGCCATCCCGCTCCAGCATCACGCGGCCTGCACCATCGTCTCCCCCAACTATCTCGCCTTCGCCCGCACCCTGGCCGCCTCCTACCTCGCCCACCACCCCGGC
>CAXUNW010000035.1:0-20255 GCA_964252505.1 uncultured Acidobacteriaceae bacterium
AGCCAAGAGCATCGCTGAAACCTTCCCCCGTGCCTGCATTGTGCAGCAACTCTGGCACGCCAAAATCCTCATACTTGGTCGGCCAGATCGCGCTTGGAATCGGACGCACTAGGAGTTGCGCAAGATAACGCCGCATCCAGAAGTAGTGATTTCGGCGTTCAGCCGCAATCACGCTCCCGGAGCCATAAATATATTCGTTGCCACTGTCCGGCTTCTCGACCATGTTGGACACATCGGTCTTTACATCGAAGCTAGAGCCCAAATAGAGCTGGGATCGGTTCGTTACAAGGAACAGCACGAACCAGCCCAGTAGCAGTCCGAGCGCCGCGGTCAGCAGCAGCGGCGGACGCCTTGACCGGTTGAAGTACCAGCCCATCAGCAACACCACGGCCAAATTGAAGGTAGGACCGCGCCGCCCCATGAGCAGCGCACTTGTCAGCCACGGCGCACCGAACAGCACGGCAAGGCAGATCCCGGTGACCCGCGGGCCGCCTGCGGATAGAGAGGTAACGATCAGCAGCAAGGAGACGAGAAGCAGCATCGCGCCATCGCGGACGTAGCCGCTGTCGTCGAAGCCTCCTGAGTAGGACGTGCTGAACGCAGCCACCAATCCTCCCACGTTCACAATGGTGATTATCCAGCAGGCCAGCCCGACTGTGCCGACTGCCGCGCCACCGATCATCAACCGCTCTAACACCCGAGGATCGAAGCCTTGACGGTCGGCTGACGGTCTAGAGAAGCGAACCCCGACCGCAAGACAGCCCGCGATGAAGGCAAGAATCCCTAGCACATTCAGTACCTGAACGTGAACCAGTTGGTCTCGGTCGAAGAAGCGGCTCAACGCGTCATGCTGAAGCAGCTTCCACGGCATCCAGCTATAAAGAAACACCAGCATGGGGCCCACAAAGATGAGCGGGTGAAACACGTCTCGGCTTCCATCGTAGGCTAAAAAGAACCCCGCGAGAGCGACGACCGCGGCCACAAGAAGGAGAAGCTCAAACATCCAGCCGCCTTCCAGCACGCGGAGCGGACTGTGCCTGGAATCCGTTCATGCTTCCTCTTCGCGCCTGCCGCGTTCTTGCTGGCATCATCGTCCGGCACCTACCGCATCGTTGCCTCCGGCCGACTCCTGATATTTGTAGTGGGAGTCATAGTAGCTATTTGCCTGCTCGTAAGCATTCAGGATTGTTCCCACCAGCCGAACTCCGTCATGGTCGAAGATATCTCGGGCGTTGGCGGCCTCTTCATGAGAAGTGGAACCCGCGCGGCAAACCAGTAAGGCCCCGTCGCTTTGCCCAGCCAGGATACGGGCGTCGGCCATGTAAAGGATGGGCGGCGTATCGATGAGGACCACATCAAAGTCTCGCGAGAGACGCGCGAGAAGCGCGCCAAACTGCGGAGAGTGCAAAAGTTCAACGACGTCTTCCCTTCCCTCACCAGCGGCAATGATCGACACGTTCGGGAACTGTGTCTGCGTTGTCAGAATCTCCGCCGGCACACTCTCCAGGTCGATCTCCCCGCGCAGAATGTTGCGTACCCCAAAGTGGTTTTCGATACCGAACGCCCTGTGAAGTGCCGGTCGGCGTAGATCGCCATCCACCAGGGCCACGCGCAGACGAGACTTACTGAGGGCAACCCCAAGATTTGAGACCACCGTCGTCTTGCCCTCGCCTGCTCCCGGACTCGTTACCACGTAGTTTTTACACCGCTTGTTATTGTTCGCAAGCAAGATGGAAAATGTAATGTTTCGGTATGCTTCCGCCGCGATCGAGAAGTTGTCGCCCCATCGGGTTAGTGTGATTGCGTTCGCCTCCTCGTTCGACGTCGCGAGAGCGAACGGTGCGGCTGGGCCTCTAGGTCGCATGGCCATCGGAATGACGCCCAGTTCCTTGACATTCAGCCGGCGGGGAATATCCCCGGGGCTGCGGAAGATCTGATCGTTGCGCGCGCGATATAAGGCAAGGCCTATCCCAAACAGCGAACCCAGCGCCAACCCGGCTCCCCCCGCAAGCTTGCGTCGCGGCGATGACGGCATGACAGGCACCTTGGCAGGGTCGACCACGCGAATCGTGGTAGCTTGCATGGCGGAAGCGAACCCCGCCTCCTTCGCTCGCTGCAGCAGAGTCTGGTATAGCTGCTGTTCTGACTCCAATTCCTTTCGCAGCAGGCTGACCTGGGCCGCTTTCTGCAGATCCTGCGAAACCGCAGCCTGCTGGGCGTTGTAAGCTGCCTGAAGAAGAGCCTCGCGGTGCCGGGCGGCTTCGTACTCGTTGTCCTGTCGTCCGGAGTTCGAGGAGACGATGCTCTGTAAACCCTTTTCCGCATCCGCAATCTGCGAACGAAGTCGGACGATCTTAGGGTTCTCCTCCGTAAGAGCAGGAAGAGCTTGCGCGAGCTGACTACGAAGATCCGCAAGCTTCAACTCGTAAGCCCTGTACTGCGGGTCGTCCTGCAAGCTGGGAACTGTATCGGCGCTCACGCTGTGGGCGACACTCGACTTCGCTTCCTGCTGGATACGATCGGCCTGCGCCCGGGTAAGCTCAGTCTGCAGCGATCGAAGACGCTCTTCTCCGCTTGAGCTTGCACTGTCGGACAGAACGAGACCATTGCCGCCGACCGCCTGCTCCAAACGCCGTTGCGACTCCTCCGCTCTCAAGCGAATATCGGCAACTTGGTGAGTCAACCACTCGCTGGTCTTCTGCGCCTCGGAGGAACGCGTCTCCAGATCCTCATCCTCAAAGGTCGTGGTCAGAGTATTGCAGAAGGCGGCTGAAAATTGAGGGTCGTAGGATTCGCATGTGATCTCAACCAAGCGAGTCACGCCGATAGGTTTCACCTTCACTCGCTTCATCGCGTCATCAACAAGGCTCCCATAGGGCAGCGGCTTGGAGCCCCCGAGGTGCATCGCTCGCAGCAAAACCGAAATAGCATCTTTGCGAGGAATCGACGCGGGATGCGGCTGTTCCAGCAGGCGCTTGCCGACATCCTCGATCAATGTATCGCTCTGCAGCAGCTTGATCTGTGTCTGCAGGTTCATATCGTTGTCGCCGGAAGCATCGCCGCTGGTCGGCGCGACCGAATGCATATCCAGGAAGTTCTGGTTGACGCTGCGTATCTCCAGCGACGTCCGCGTCGTGAACACGGGCAGTACGCCAAGCCCCAAAATCAGAGCCGTCGCCAAACCCACGCAGGCACTCACAGCAATGAGCTTGCGATGACGCTTCAGAAGTTGAAGGTAGTCGGACAACATGCCACGGCCCGGCTCTGGAGGCCGAGGCATAACAAAGCCGGGGGACGGCGAGATGCCCTGGAGCGACGACGGCAGAAACGGCCTGCTCGCTTCCGTCTGTGTTGTAAGCGGATATTCCATCAAACTCCTTCTCGTCGGGACTGGTATCCCTCGGTCGCGTTTATCGGTAAATCAGAATGCCGGTCGTGACGCCAATCACAGCTTCCATGGCCCGTCGGGCGGTCACCTTCATGCCGCTCACTGGAACGAAGAGAACATCGTTCGCATAAAGCTTGACGTCCGGACTCTTACCGGCAAATATCTTGTCGATATTCACCGGAATCTCGCGCGGAGTTCCATCTCCGCCAGGAGCAGGCCGCAAGATCCGCGCATTGTGTGCAGCGCTATCCGGCCCTAGGCCTTCCGCAAGCGTAATCGCCTGCGTCAGCAGGACCGTCTCGTGCGCCGAGAGCTGGAAGCCGCCTGCCTTCTTTACGTCGCCTACGACGTAGACCAGATCGGCCCGTGGCACCGAGATCACATCGTTAGGAAGGATGACAATGTTGTCTTCCGGAGCGCGGGAGGTCATGAGCGCGTCAAGATAGAAGCTGACAGTTGTGTCGCCAGTTGCTGGATCCACTCGCTTGTCGCTTCCTGGAATGCTGCCCCATTTTTTCTCTCGTGTCACAAGAACGCGGGGACCTGCATCCGCCTTGATGCCACCGGATAGGGAAAGGACCTCCAGCAGGCGCTTCGTTCCATCAAGCTGATGAACCCCAGGATTATTTACTTGTCCGATCACGGAGACAGGCTGGCTTCCGCTAACAGCAAGGTTAATGGCAACCTCAGGTTTGGAAATGTAACGGGCAAGCTTGCGAACCAACTCGGCCTTCAACTCTGGAATCGTCAACCCAGCTGCTTGTACACGGCCGGCCAGCGGCAGGTCGATCAGACCGGACGGGTCGATAGTAAGGGGTCTGTCGGGAAGGTCCTCAAGATCGGCAACACGAATTGTTACCTGATCGCCCGCGCCTAAGACATACTCAGGAGCGACAGCGCGGTGCTGCAGCACTGGATCCTGCGCGGGAAGGCGCACCCCAACTACAAGCAAGCAAAAGCACAATAACCGAAGATGATGCAGTGCACCCATACCTAGTTGTAACGGGCTTTGCAGCGGTCTGGATGCTAAATGTCGCCTATTGACGACATTCGAAAAGTGGAAATTACCCGAGTGTAACGAACGGGAGTAGTCACTGTCCCATGGTCACTTTTAGACATTACTCTGGTTACCAACTCAGCCGCGCAGCGGGGTAGTTCATTCAGCCACAAAGAGCTCGGAGTGACTCAAAAGTATGCTGTACCGCGGTGGATGCTCTTCGAGCTTCATGGCAGGAAGCGATGATTCCGTCCGCTGCAACAAGCCGCGAACGTGTCATCCTGTTTAGGACCCTCGGATGAGTGTCTCGTCTATGAAGCAAGGGAAAGCCGCAGGCGCTATTCAGCATGTCGACCCCCGTAGCGCATAAACCGGCTCGCGTAGCAACGCCAAGGAAGGCGGTCGTCGTCCATGCGGGCGCGCGCGACTCTTATCAGCTGGCGCTCGCGCTTGCAGAGGCGAGCTTGCTGGAGACGCTGGTGACGGATCTCTGCTGGCCGGAAAGTAGCGCCTGGGCCACGTTTCTGATCAGGCATCTTCCCGCCGGGCTCAGAGAACTCGCCCTCCGCCGGAGCATTCCGCGGCTCACGTTTCGACAGATCTCGTTGTGCGCCGTCAGCGGACTCCGCTGTCTTCTTCTCGAAAAACTTCCTGCGATTCCATTTGAGTGGCGGCGTAAAAGCATCCGTGCCATGGATGTCACCCTTGGCATCACCGCTGGCAAACGTGCGCGGCGGACTAGCTCCGGCCTGGTCACCTACAGCTACTGCGGCTACGATGCCATCCGTGAGTACCGCGCCCCGGCCATGCTCTTCCAGGCGCATCCTCATCCGTCCACCATGCGAAGCATCCTGCGCGAGGAGCTCGCTTTGCATCCAGATTGCGCAAGCTCCCTTCAACAGGAGTGGGAGCTTGCGCTTCCGGAGCAGGACTACCGGCATCTCGTTGCCGAAACCCATCTCGCCGCTCACTATCTTGTTGCCTCCACATTCACCAAGCAAAGCCTCGTGGATCACGGCACTTCCCCAAACGCTATTACAGTCATCCCCTACGGCGTGGATCTTCAACGCTTCCGACCTGCGGACAGCCCTCGCACGAGAGCGGCCGGAGATCCTCTGCAACTCCTCTTCGTGGGGAGAATCAATCAGCGCAAAGGGATCAAGTACCTTCTTAAAGCGTTGGACCTGCTCGGCTCCGCGAACCTTCACCTCACTGTCTGCGGCCGTGTCGTCGATGACCTTAGCCTTTTCACCCCCTACCTGGAACGGGTCACGATTCGGCCGTCCGTCAGCACCAGTGAACTCGCCGCAGCTTACCGTGAAGCGGATCTCTTTGTCTTTCCCTCCATCGCAGAAGGTTTCGGCCAAGTGCTTTTGGAAGCGCTCGCCAGTGGCCTGCCTATTCTTTCCACGACTCACACGGCCGCCCCCGATCTCATCGTGGAGGGTGAGCACGGCTTCATCGTTCAGCCAAGAAGGCCCGATCTTCTGGCAGACCGCATCGCCTGGGCTTTGGCCTGTCCTCAGGAATTGGCCCATATGAAGACGCGAGCAAGAGCCCGCGCGGAGCAGTTCACCTGGGAACGATTCAGGTCGAAGTGCGTCACTGCCGTCACATCCTACTTGAATGAGCCTCCGGCCGTAGACAACAATAAGGAATATGTCTAATGGCGAAAATTGCTGTCTTCTACCACTTCCTGCATCCTGATCCCGTGATCAGCTCCGTCCTCTTCAGCGAGCTATCCGCTGATCTGGCGGAACGTGGCTGGGAGGTCGAAGGATACTGCTGCAACCGCCCCAGTAGAACAAACTCCAAAACATACCCTGCCACTCCCACTTGGATGAATGTCGGGATCCATCGCACATGGCGTCCCAACCTTCCCCAGAGCTCCTCCCGAGGACGGATCCTCAACGCCGTCTGGATGAGTCTCGCCTGGTGCCTCATCGCCCTCAAACCCGGGCCGCCCGACATCATCCTCGTGGGCACCGACCCAATCCTCAGCGTGCTTATCGCTCCCGTCTGGAAACTACTCCGTCCAAGAACCAGAGTCGTTCATTGGTGCTTCGACCTCTATCCTGAAGCAGCGTATGCGGATGGCATCCTCGTCCGGGGTGGAGCTCTTTCTCGTATTCTCGAACGTCTGCTAAAGCCGAGTTACCGTGCCTGCGATCTCATTGTCGACATCGGCTCTTGCATGCGGGAACAGCTGAGCCGCTATACGGAAAAGCAGCAGAAGGCGACGCTGGTTCCCTGGGCCCTCTCGGAGCCACCCTCGGTAGCCGCCGTCCCCACGGACGTGCGGCATGCCATCTTCGGGCATGCGCAATTAGCCCTCATGTACTCCGGAACCATGGGCAGAGCCCATAGCTTTGAAGACCTGCTGACTCTGGTCCGAGGCATGAGTGACTCGCAAGTCCACCTCGCCTTCAGCGTGCAGGGCAATCGTGACGCCAGTCTTAGACAAGCCCTGGCGAAGGAAGATTGGAATATCAGCCTCATTCCCTTTGCCTCCTCTGCTGAACTTGAGCTTCGCCTCGCGGCCGCGGATATCCATGTCGTCAGCCTTCGCCCCTCCTGGACCGGTACGGTGGTGCCATCTAAGTTCTTTGGTGCGCTGGCCGTCGGCCGTCCGGTCCTCTTCTGTGGAAGCAAAACCTCGGGAATCGCGCGTTGGATAGAACAGTATGAGGTCGGTTGGGTGCTTGAACCGGGCTGCGCGTCGCAGGTCGCGCCCCGTATCGCCGCTTGGGGACAGGACGCGCAGGCAGTACAGGACATGCGGCTAAGGTGTCACGACGTCTATAGCAGACACTTTTCTAAGAAGAGAACAACCCAGGCATGGCACGACCTGTTGGCAGGCCTGCTCTCATAACCCACTCTAGTCGTCGCCCAGATACAGCCCTGACTTAGTTACAATTACCATTCGCCTCCTTTCATCACACCTGCCGATCGGCATCATCGTCCCGGGTTTTCTCTCCATCGTGTACCTCATAGGTCTTTCTTGTCACGCCTCTAGCTACCCGCACTATCTTTTCAGAAACCGCCTGCTAGCCGAGTTCGTCATCGGCCTCATTGCGGCATACATCGCAGAGGTTTTTTGCAGCCGAAGAAACGAGTCTAGGCTCCGCCTCGCTGGCTCAGGCTCACGCTCTACTCACCGCTCCTTTGGTAAACCTCTGGCCGCGCTCTCCCGGTCTGGGGGCCACCTTGCTCATCCATCCCATTAGGCGCAGTCTTGAGTCATCCCCCGGTCGCCAAGCCTGAACTCCGCCGACCGCTCATGCTCGTGGGTCTCCGTCTCTCCTGCGTGGAAGATTGTTGATCGATCCCGAACTCAGCCCAGTATCATACAAGCATGATGCATGCTGGAACGAGTCGCTCAGCCGGCTGCTTGAGGGATAAAAACTCGCACACTCCACCTCGCCCTACGGAAACTTGTGCATGATGAACCCAGGTCTTACCCCAGAGGCCATCGAGGAGGGCGAGCTGGCTCAGCCTACCTCCGCACCGGTACCGCAGCTGCCATCCTCCGCCACACTCTCAAGCGACGCCGCTCACAGCATCGTCAGGGGAACCTCCACGCTGGCCATTGCGGTCATGATTGAACGCGGCGCGACCTTCGCATCCAACATCCTCGCTGCCCGTTTCGCAGGAGCCAGTGTCTTCGGAGCCTACTCCGTCGGCATCAGCACAGCCAACAACATCTCAACCTATGCTGCGGGCGGCATCGGGGCCACAGCCACGCGCTTCTCCGGAAAATATCCGTATCAGAGCGGAAACTACGCGACCTTCGCCCGTGTCCTGGCGCTCATCACGCTGACATCGGCCGCCGTCGCTGTGGCCGTGCTCCTGCTCGGAGCGCCCTTCATCGCTCAGATTTTGCATAAGGAAAGCCTTGTCACGCTGTTGCGCTGGGCCGCCCTCCCAGCCGCCGGCATGTTGATCCTGGAATGCGCGAGGGGCTTTTTTGTCGGTCAGAGACGCCTGGCGGCTTTGGGACTTCTCTCCGTTCTGGTGGGCCTCGGCATGTTCGTCATGCTCCCTGTCACCGCGCTCCGGCAAAACTCCCCAGCCATGCTGATCGCGCACGGCATGGTCTCTCTCTCAGCAGTGCTCCTGTGTATCTTGCTGGCAAAGCCTCTGCGCCTCCTGGCCCAAGACAGTCGCTCGGCTGTCACTTTCTCTACCATGCTCCGCGAGGTTTGGGGCTTCGGATTCATTCAACTCTCCGGCCTGCTCAGCGCCAATCTCGCAGGATGGTGGATCACAGCATTGGTCGCGCGCAGCGACACCACCCTGGCCCAGATGAGCTTTTTCGCCATCGCAAGTCAATTCCGCAACCTCACCGGCATCATCCCCGCCCTTCTCACAGAAGGAAGCTACGCCGTCATCGCTACACCCGATCACGACAATACCGGCGCACCGCAGCGGGTTATGGCGCTCTGCACCTTCGCTTCCACCGCGGTTGCCTTTCTTATCGCCTGCGGAGGCATAATCCTTGCGCCCTGGGCGCTTCGCGTCATGTACGGCCCGCGCTTCGTGCCCGCGGCGGTCGCAACCTGCATCGGCATGTCAGTCGCCGTCTTACAGATGGGCAATGCGCCCCCATCTGCAAGGGTAAGCGTCGTCTCCATCCGGTCCGTCGCTGCCATCAACACGTTCTGGGCTTTGCTCACCGCGGTCGGCGGAACGCTCCTCATGGCCCGTGTTGGCGGCGCGGTGGGTGCCATGTCAGTCTTCTTCCTCGCGCACGTCGTGTCTGCTGTCCTCACGTTTGTCATGCTCGTCCGTAAGGACCACCTTCCCACCGGACTTACCTCTCTCTTTCTCCTCAGCACCTTGGGCGTCGCTGTCTTGTCCCTGCTCGCCATTGAACGGGAACGTCACTGGCAGTATGCAGCCGCGTTGAGCACCGGGATGATAGCTACAGCGACCATCTTCTGTGCCAGCCTCTTTGCCGTCGGTAAGCGGAACGGCTGGCTCGCTTCCCTCGCGAGATTTCAGGTCCTCTCCGGGAAGATCATCCAAGTCGTCCAATCCTTCACAAAGAAGGAGGCTCCATGAGCTCATACAATACGCATGGTCTGCCTCCCGGCGAGCTCTCCGCCACGACCCGCCACGAGGCACGCTCCCTGGTGCTCCTCAGAAAGATCGTCTTTCGCCTTCGCTGGCACGATCTCATCCTGCTTCGTAGCGCGGCCAGGACGATCTACTGGCGTGCGCTGGGCATGAAGATCGGCGCAGGCTCCAGGCTGGCCCGCATCCGAGTCACCTGGCCGCATCGCATCCTTATCGGCCGGCAATGCAACCTGGAAAGAGACGTGTATCTCAAAGTCTCGGGCGGCTATAGTGACAAGGTCAGCATTGAAATTGGAGACGAATGCTTTATTGGAAGCGGATGTGAGTTCAACGCACTCAGCCGCATCGTCCTGGGACCATCCTGCCTCGTAGCCAGCGGAACACGTTTCATCGACCACGATCACGGCACAAAACTCGGCATCCCAATGAAGGAACAGCCCGAACAAAGCGCCGACATCATTATCGGCTCCGACGTCTGGTTCGGCGTCAACTGCGTCGTGTTGAAGGGAGTCTCTGTCGGCTCCGGAGCCATCGTCGCCGCCGGCTCCGTCGTCACCCGCAGCGTAGCGCCGGGTGCCATCGTCGCCGGAGTTCCTGCACGCTTCATTCGCCAGCGCACCTGAACACGGTATTCAGACTCTTCACAGCAGCGCCTGCAGATGAGTCGCCAGCATCTCCGCCGATCGCGACCACCGGTATGCCTGCGCACGCTCCCGGCCCTTTCGGCTCATCGCGGCGCAAGCCGCGTCATCGTTCAGCAAGCCGTGGATCGCTTCCACATGCTGCGCCTGGTCGAGCGGCGAGAGCAGCAGCGCGGCGTCACCCGCCACCTCCGGGATTCCCGTCGTGTTGCTGCTCACCACCGGGGTTCCGCTTGCCATCGCTTCAATCACCGGCATACCGAATCCGTCGTAGCGTGTTGGAAACCAGACCAGGGCCGCGGCAGTGTAAAGCGCGACAAGTTCCTGCTCCTCCTGAAAACCCGCCAGAATACAGGATGGCGCAAGCGCCTCGGCTTCCGCCTGGTACACCGGGTCCGTCCAGTTCACCACCACCAGCAGCGTATCCGGCTCCAGACCGTGAATGATCGGCCACGCGGCCAGGATGAGTTCCGCATTCTTGCGATGCTGCAGACCGCCCGGCGTCAGGATAAATCGACGTCCCGTCAAAGCAAGTTTCTCCAGAATCTGTAGTCCCTTCGTAGTCGGAGGGTTAAAAAAACTCTCGGAAGCAGCGTTGGGAATAACCCGCAAACGGGACGCAATCGCCGGAAAGAAATGCGCGGTACGCTCAGCGGCAAAATGCGAGATCATGTGGAACATATCCGCCTCCCGGTCCAGACGCCCAAACAGCAGCTTCCACTTCAGCCGTTGCCGAAGCAGCCACGGCGTCAACTTATGCGCCCCCGCCTCAAAATGCTGCGCATCGTGGCAGGAGATCGCGAGCCGCGCTCGCCGCACTGGCACATAGGACTCGGCCGTGCAGTGCACCACCTCTACAGCCGGCCAGTAATCCTCTGCCCGCGGACGGTTCGTCAGGTACCAGATCGCCTGTTGCCTGGACGTCTCGTGCCCCATGAAGTGGTAGCAAAACTCCGTCCAGGGAGCTCCCACATTCGCAATCACACGATCGTAGTCCAGACGATCTGCGAGAACTTCAACCTGAATATCCGCCCGAGCCGCCAGGTGTTCCGTAAGCTCGCGAGCCACACGCCCAACGCCGGTAGAGCGATAAATATTGCGGAGGTGAACGTAAGACAGAAGGTTCATGGATGTCCGATCACTCTCAATGCTCTGTGAAGTCTACTCTTGCCCTTAAGAGGCGGACCATGGCAGTGCCGCGCCCTTAGAAAGTGTGGAACGGTGAAAAATGTGGAAAGGTGAAGCCGTCACAATCCTTCCAAAGACGCTTGGAAGCAGCCAAAGAATCGGCCTTTCCGGCCCACGGAATGGTCAGCGCCACTGCCACCCGGCCGGAGTATCCTGGCTGGCAGGAAGCTTCACCATGGAAATTTAGCCCCTCGGCATCGACCTGAGTAAGACCGCCTTGCACCTGCTTGGGCTGAGCCCGGCCGTCCCTACCTAGCGACCAGCTTGGTCAGGTCGTTGAAGATAACGAAGGCGGCAAAGCAGATCAGGCAAACAAAAGCTACCTGGTAAATCCTCTCCTTCGCAATTTGGTTGATATCGCGCCGAAACAGGCTCTCAACCGCCAAAAACAGGATCATGCCGCCATCGAGGATCGGCACCGGCAGCAGATTGAAGATCCCGAGGTTAATCGAAATACCCGCCATCAGTTCGACAATCCGGCTCCACCCCGGAACCTGGAATGCCTCGTGAACCTCCTGCCCTATCCCGATCGGCCCGGAAAGTTGACGGGCCGACACATGCCGGGTAAACATTCCTTTCAACACATCGCGAATCAACAGCGAGTTCTTCCGAAAAAACGTCCACGATTCGCCGGCCGCCGCAGCAAACGGCAGCTTCTCCACCACCACAGGAGCCTGCGCAATGGCAATTCCGAGTCGCCATGCCTTGATTCCTTGAAGCTCCGTATAAGCCGGTGAAACTGTGATTGGAACCGTCTCTTCGCCGCGAAGAAGGCTCAACTGCGCGGGTTTTCCCGCCCGATCCTGAAGGTAGTCAAGCAGCGCGCCTAGCGAGTGGAACGTTAGCCCATCAATCTTATCGATCACGTCGTTCGCCTGAAGTCCCGCGCGTTGCGCCGGAGTTCCCGCGCTGATCTCCCGGATCTGGATCGGAGCCGATTGAATCCGAGGATCAAGCCCGATGCTGTCCAGCGTGAAATGGTCTGCAGCGCCTTTCGCATCGATCCGCAACGTCGTATCAACTCTCCGCCCAGCATGAAGATACGAGAGCGCAACCGTCTGATTCAGGTTCAGTAACGAGCGAATTCCAACATCTTCCCACGTGGGATTCTCGATTGTGTCATAGTGCACGATCGTGTCACCCGCCTGAACACCTGCGCTCGCCGCAGGGGTATTCACCGGAATGTAATCCGTAACCGCAGGGCCCGCAAGGTATTGCGGTCGCTCGTAGTGCACCATGTAAAGCCCTGTCATCATCGCTAATGCCAGGATGAAGTTGGCGAACGGACCCGCGAGCGCAACCAGCGTTCGCTGCCATCGCGGATGTGCGTTGAACTCCCCAGGATCGCCCGAAGGAGCTTCTCCCGGAACATCACCCGCCATCTTCACGTAACCGCCAATCGGCAGCAACGAGAGCCGGTAATCTGTATCGCCGCGGCGAAACCCGATAACGCGTTTCCCCATCCCGACTGAGAAGGTCTCGACCCGAATGCCGCAAAGCTTTGCGACGGCAAAATGGCCGAACTCATGGACCAGCACCATGATGCCGAGCACGACCAACAACTCCACGATAGCTGAGGGCGAAAGATGGGAGAGCAGGGACAAACCGAAGACCTCGCCTTACATTGTCTCAAATGCCGTGCGTGCGCGCGACAACCTCATGCGCCAGCTCGCGCGCCGCGTTGTCTGCCGACAACACATCCTGGATAGACGAAGGTCGAGTCGCCTTCGTTTGTCCAAGCACCCTCTCGATCGTGCGCGGAATCCCCATGAACGGTATCTTCCCGCCGAGAAACGCTGCAACTGCAACCTCATCGGCCGCGTTCAAGGCAATGCACGCGCTTTGTCCGGCCGCAGCCGCCTCATACGCAAGCCGCAGACACGGAAACCTTCCCAGATCGGGCGTAGCAAAGTCCAGATGACTCAAAGCCGCCATATCGAACATCAGATCGACTTTGTTCTCCGTCACGGGACGTTCCGGATAGGCAAGCGCATACAGGATCGGCAGACGCATATCCGTTACCGAGATCTGCGCGAGGATCGACCCATCGACGAACTCGACCAGCGAATGAACCGTGGATTGCGGGTGAACCGTTACCCGAACGCGCGCCGGAGGCAGATCAAACAGCTTGCATGCCTCAATCACCTCGAAGCCTTTGTTCATCATTGTGGCTGAATCGATGGTAATGCGCTGTCCCATGGTCCACGTAGGGTGCTTCAGCGCCATTGCTGGTGTAATCCGACTAAACTCCGCTGCAGGAGTGTTCCGGAACGGGCCGCCCGAAGCCGTCAACCAAACCTGCTTCACCTCCGCCCGTGTTCCCCCACGCATCGCCTGGTGCACAGCGTTGTGCTCGGAGTCGATCGGCAGCAGCACAACCCCATACTTCCTGGCAGCAGCCAGGATCAGGTCTCCCGCGGCGACGAGGCATTCCTTGTTGGCCAGCCCAATCGTCTTCCCGGCGCAAATCGCCGCATAAGTCGCTTCAAGTCCCGCAACACCCACAATGGCCGAGACGACAAAGTCCACCGCAGCGTGCGTCGCAACCGCGATCGCTCCCGCGCTTCCGAAGGCCACCTCAACATCGTAGATATCCGCCTGATGCAACAGCTTCAGCAACGCATGCGCGCACGACTCGGTGGCCATGGAGATCAGCTTGGGGGCCCACTGGATACACTGCTCCAGGGCACAATCGACATTTGTGCCTGCTGCCAGCGTCACGACCCGGTAACGTTCCGGAAAGCTCTCACAAAGCGAAAGCGTGCTATGACCGATCGAGCCGGTGGAACCGAGGATGGCGAGCTTCTTCACGGACATATCTTCCCAGATGCAGCAAGGTTAGCCGGCCTAAAAGACGCCGAGTTTGAGTGTGTCCTTCAGCAGTAGGGCATACCAAAGGACAGGAGCAGCCAGCAACAGAGCGTCAACGCGGTCCAGGATTCCACCATGGCCCGGAAGCATGGTTCCGGAGTCCTTCACACCAGCCCCGCGCTTGATGGCAGATTCGAGAAGATCGCCCACCTGAGCCGCGACGTTGATGAGCACCGCAAGCAGCAGAGATTGCCAGGCGGGCTCGGTAATATGCAGCAAGGTGCTGCCGTGCGCGGCGAGAAGGTCACTCCCGTAAACCACCGCCATTCCGGCCAACACGCTGCCGGCCACAGACGCTATAGCGCCCTCAACGGTCTTGCCGGGGCTCAATCGCGGCGCCAGCTTCCGGCGTCCAAACGCCCGGCCTATGTAGAGGGCGGCGATGTCTCCTGACCAGACGCACACCATCAGGAAGAGCAGAAGTGTCGGACCATCTTCCTGGCGCCAGAGGATGGGGAGAAGGGTCAGGGGAAACGCCACGTAGACCAGTCCGAACAGACCCTGCGCCGTATCGGGCAGAACACGATCCAGAGGAGCGCGGAAGCCATTCCAGGCGAAGAGTGCGAAGCCGAGCGCGCTGAGCCATGGGAGCTGCGCCTCAAGCGGCCAGTTCGGTATGATCGCGAGGAAGAAGCAGGCGGTCGCGCCGGACATCCAGGGTGCAGGAATCTGTGCTCCCCCGGCGCGAGCAAGTTGGAGATACTCGTAGGCGGCAAGCTCGGCCACCAGCGCAGCAAAGAGCGCGATCATCCACATCTGGCCAAAAAAGATCAGCGCGAAGACCACGGCGATGAGGATGACGGCAGTGAGGATGCGTTGCATGACCGCTTCTTACGATACAGCGAAGGCAAACGGCAGAGGCAGTTTGGAGTGGCGCACAGGGTACCCCCACCCTGGGCAAAAGGTCCTAAAATCTTCCATCGATTGGGGTTAGCGTCGTACCGTCGTTGCAAAGTCCTGAAAAGAAAGGACCTCTGGCTGTAAGATCTTGTATTGATTGCACTTAGTCGCACCATGCGCCGCGGGACGAAACATGACTAGTCGGGTTCTTTGTTGCGGCGCGCGGGCGAGCACGAGCGCATGCGGCTAGCGCCGGGTGAGTTCAGTCTGAGGCGTCAGCTGCGTCGAAATCTCTTCCGCGACTTCGCTTGCAGGCTCAAGCCCGGCGAGGTGTTCATCGGTCCCCTGCCCGACGCCCCCGAAGCGCCTCTCCCGCTGCTGATAGTCTGCGATGGCTTCGAGCAGGTGAAGCCCCCGGAAGTCCGGCCAAAGCCGATCGGTCACGAAGATCTCCGAGTAGGCTATCTGCCACAGAAGAAAGTTCGAGATGCGCTGCTCACCGGACGTCCGGATGACCAGGTCAGGATCGGGCATGTGCGCGGTGTAGAGGTGCCCGGTGATGTGCTGCTCGTCCAGGTGGGTGTCGATGCCATCGACTTGCAGCAGGTCTTCGAGCGAGCACCCGCGCTGGTGTGCCTCTGCGATGAGGCTGGTCAGGATGGAGCGGGTCGCGTCCACGATCTCCGATCGCGCCCCGTAGTTCAACGCAAGGGTTAGGGTGGTTCCCGTGTTCCGCGCCGTCTCCTCCGAAGCCCAGTGCATGGTGTCGCGCACCTCGGTCGGAAGCTCGTGGATGCGCCCGATATACGCCATGCGAACGTTGTTGTCGTTCATGCGCTTCACATTGCCGACCAGGTAGTTTTTCAGCAGGGTCATCAGGAAGCTGACCTCCGACTTGGGCCGCCGGAGATTGTTCTCGAGCGAAAAGGCGTACAGCGTGAGCCAGGGAAGGTTGATGCGCGAGGCGGTCTCCACGACAAACTGTACGCTCTCCGCGCCTTGCTTGTGCCCCAGAAATCGCTTGAGCAAACGCTTGCCTGCCCACCGACCGTTTCCATCCATAATGATGGCGACGTGCTGCGGAGCGCGGTCCGGATCAAGCTGGCGGTAGACCGCCTGTTCTTCCGCGGAGAGTTCGTGGACCCGCGGAGGGGGCTGGGGAGAGGCGCTCGATGGGATGAATGCACGCACAACAACCTCGCTGGCTGCCGACCTTTGGGCACACGGCCGTTCGGCGTGCCGTGAACGAAGTGTACATCGACGAGGGAACAGGAGAACACAGCCGCATGGAGGAAACATGCTGCTACGGCATCACGGATTCCCGACTGGCCGTACCTTCGGGCCGCATGCCACGCCGCCTAGGCGGAGCGGCGGTGCCCGGAGGCAAGTTCGCGCACATGGTTTAGGAAGATCGAGCGCTGCAGCGAATCGAGCTTCGACGTGTAGGCGGCAATCTCCGCCAGGAACGGGTCTGTCATCAACACCGCCGCCTCGTCGCGATGACGGGTGGGAGCGTCGCGCAGCAGCGCGCTCATATCCACATCAAGCGCTTTTGCCAGTCGGTTGAGCGACGACAGCGTCGGCATAGCCTTACCGTTCTCAATCTTGGAGATATAGGTGCGAGGCACGCCCATGCGCGCGGCAAGCTGGCGTTGGGAGAGATTGCGCACATGGCGAAGGTCGCGAACCGCAGCCGCCACCTGCAGGCCCGTCTCATCGACGATATGCACAGGCATCATCGTAACCGGGACCGCCGGAGGCACCGGGGTAGCCACGACCAGGCTCTTGTGGCACTTGCGGCACAGAGCATTGGCCGTGCGGAATTGCACCAGGGTGCAGTGGTCACAGCGCAGAACCTCTCGCTGCTCGACGGGCGCCATCATGGTTGCCATAAGTTGTATGTAGCGGGCGGACCCAGAGCAGAGACCGCAACGTACGTCTGATAAACAGGCCATACGATGTGCCTAGCTTGTCACGGGGTATCGGAAGAGTCAAGGGAGAAGCGGAAGCGAAGGGCTAAAATACTAGGGAAAACCAAAAGAGAACCTAACTGGTAACTTGCGCAATGGAGGCTGCATGCAGGACGGATTTACCCGGAACACCGCAAGAGCACTGCTGGAAGAATGGACGTCGTCGGCCTCGCTGGTGAAGCATGGCTTGGCGGTAGCCTGCTGTACGGAGGCCTACGGCGTGGGCGAGGCTGCTCGTCTTCACCTTGGGCAGGCAGAAGCGGCGGACCGGGCCGCGACTTACGCATGCGCCGGCCTGCTGCACGACTTCGACTACGATCGGCACCCATCGGTTGCAGAACACCCCTTTGTTGGAGTGGCCTACCTGCGCGAACACGGCTGGCCGGAGGAGATCCTGCATGCCATCCTGGCGCATGCGGACTACAGCGGAACCCCACGCGTGACCCACCTGGACAAGGCGCTGTTTGCCTGCGACGAGCTTGCCGGCTTCCTGACCGCCTGCGCCCTCGTGAAGCCAACCAAGTCCATCCACGATGTGGAGGTAGCGGGCGTTCGCAAGAAGATGAAGGACAAGGCGTTCGCACGTGCTGTGCTGCGTGAGGACATTACCGGGGGCGCGGCGTTGCTGGAAATCCCCGTGGAAGAGCACATCGGCAACTGCCTGGCCGCTATGCAGGCGCACGCGAAAGACCTTGGACTGGATGGGAGCGCCGTGGCGGGCTTCCCTCTTTAAACCGGATTCGCCGATTGGAATGACGACGCTGTTGGGGGGCTCGAGTGGACTGCCGACGCGATAAACGTGAACGCCGGAGCGAGGTTCGCCTGACCGCGAGCAAGAGTCTTGACCCTGAACGTCTCTCTAGAGAGCGGGCGCGACCTCTTGCAGCAGGCTGATCAGATCGAGTGGGCGGCCGACCATCGTGAGCTTTCCAGCGGCATCCATCGGCCATTGTTCGCGGGGGCGATCCCAGTAGAGTTCTACCCCGTTCTGGTCGGGGTCGCGCAGGTAGAGCGCCTCGCTTACCCCGTGATCCGACGCACCCTCCAAGGGGATGCCCGCCGTGCGAAGGCGGCGCAGCGCGTCTGCAAGCGTTGCACGTGTCGGGTAGACCAGCGCGTGATGGTACAACCCTGTGGTCCCGGGCGCGGGCGGCTCGCCGTGCAGACTCTCCCAGGTGTTCAGGCCCAGGTGATGGTGGTAGCCACCGGCTGAAAGGAACGCCGCCGTCTTCCCGATGCGGAGCGTGATATCGAGACCAAGAACTCCGTGGTAAAAGGCGAGCGAGCGCTCGAGGTTGGCCACCTTCAGGTGGACGTGGCCCAGGTGGACGCCGGGATGGATGGGATTGAGGTTCATACCGTGGGCCGATTTGGGAAAGACTCGAGCTAGCGTTTGAGGAAGTTCTTTGCCAGGAAGATGACGTTGGCCGGCCGCTCAGCCAGCCTGCGCATGAAGTACGGATACCATTCCGTGCCGAACGGGATGTAGACGCGCACGCCGAAACCTTCGGCCACAAGCTTGCGCTGCAGATCTCGACGAATGCCATAGAGCATCTGGAACTCAAATGCCTTTTTGTCGATGCCGCGTTCGGCGACAAAGGCGCGCAGAGCGTTAACGATGGTCTCATCGTGCGTGGCAATGCCGCAGAAGACGGGCGAGGTGACCATGCGCTGCATCAGCTGGCTATAGTTGTCGTCTACCTTGCTCTTCTCCGGGAACGCAACTGCCGGACCTTCCTTGTAGGCCCCTTTGCACAGCCGGATGCGTATCCCCTGTGCGAGCAATCGTTCGGCATCCTGCGCGGTGCGGTAGAGGTAAGCCTGCAGAACGGTGCCGACACGCCCCGGCCATCTGCTGTGCAGCCGTTCCGTCATCGCAAGGGTCGCTTCGGTCAGTTCCGAGCCTTCCATGTCGATGCGGATGAAGGAGCCGGCCTGCTCGGCGCGGCCGATGAGTTCCCCTACGATGCGTTCGGCGAGGGCGGGGTCGAAGTCCATGCCCATCTGGGTTAGCTTCAGGCTGACGTTGGCATCCAGGTTGCGGGCCTGGATGGCATCAAGAAGCTCAAAGTAGATGGCGGCGCTTCGCCGGGCAGCCGCCTCCGTGGTCACGCTTTCACCTAGAGAATCGAGCGAGGCCGCGATGCCCTCGCGGTTGATGCGCTCACAGGCAGCGAGGGCCTCGGCAACGGACATGCCGGCGACAAAGCGGCTCGACATGGCGCGACCGGCCGGGGAACGCTCGGAGAACGACCGCAAGGCGCGATTGGTCGAGAGCGCGATAAAGAACGAACGGAGCATGTTCCCAAGTGTACGATGCGAGCGGCCTAGAGGCGGACGGTGCGGGTAGCTTCGGCGGCCCGCTGTATGTCCTGCCGGGCGATGTCCTCGTCGTAACGGCCGGTGAGGAAGTTCCAGCGGATAAGCAGGATGTCCTCGAGCATCTTCAAGCCGTCTTTCAGGTAGCTGATGCGGCTGCGCTCGTCATGACCCCAGCTGACCGGTACCTCGCGGACCACAAGCTTCAGCTTGCGCGCAAGAAAGAGGATCTCCGGGTCGAAGCCCCAGCGCTCGATGCGTTGCAGGCGGAAAATGACCTGGGCGGCGGGCCGCCGGAAGGCCTTGAAGCCGCACTGCGTATCCTTGAACGGCAGCCGCATGGCGATGCGCGTGACGGCGTTGAAGCATCGGCCGAAGAACCGCCGATACATCGGCTGGTGTGCGGTCTGGCGCTCCTTGTCGAGCCAGCGGGAGCCGATGGCGACGTCGGCGCCTTCGGCAAGCGCCGCAATCAGGAACTCCGCCTCTTCGATGGGCGCGGAGAGGTCGGCGTCCGTAAACATGACCACGTCGCCGGCGCCTTCCAGCAGACCATGGCGAACCGAATAGCCTTTGCCGCGGTTGCCGGGGTTGCGGAGCAGATGCAGGCGGGGGTGTGTCTGCATCCAGCGCTCCACGATGTCAGGGGTGGTGTCGGTCGACCCGTCATCGACAACCAGCACTTCAGCATCCCAGCCACGGGCCTGGACGCACGCCAGCACCCGCTCGAGCGTCAACTCGATGCGCGCAGCCTCGTTATAGGCTGGGATAACGATGCTGAGATGCGGGCGGGGGCCCTGCATGGTCGTCCTTCTTCTCTTGCTGGCGGGAATGCCTTTCCGGCCATACAGGCCATCATCATAACCGTGTCGGGCGGGGTCGGACAAATGACCGTGGTACCGGGCGGCGTCACGGCTCGATCGAGCTGTCGTGGCTCCTGCTAAACTTCACGTATTATGCCG
>CAXUNW010000036.1:0-20185 GCA_964252505.1 uncultured Acidobacteriaceae bacterium
GAATGCTTCCTTCGGGTTGGGGCGAGGTCACTTTGGTTTGGGCGGTGGCTCGGCTTCGGCCTCATGCCGGGGTCAGACGCGGTCATGGTCCGGACGCCAGGTGGTGATGGCCTGCTTGATCTGCTTGGACGTAAGCTGCTCGGCGAGGGTGCGGCTGAGCAGTGCGGGAAGCTCGGCATCGGAGGCGAAGCGCAGGGCTACGATCTGGCGGAGGGTGAGCGCTTCGGCCTGGCCGAGCAGCGGCGCGGGCAGCTGGGCGGCGTAGCGAAGGCGCTCTTCCAGCCGGATGACACGGTCCTGCGCCTTGAGTGCGTTGGTGCGGGCCTTCATGCCGATGATGACGAGCGCGAAGGCCACGGCGACCCAAAGGACGGTCTGGGGTACGAACTGGATGCGGTCGGTCTGGACGGCATTCCAGCCGGTGATGCCGAAATTGACGACGAGGATGACAAGAGCAAGGATGAAAGGGATGTCGCGGCGGACGTGGTTGCTGTAGTTCTGCGGGGTTTCGGCCATGCTGAGCATCATAGCCTGCGCTGAGCATTTAAGATTGGGAAATGGACGTGGTGCGGAAGCGGATTGGCGTGCATCTGGGGACGGCGGGTGGGTGCTGGACGGCGGTGAACCGGGCGGTTGAGGCAGGGGCGAACACCTTTCAGATTTTCAGCTCGAGCCCGCGAACCTGGCGGGCGGCGGATGTGAAGCCGGAGGACGCGCTGCGGATGCGCGAGGCGCGGGAGGTGACCGGGGTGAGTCCGGTGTCGATCCACGCGAGCTACCTGATCAACCTGTGCAGCCAGACGGAGGCGGTCCGGGTGAACGGCGTAGCTGGGTTTCGCGGGGAGGTGGAGCGTGCGCTGGCGCTGGGCGCGGAGTACCTGGTGCTGCATCCGGGAAGCTGGAAGGGGCTGACGCGCGAGGAAGGCCTGCGTCTGGCCGCGCAGTCGATCGAGCGCGCGATCGATGGGCTGGCCTGGCAGGGGAAGGACTTCCGCATCCTGATCGAGAATACGGCGGGCTCGGAGTTCTCGCTGGGCGCGAACCTGGAGCAGGTGGCGGAGCTGGTGGAGCGGCTGAGCGCCTGCGCGCCGATGGCGGTATGTCTCGACACCTGCCACCTGCATGTGGCGGGATACGACATTGTGTCGCCGGATGGCTACGAGGAGACGATGCGGCAGATCGGCGAGACGGTCGGGTTTGCGGCGGTGCGGTTGTGGCACTGCAACGACGCGAAGGCTGCGCAGGGATCGAAGCTCGACCGCCACGAGCATATCGGGGAGGGGACGATCGGGGCGGCGGCGTTCCGGCGGCTGCTGCGCGATGGACGTTTCGGGCACGCGGCGTTTATCGCGGAGACACCGGTCGATACGCCCGGTGACGAGGCGCGGAATGTCGGGGTGTTACGGACGCTGGCGGCGGGGTAATGCCAGGTCAAGCCGGCTGTGGGTCGTTCCGGGGGGAGCGCTCTTCATGCCGCACCGAGCCGGCCTCACGCAGCGAGTGGGCGTGCGGGCTGCGGGGCCTTCTCCGGAGAGTTCCGTTCTTTTGAGGCGATGCTGTTACCGGCGATGTCCGCCCGGTGTTCAAACCACCCGCGAGCTTCTTCAGATTCATCCTGGACTGGTGGAATCAACCGTAGCTTAGTGCGACTTGGCCACGCTGCCTGTCCGGGGACGAGGGTTTTTTGCGGGGCTTGTGGTGGAAGACTCGACCGGCGGCTTGTTCCACAAGGCGATGCCGCCTTCGATGGCGTTGGAATTGGCTCCGAGCAGAACGCCTTCCGGCAGCTTCTTCATCAGCTTGGCGTTTCCTCCGCCCAGCAGCACGTAGTCGCAGACCATGGCGGCCTGCAGCAGAGCGATGATCTTGACGACTGACTTTTCCCAGCGTTTGCGTCCGCGCAGCTCAAGCCCGGCAAGCCCGATGTACTCCTCGTAGGTCTTGCCTTTCTTGTAGGGCAGATGGGCGAGCTCGAGGGAGACGACGATGCTATCGACGATCATGGCGGAGCCAAGGCCGGTGCCGGTGCCGAGGAAGAGCATGCGGCCGCCTTTGTAGCCGCCGAGCGCCTGCATGGCGGCATCGTTGAGGAAGCGGATGGGCTTGCCTGCGAACGACTTTTCATACGGGAAGCCGACCCATCCGGCTGCCAGGTTGTGCGGCTCGCTGAGCGGGCGATCGTTCCGGACGGGTCCCGGGTAGCCGATGGTGACGGCGTCGTACTCCCACTGAGCGGTGGCCGCGAGCACCTGCGTCACCATCTGCTTGGCGTCCATGGCGGGACCGGAGACGATCTTGATGGGGACGCGGTTGTCGGAGGAGGCGACCTTGATGTGGGTGCCGCCGACATCGATGACAAGAACTTTCATGGGGATCATTATGCACTGCGGCTGGTGGTTCCGTGCGGGGCTTGTGGCTGCGGGGGCCAGGTGGTTGCCGGCGCTGCGCCCAGCGGGCACGGCGGTACAATCGGAGCAGTATGGCAGAGACGGTTTACAGCGAGCAGACCAGCAGAGCGGCGGACGCCAACGCCGCGGAGGCGCAGCGCTATCGCCCGGCAGAGATCGAGCCGCGGCGGCAGGCGGAGTGGGACAGCGATCCGGGGCTGTATGCCGCCGAGGGTCATGAGTCGGGCAAGCCGAAGTATTTCTGCCTGGAGATGCTGCCATATCCAAGCGGGCAGCTGCATATGGGCCATGTACGGAACTACGCCATCGGCGATGCGCTGGCGCGCTACATGTGGATGCGCGGCCACAACGTGCTGCACCCGATGGGCTGGGACGCCTTTGGCCTGCCGGCGGAGAATGCGGCGCTGAAGAACAAGATGCCTCCGGCGGAGTGGACGCTGGCGAACATTGCCGCGATGCGCACACAGATGCGGCGGCTGGGGCTGAGCTACGACTGGGCCCGGGAGGTCACTACCTGTCTGCCGGACTACTACCGGTGGAACCAATGGTTCTTCCTGAAGATGTTCGAGGCGGGGCTGGCGTACCGGAAGAAGAGCAAGGTGAACTGGTGCCCGGAGTGCAAGACGGTGCTGGCGAACGAGCAGGTGGTGAACGGCTGCTGCTGGCGGCACGAGACGACGCCGGTGGAGCAGCGGGACCTGACGCAATGGTTTTTGCGGATAACGAAGTATGCGGACGAGCTGCTGGACGGGCTGAGCACCATGGAGGGCTGGCCGGACAAGGTGCGCACGATGCAGCGCAACTGGATCGGCCGGAGCGAAGGCACGCTGGTGGACTTTGCCGTGGACGAGGGTTCAGAGACGCGCGTGCGGGCCGCGGACGCGAGCGGCCGGAAGATCACGGTGTTTACGACGCGGGTGGATACGATCTTCGGCGCGACGTCGGTGCAGCTTGCGCCGGAGCATCCTCTGGTGGTGGCCTTTGCGGCGGAGGATTCGCTGCTGGACGCCTATGTGCTGGAGCTGCTGGAGGAGCAGCAGGCGGCGAAGGCTGCGGGCGACCTGGGTGCGCTTGAGAAAAAGGGGTGCGCGACGGGGCGCTTTGCCATCAACCCTTTCAACGGCGAACGCGTTCCGATCTGGGTGGGCAACTACATCCTGGCCGACTACGGGACCGGCGCGATTATGAGCGTGCCGGCGCACGATGAGCGCGATTTCGAGTTTGCGACGAAGTACGGCCTGGAGATTCGGCGGGTAGTGGCGCCGAACGTTGATGAAGACGCGAAGGGGCTGACGCTGCCCTACATCGGGGAGGAGGAGGCCGTGCTGCTGGACTCCGGTGAGTGGTCGGGCACGTCTTGCCTGGAGGCGCAGGAGGCGATGGCGAAGTTTGCCGAGGCGGGAGGCTTCGGCAGGCGCACGACGACGTATCGGCTGAAGGACTGGGGCGTGAGCCGCCAGCGGTATTGGGGAACGCCGATCCCGATGGTGTACTGCGCGGGTGCTTGCTCGGGGGTGGGGGAGCCGATCCCGCTGCGTGCGGAGGACCTGCCTGTGCTGCTGCCGGCGCAGATCGAGATTACGCAGCAAGGGGGCAGCCCCCTGGGGCGCGATCCGGAGTTTGTGAATACCACCTGCCCGCGTTGCGGGGGGCCGGCGACGCGCGAAACGGACACGATGGATACGTTTGTCGACTCCAGCTGGTACTTCTATCGCTACACGGACGCGAACAATGGCGGCGCGCCGTTCGATGCGGCCAAGGCGGCTTACTGGTTTCCGATCGACCAGTACATCGGCGGGGTGGAGCATGCCATTCTGCATTTGATCTACTCCCGCTTCTGGACCAAGGTGATGCGCGACCTTGGGCTGGTGACGAACGCGGAGCCGGCCGAGCGGCTCTTTACGCAGGGCATGGTTATCAAAGACGGCGCCAAGATGGCAAAGTCGAAGGGCAATGTGGTGAGCCCGGACCAGATGATCGACAAGTATGGGGCGGATGCGACGCGGATGTATGCGCTGTTCGCGGCGCCGCCGGACCGCGATCTTGACTGGCAGGAGGACGGCGTCGCAGGGGTCAGCCGGTTCCTGGCGCGGGTGTACCGGCTGACGATGAAATATGCCGGCGCGGCGCGGGACGGGGAGGTGCGAGCTTCCGAAGGAGCGGCAGGGCAGAGGCTGCTGCGCAAGCTGCACCAGACGATCGCCAAGATCACGCTCGACTTCAGCGGGCGCTGGCACTTCAACACCTGTATTGCCGCGATTATGGAGCTGGTGAACGAGGTGGCGGCGGCGGAGCCGGCGATGGATTCAGGGGATATCTCGCGGGGTACGATTGCGGAGATCTTTCGCACGCTGGCGCTGCTGCTTGCGCCGTTTGCGCCGTATCTTTCGGCGGAGCTGTGGTCGGAGCTGGGAGGGACCGGCGTGATCTTCCGCCGGCCGTGGCCTGCGGCGGACGGGGATCTGGCACGCGAGAGCGAGGTGGAGATTCCGGTGCAGGTGAATGGCAAGCTGGTGAGCGTGGTCACAGTCTCTGCCGGCAGCAGCGAGGAGGCGGTGAAGGCGGCTGCGCTGGCTGACGGCAAGGCGGCCGCGCGGATCGCGGGCAAGACGCTCGTGAAGGTGATCGTGGTGCCGGGCAAGCTCGTCAACCTTGTGGTGAAGTAGATGGCCGTGCGGACGCGGGTGCCGGTGCGGGGAACCCAGTCGTTTGTGCACACGCTTTCTTCTTGCTGGCGGCGGCCGTCGCTGGTGGCGCTGGAGGTGCTGTGGCGCTGGGTGTACGGGGTTCCGGCACTGGCCGCGGTGTGGCACTTCGGCGTGCCGGCGGTGCTCGCGGCAGGGCTGGACGGGATGGCTCTGAAGCGGATGACGATCCTGGATCCGATGGCTGCGGCGACCACCCTGGGCATGGCGCTCGCGGCGCTGGCTGGGCCGGTGTGGCGCGTGGCGCGCTGGCTTGGGCCGGCGTTGATGGTGGGGTGGATCGTCGCCTCCTCGCTGGGCCGCACGGTGGTGTTGCGCCGAGCGGACTTGCGGCTGCATGCCCGACCGGGCACGCTGATGCTGCTGCAGGCTGTGCGGATGGTGGCGCTGACGGCCAGCTTCTGGGTATGGTTTGTGACGCTTGAGGCGATCTCCCGGCGCACTATCGTTGCGCCTCTGGCAGCGGGCGCGGAGCCGGAGCTGGTGCCCTATTGCGCGCTTGTGATCGTGACCACGCTTGGGCTGTTTGTGCTGTGGGCGGTGCTGAGCTGGGCTCTCTCGGTGGCGCCGCTGCTCGCGATGTTGAGCGGCACCGGGCCGGCGGAGAGCCTGCGCGCCGCGTTCCGGCTGGGTCCGCTGAAGGCGAAGCTGGTCGAGATCAACCTGGTCATGGGCATCGTCAAGATCGCGCTGATGGTGCTTGGGCTGGTCTTTTCATCGACGCCGCTGCCCTTTGAGAGCATCGCGACGGACACCTTTCTGGCTTACTGGTGGGCCGGGGTGACGGTCTTCTATCTTGTTGGGTCGGACTTTTTCCACGTCGTTCGGCTGGTGGCCTACCTTGAACTCTGGCGTACCTACGAAGGCGCATTTTCTGCCGAGCGCTAGCCGCGCATTTGCATCTCACGGGATGCACCGCCAAGTTTCGCTTTGTGGAGAGAACGACCATGTCCTTTGGAATCTACGCTGCCGGCTATGCCGTCATGATCGTCGGGCTGCTGTATCTTGCGCACCTGATGCATATCCCGCAAAGCTACATGATCGCGGGGGGCATCATTCTGGTAGGCATGGGGATCCTGATGGGGGTACAAAATACCCGGCAGCGCGACAAGAGCTAGGCCATTTAGACTGAGGTCGTGGACACCTCGACCGGCTCGACGATCGTCATTCTGGACTTCGGCTCGCAGTACACGCAACTGATTGCCCGGCGGATCCGGGAGTTTAACGTCTTTTCGGTCGTCCTGCCATGCACCGTTGCGCTCGACCGTGTGCGCGCACTCGGCCCGCGCGGCCTTATCCTGTCGGGCGGGCCCTCGTCGGTCTACGATGCGGACGCGCCGGCCGCCGACCCCGATCTGCTCACTCTAGGGCTTCCGATCCTGGGCATCTGCTACGGTCTGCAGTTTGTCGTGCATCATCTTGGCGGCAAAGTGGTGCCTGCTGACCGGCGCGAATATGGCCATGCCCAGGTTGACCTTCTGACGGAGAGCGCTCTCTTCCATGGCCTTCCACGCACGCTGGACGTCTGGATGTCGCATGGCGACGAGGCCCTGGCGTTGCCGGCCGGCTTCATCCGCACAGCGCAGACCTCCAATGCTCTGGCGGCCATCGCGGACGACGCCCGCCGCATCTGGGCGGTGCAGTTTCATCCGGAGGTCGCCCACACGCGCCATGGAGTCGACCTGCTGCGAAACTTCTGTCTCGACCTATGCGGCTGCACCCCGGACTGGACGCCGGAGCATTTCATCCAGACGACGATCGATCGCGTTCGTGCGCAGGTGGGGGATGGCCATGCCATCTGCGGCCTGTCGGGTGGGGTGGATTCCTCGGTCGCCGCCGTGCTTGTCGCGCGCGCCCTCGGCGACCGGTTGACGTGCATCTTCGTCAACAACGGCGTGCTCCGCAAGGATGAGTTCAGCAAGGTGCAGACGACGATGCGCGAGCAGCTCGGCTTGAACGTCGTCGCCGTCGATGCCTCCGAGCGCTTCCTGGCGAAGCTCGCCGGCGTGATCGATCCAGAGCGGAAACGCAAGATCATCGGCAATGAGTTTATCGCTGTCTTCGATGACGAAGCCCGGGTCATCTTCGAGTCCGAGCTGCACGTGGGCGAAGAGGTCGCCTGGCTGGTGCAAGGCACGCTCTACCCGGACGTGATCGAGAGCTCAAGCGTGCACGGCCCATCGCACACCATCAAGAGCCACCACAACGTCGGCGGCCTGCCCGAGGACATGAAGCTGAAGCTGATCGAGCCGCTGCGTGACCTCTTTAAGGACGAGGTTCGCCGCATCGGCCGTGACCTGGGCATGCCTGCCGACATCATCGACCGCCAGCCGTTCCCTGGCCCCGGCCTGGCTGTCCGCATCCTGGGCGAGGTGACCGCAGACCGAGTTGCCATCCTGCAGGAGGCCGACCAGATCGTCGTCGACGAGATCAAGCGGGCGGGCCTTTACCGCACGCTCTGGCAGAGCTTTGCCGTGCTGCTTCCGGTGAAGAGCGTGGGGGTGATGGGCGATCAGCGCACCTACGCCAACACCTGCGTGCTGCGCGCTGTCGAAAGCGAGGACGGCATGACCGCCGACTGGGCGCCTCTGCCGTACGAGCTGCTGCGGACGATCTCCAGCCGCATCGTCTCCGAGGTGCGCGGCATCAACCGCGTCGTCTATGACATTACGTCCAAGCCGCCCGGTACCATCGAGTGGGAGTAGCTACCGGTACGGCGAGGCAGTGGGAGTAAATCGATTCGCCGCACAGATGCGCTCCGCGTTCTCCGGTTTGACCAGCAGGTAATGCCGGTCGGTGGAGCGGATGTTCGGCAGGTCGTACTGCCCGCATACCACCCAATGCTTCAGGTCAAGATAGTTTGAGAGCGGGCGGTCCTGGCTGCTGTTCAGATAGGCGAAGTCCGGATGCTCCGCCACGCACCGGACGGCGCGCTGCGTCTCGGTCATGGCCGCGGGCCCGGCCCCATTGATCAGCCCATTGAGGTCGCACACGGCATCCCCGGTAAAGTAGGCGATGTAGCCCACATCGTAGGCAACGCCGGTTTCGCCCTGCATCGCTGTGGCCAGATCGTTGCTCAGGAAGAGCCGGGTGGTCGCCCCGCGCATGCCGAGGATGCGCCTCATAACCAGCGTATCGCCAGGCACGGCCAGTAAAGCGGCCGCCAGCAGCAGCCCCAGCAGCGTGGCATCGCGTGAGGGAGACCAAAGCCTAGGAGCGGCCGCCCTCTGCGTGGAGGAGGGTATCGTGCGGTCGATACGGCGCAGCTCCAGCGCGTTCCAAACGATTGAGAAGAAGAATGTCCAGATGAAGTAGCGGACGCCCTGGATCTCCTGCCCGCGCACCGCCGAGGCCAGCAGGACGACCGGGAAGAGGGCATTGGCCGCAAGCGTGGCCGCGGTGCGCGCCTCCCGTTGCCGTAGCACAAGCACCGCGGAGAGCCCCCACAGCGTCATGGCGCCCAGGCCAAAGATCAGCGAGCCCGCCATCACCTGCTCCGTGGCCCCGATGGTCTGCCCGAAGTGTGCGAGGCCATGCGACTTGGCCAAGGCGGTATCGGGCAGGAAGCTATGCATCACCAGCCGGATAGCCAGCACGGTGACAAGACCGCCAAGCAGCAGCGCAGAGCGCGCGGGCGCAGCCTGCAGAAGGCGGGTAGGCCACCCCGGCGCCGGGCCTGCCGCCGCGGCCAGCAGCAGCACCAGCACAGACAGTCCGGCGACCAGGCCCAGCTCATTGCGCAGCAGCACCAGCGTAAAGCCGAGGGCAAACGATGCGGCCCATGCGCCCGGCCCCACCCGCGCCCGCAGCGACAGCCGATGCACCCACCACGCCGTAAAGCAGACCAGGCACAGCACCAGGCTGGTCTCCATGCCGTCATCCAGCCAGCGGATAGCCGAGAGCGGAACCAGCAGGAAGAGGGCGATTAACAGCAGCATGCGCACCCGGGGCGAGTCTTTTGCGGATCGCAGATAGAGCGCGGCGAACCCGGCGAACAGGGCAAGATGGCAGAGGCTTGACAAGGCCTTCGGCAGCAGCGGGTCGGGGGTGAGCCCGCGCAGGAGCGCCAGCAGCCCGACAAACAGCAGGCTGGAGGTGCCAAAGGTCCGGTGCACGCCGTCGAAGGTGATGAAGTGGACCTGCCGCAGATAGTCCGCATACCGCAGATGGATGAGCGAGTCGTCCAGGATGGCGTAACGGTAGACGACGATCCAGGCCAGAAGCCAGCAGCACAGCAGCACAACCGCAACACGGCTTATGGCTTTCAAACCCGACTCCCCCCCCAAAGCGCGGCCTATGTCCCTTTAGCCAAATCCTTTAGCCAAAGCCCTTTGTACCTGTGTCCTTCGCTGCGGCGAGTATAGCTCAGGGCCGGGGTTGGCTCTCCGGGGTTGGGCGGTCGGTCGCGGCGCTTTTCATTGCGGCCGTCTTGCGTGCGGTCGTCTGCAGCACGATCCGGGTGTCACGTCCGAAGGCAACCTCTTTGCCGCGGCTGAAGATGCGATCGTAGATGGAGATGGCGGCCCCGTAGTAGCCGATGGCGGAGGCGAGGTTAGGCTGCTGCGCGGCCGTGCCGACGATCAGACCGATGGCGCCGAGGCTGTTGGAGGCGACCGCGTCCTTGCCGAGCATATGGTGCTCGCGGCCGCCGTCCCGATCGAGCGGACGGGCCGCCAGCGCAATGAGGATGAGCGGTACGACGAGCTTATCCTGCGGCTTCGGCTTCAACTCGCCCTCGGAGTTCATCTCCATGCCGCCGCCGTTGTCTGCGCCGGCCAGCGCGGCCTGCACCGGCAGCGGCGCGGCGCCTGGAAAGGTCAGCTCACGGAAGCTGAAGCGCAGCTCGCCGGCGCGGCTGAGCTTCCGCGCCGGGCGCGCCTGTGTGACCGCGCCGGTCAGCATGGAGCCCTGCGGAACGGCTACCGTGCCGTCCGGGTTCAGCACCGGTTCCGCCACAATGGCGTGGATCACCTGGCCTGGCCGACTGGTGGCCGAGCTCATCGGATCGGCCAGATAGGCCTGCAACAGCCAGGTCTGCGGCGGCGCGTCTGCCTGCGCGGGAGCCGCCGCGGCCAGGGGCGCGGTGCTGAGCCCAGGCAGCGCCATCGGCTCGGTTGTCTCGAGCGTCCAGGCAGTCTCCCTGGCGATCCGCTCCGGATGGTAGGGAAGCTGGCTGTAGAAAAACTGCTTCAGGCGATCGCCCTTGTCGGGCCCGGTGACTGTGGCGATCCGGTCGGACGCGAGCTGCTTTGCCGTGTCGAACTGACGCCTCACGAATCCGCCGGTACGCGGCGGTGGCGGGACGAGGCGGTAGATGGCAGCGCCGTTCGTCGCGGTGCCGGTCGCGAGCGCGGCCCGGGTGCCGTCTGGAAGCAGAACGCTGTCAAATCGTACCGTTGGAATGTGGAAGGGGGTGAAGTCGGCCTGTAAGCGGGCGTGAAGCCGGCGAGTGCGGTCCGGCATCAACCCGACGACCGAGCCGGAAACCACGGTCCCGACCGGAAGCACCATCTTGTCGTGGTCGTAGACGGCGTAGAGAAGCTCCGCACGCAGCGGCTCGCCCACCTTCATGGGATGGTTGTCCACGATCTTTACCGGCAGCGGCGTTCCCACGGGCAGCGTCACGGTCGGCTGGGCGAACGCGAAGGAAGAGACAGTGAGCCAAAGGGCAGGGCAAACGGCGCGGAATGTGACCATCGTACGCAAGCGTACCTGAGTGCAGCTTAAAAAAGCATGAAGCATGCCGCTTAGACTCGCGCGGGGCTCCCGGCGGCTCGGCCCTCGCGGATACTTAATGAGTTCTGCTGCGCCATACCAGGTAAAGTCCCCACGCCGCCGCCGTGCAGTTGTCGACGATGCGCCCGTCGAGCAGCATCTCCTCGAACTCGCTGCGGGAGACCCGGCGCACGGCAAGGTCCGTCTCCTCGGGGTCAGGCCTGGCCTGGCCGGGGCTGAGAGCCTCAGCCAGGAAGATGTGGTGCCGCTGGTTCATGACGCCGTAGGCAATCTGCAGGTCGCCGAGGTGGGTCATCTTGCCGGCCGTCAGCCCGGTCTCCTCGCGCAACTCGCCACGGGCCAGCTCTTCGGGAACAATGTGGGCCCGCTCCCAGCCTCCCTGGGGGAATTCGCTGAAGCGCCCGCCGACGGTGTAGCGGAACTGCTCGACGAGCCAGAGAAACTCGCCTTCCGGCGTGGTCTCAAGCGGGATGACGATACAGGCGGGGTCTTTATCGACCACGCCGTAGATGCCGCGGACGCCGTTGGCGCGCTCGATCACATCCTCGCGCATGCTCGTCCAGCGGTTCCGGTAGACCTCTCGTGTGCTAATGGTCTTGATGGTCATAGCAGCGGCGTTATTGCGCCAGGTTGACCTCAAGATGCGAGGGGTACTTCGCCGAGCCGTAGATCGACATCGTCTCGGCGCGATAGGCTTTGGCGGGCGCGGTCATGATGTTGTCGACGAAGGTTTGCGGGTTGCGGTCGTAGAGCGGAAACCAGCTGGACTGCACCTCGACCATGATGCGATGACCTTTCAAAAACGTATGGTCCGCGCCGTTGAGGCTATATTTGAACTCGGTAACCTCGCTCGTCTTGAGTGGCTCAGGATGCTCAAAGCTCTTTGCATAGCGCCCGCGGAAGATCTCCTCGGCGATCATGAGCTGGTATCCGGCCATGGGCACCGCGGCGTCCTCCGGATACACATCGATCAGCTTCACCACCCAGTCCGCGTCGGAGCCTGTGGTGGCCGCGAAGAGGTCGGCGACGACGTTGCCTGTGATGGTGACATCCTTTTCAAGCGCCGGAGTCTGGAAGCTGGCGACATCCTTGCGGCCGGAGACGAAGCGCTGATCCTCGGCAAGCCATGTCCGCCACTTGGAGCCGTCGCCGTAGGTGGGCTGGATGGGCCGCGCCCGGTAGGGCACAGGGTTCGCCGGATCGGCCACGTAGGCCGCCGCCACCTCGTCATACTGGCCCATGGGAGCATCAAAGCTCAGCGTCCTACCCTGCTTCAGGTAGAGCCGCGCCGGGGAAAACCCCACCTTCGGCGGCCAGCTCGCGTAGCGCTCCCACACGTTCGCACCGCTGCGGAACGACGCGGTATCCTGCAGGTCGAACCCCGGACGGCCCTTCAGATACTTTTCAAAAAACGGCGCCTCAATCGTCTTCCGGTAGGTGTCGCCGGTGGCCGACCCGAAGTCCACCGCGCCGAGATGCCGCGTTGTGCCGCCCCAGCCGCCATGGTTCCACGGCCCCAGCACGAGGAACACCTCGCCCTTCGCGTCATGCGGCTTCAGCGCCGCGTATTCAGCCTGCGTTCCCCACATGTCTTCCTGGTCCCAGAAGCCTCCCACCTCGAGCGTCGGCACCTCGACCTTGTTCAGCCGGCGTTCGACCGCCATCTCCTGCCAGAACGGCGTATACGCCGGCTCGGTCAGAAACTTCTTCGCCGTCGGGAGGTTCTCCATCCCCGCCGCCGTTGCCGCGCCCGCGAAGTTGCCGTTCCGCAGGAAGAACTGGAATGTGTCCTCCTTCGAGTTCACCGCGACATCGGTCTTCTGGCCTTCCAGCTGCTGCGTGTAGTCGAACCCGTACGTCTCGCGGAAGGCGCCGTTATGGAAGAAATCATCGCCCATCCACACATCCGTCATCGGAGCCTGCGGGCTGATCGCCTTGACCGCCGGATGCGCGTCGATGCCCGCCATCATCGCCAGGAATCCAGGGTAGGACACGCCTATCACGCCAACCTTGCCGCTGTTGTTCTTCACGTTCTTCAGCAGCCAGTCGATCGTGTCCCGCGTGTCGGTTGTCTCATCCACAGCCGCTTTGGAGGTGTGCGCAACGACCGGGCGATTCATCACGAAGGTTCCTTCGCTTTTGTACCGCCCGCGAATATCGGCGAACACAAAGATGTATCCACTCGCCGCCAGCTCCGGCTTCGATGCATTCACCACGTTGGACGTGTAGCCATCCACCCCGTAGGGCGTCCGCTCCATCAGCATCGGCAGCACCTCGCCGCCTGTCTCGGAGCCCTCGGGCCGCAGCACCACCACATGCAGCTTCATCCCGTCGCGCGCCGGGATCATCGCTTCCATCCGGGTATAGGGGCGAAAGTGGTTCAGCACCGCCGCCTCCCGGGACACCCGTGCAAACTGCCGCGACGCGTCGCTTCCACTTGAAAGACCGACGCCTGCGACCGCGCCATCCGCGCCCCGGCTGAACACCACCTGGGCTCCGCTCTCCGGCACGGTGAACCGGTCCGGCGCCTCCGGCTTCAGCGCCACGCGAGGCGAACGCTCCGCCTCAAGCATCAGCCTGCCGTCCGCCACCGACACCGCCTCGCGCACATCCGGCTCGGTCACGCCGCGATACACGCCGACATATTGCCCCAGCGTCTCCGGCCGCACATCGACCGTTGCCGTCTGCTGCGCCTTGCCGGCCAAAGCAGCGGCGAACAAAGCCCAACCCATCCAACCCCACGCTGAACCAGCCAAACCGGACCTCGCCTTCGCCTTAAGCCACGGGCAGCGCCGGCTCGGCCGTCGCCCCGCAGGTCCACCCCTCACGCCCGTGCGTCCCATCGCAGAACGGCCGCTTGGACGACAGCCCGCAACGGCACAGCGAGATCGCCGGCTTACCCGTCAGATCCCATTCCTGTCCGTTGGCATCGACCAGCGCGATCGGCCCCTCGACCCGAAACGGTCCGTTCGGCCGCACCGTGATCTTCACCGCCGGAGCAATCCGGGCCGTCTCGTCCGGCTCCGGAACCACCTTCAAAACCTCATCCGCCATCCGTTCCCTCGCAATCCACAAACAAGCCAAGCATAGCAAAGCCCACGTCGCCGCTTCTCCCGTGCGGTCCGCCACCAAAAAGATGGGGTGCCTCCGGAGAGCCCAAAGGAGCCGACCGCCCCGAGACTCGCCGTGAAGCACCCCGCCTGGAGTGTTCGCCCAACCGTACGTCCAAACCCTGAATCCCAAGTCCTCAGCCCGACGCCCTCCTAATTTCCCTCCTCCAGCCCTTCGCTGATCCCATACTCCTTCAGCTTGCGGTACAGCGTCGTCTTTCCGATTCCCAGCAGCTTTGCCGCCATTAGCTTGTCGCCCTTCAACTGCTTGATGGTGCCCAGGATGGCGTTCTTTTCCATCTCGGCGATCGAGACGATCGCCTCCTGCCCTGCCGCCACCTGGCCGGCGACCATCTCCTCGATCCCAGGCTCCTGCCCGGCCACGGTCTGCCCGTTGAACTGCCCATGCATTCGAAAGTCCTGCAGCTGGGTCGGCAGATCGGCCATATGCAGCACTGGCCCGGAGGACAGCGCACAGGCCCGCTCGATCGCGCTCTCAAGCTCCCGCACATTGCCTGGCCAGTCGTAGGCCTGCATCGTCCGCAGCGCATCGTCCGAGAAGGCATACGGCACCCCCGTCTCGCGCTGCATCCGGTCCAGAAAATGGGTCGCCAGGACCGGAATATCCTCGCGGCGGTCACGCAGCGGAGGAATGCGCAGGTTGACCACGTTCAGCCGGAAGTAAAGGTCTTTCCGGAAGCGTCCCTGCTCGACCATCAGGGCCAGGTTGCGGTTGGTCGCCGCCAGCACGCGCGCGGAGATCGGCACCGTGTGCGTTGCGCCCACCGGCCGCACCTCTTTTTCCTGCAGCGCCCGCAGCAGCTTCGCCTGCAGATCGAGCGGCAGCTCGCCGATCTCATCCAGGAACACCGTTCCCCCGTCGGCCGAGGCCAGCAGCCCCTCACGGTTCTTGTTGGCCCCGGTGAAGGCCCCTTTTACATACCCGAACAGCTCGCTCTCGATCAGCGTCGGCACCAGCGCGCTGCAGTCGACCGCCACGAACGGCTTGTTTGCGTTCGGCCCGTTGGTGTGGATCGATCGTGCCACCAGCTCCTTGCCTGTCCCGCTCTCGCCCAGAATCAACACCGGATGGGTCGTCGTCGCCACCTTCGACAGGATCCGGTAGAGCTTTTCCATCTCGGGAGACCGGCCGATCATGCTGCCCATGCCGTTCGGCGTCCGCAGCCGCTCGCGCAGCAGCCGGCTCTCCAGGTCGAAGTACTGCTTGCGCCCCATCCGGTCCAGCACCTGGGTCAGCTCTTCAAACGCAAAGGGCTTGGTCAGGTAGTCGCCCGCGCCGATCCGCATCGCCTCCACGGCGTTGCTGACGGTCGCAAACGCCGTCATCACCACGACCGCCGTCTGCGGATGCACCGTCTTCACCTCCTCCAGCAGCGCCAGGCCGCCATGCGTTCCCGGCAGCTTCAGGTCCAGCAGCAGCAGATCGATGGTCTGGTGCTTCAGGATGGCCTGCGCCTCGCGCACCGTCGCCACGCCGGTCGCCGTATAGCCCATCCGTCCGGCAATCTCGCAGCATGCGGTCCGCACGGACTCGTCCTCGTCGACCACCAGCACATGGAACAGCGGGATGTGCTGCCGCGCGCCGCGGGCGAGGTCTTCGCTTGGAAGCTCGGCCCGGGGTGCGCCCACAAAGGTTCCCGAGGGCAGCATGCCCGGCCGAAAGCCCGGCCGGTACTCCACCGGAGCCGTGGATCCCGCGGCCGCGCTGAACGTTCCCGGCCGGCCCGTCTGTGATCCACCCACCACGCGCCGTTCCCCAAATGCCATGTCCAGGCCACGCTCTTCCGGACGCCGTTCCGCTCCGGTCCGACCCGTTCCAGATTCGGTCCTTAGCATGGGAGCACCTCCCCGGGGACCGTGCCGTATGCGGTGATGCCTGGGGTTGAGCCGCCCGGAGACCGTGCCGGGGTTGCAGCTGCGCGGGATATTCCAAGGAAACAAGAGAAATAGGCTGCTGTGATGCTCTGGGTAGCCTGCATGGTGTTAGCTCCGATCAAAGTGCCGCGGCCCTTGCAAGCGGCTGCGATACTGTCTCTATCATCACGTCGGTTGCCAAACTGGAACCGAACGCTAAACGATTGAGAAGAAAAGGGGAAGGCCGATTTGGGACATATCGGCAGGTTACCAAGGATTTCCCATTTTGGACCGAAGTAGAGCAGAAAGTCACGGAAAGCTGTGGAAATGGCCCGAAAGACGCAAATTCCCAAAGCGGCACGGTATTCCCGGAATGGGCCACTTTCGGAACCCCCTCATCGGCTCTCTCCGGCCAGACGCGTCCTCGTTCCTCGCTGTGCTCACGCTCTTCACGCAGGCGGCCGGCCGCAAGTCTCTCCTATAATCGGGGGATGTCCTCTGCCACGCAGGGTCCGGCGAACTCCGGCCCGCTCTTCCGGCCGGCCGGTCGCGCCGCCCATGCTCTTCGCCCCATCCGTCTTACCCCCGGCTTCGTCCAGACCGCGGAGGGCTCGGTGCTCATCGAGACCGGCCACACCCGTGTGCTCTGCAATGCCACCATCGAGGCCGGCGTGCCTGGCTGGATGCGCAACTCCGGCCGCGGCTGGGTGACAGCTGAGTACGGTATGCTGCCGCGAGCCACGCTAACCCGCACCGCGCGCGAGGCCGAACGTGGCAAGATCGGCGGACGCACCCACGAGATTCAACGGCTTATCGGACGGTCGCTGCGCAGCGTTGTCGACATGAAGGCGCTTGGCGAGCGGACCGTGATCCTCGACTGTGACGTCCTCCAGGCCGATGGCGGGACGCGCACCGCGGCGGTGACGGGGGCCTGTGTGGCGCTTGCCCTCGCGCTCGACAAGCTTGTGGCGGCGGGCACCCTGAAGACCACGCCGCTACGGCAGATGATCGCCGCGACCTCGGTGGGCATCGTCGACGGCCATGTCCTGCTCGACCTCGCCTATGAGGAGGACTCGCGCGCCACCGTCGACATGAACGTCGTCATGCTGGCCGACGGCGGCCTGGTCGAGACCCAGGCCACGGCTGAAAAGCTCTCCTACAGCCGCGCCCAGCTGGACCAGATGCTGGACCTGGCCGAGGGGGGCATCCGCGAGCTCTTCGCCTACCAGCGTGAGGCTCTGAAACCGGCTTGAACCGGGCCGCAATCTTTATCCCGAAATGGTGGCGCCTCGGCTAGGATGGTGTGTGTCGCGCACCGGCGTTCCCGTGTTCGCGAAGACCCTCGGGCCGTGCACCGTTCTCGCCTCTCCGCGCCGCACCATTTTGAACCTTTGAAACAGGAGCCTTGATGAAACTTACCTCCGGAAAACTCGCAGGCATGAAGTCTGTCTCTGATCATCGCGGTGTCATCGCCGCCGCCGCCATGGACCAGCGCGGCTCTCTCCAGAAGACGATCGCGAAGGAGCGCGGAGGCTCAGCCGACGCCCATGATCTTGAAGAGTTCAAGGTCCTGGTGACCGATGTTCTTTGCCGGCATGCTTCGGCCATCCTGCTCGACCCTGAGTATGGCCTGGAGGCCGCCAAGCACCGTCACGGCAAAGGTCTTTTGCTTGCCTACGAGAAGACCGGCTACGACGCCGAGACGCCCGGCCGGCTTCCCGACCTGCTCGACGTCTGGAGCGTCCGCCGCCTGAAAGAGGCCGGGGCGGACTGCATCAAGATCCTGCTCTACTATACCCCGTTCGAAAAATCCTCCGTCAATGACCTCAAGCAGGCTTGGATCGAGCGCATCGGCGATGAATGCATGTACCACGACATCCCCTTCTTTCTGGAGTTTGTCGGCTACGACGAGGAGGGCAAGGACGAGAAGACGGTCGCGTATGCGCAGAAGAAGCCGTCGATCGTCTCCGGCGCCATGGCGGAGTTCGGCAAGGAGCGCTACAACGTGGACGTTCTCAAGGTGGAGGTTCCCATCCAGATGCAGTTTGTCCAGGGAACCCGGTCTTTCAAGGGCGAGGCAGCCTACACCCGCGCCGAGGCGCTCCAGCACTTCCGCGATGCGGAGTCGATGACCCACAAACCCTTCATCTATCTGTCGGCGGGCGTCTCGAACCCCACCTTCATTGAGACGCTCGAGCTTGCGGGGGAGTCGGGAACCAAGTTCAACGGGGTTCTTTGCGGTCGCGCCACCTGGGCCGATGGGGTCGCGATCTACGCCAAGCAGGGCGTCGACGCCTTCCGGGCGTGGCTGGAAACGACCGGCGTCGAGAACGTGGAGAACGTCAACAAGGGCCTGCTTGCCGCCAGCCCCTGGTATCTGAAGTACGGCGTCAACAGCATGGAAGAGCTGGGCTAGCTCCTGCAGGTGCGGAAGGCCCGGCGCGTCACCCCCATGGGCCCGGGCCTTTCGCGGGGCTGTGCTTAGTGGATCGTCTTCATCCGCCGCGACATAAAGTCCATCAGCAGATAGCTGCCCAGGTTCTCCGGGGTCGTAAAGTAGGCCTTGCCCCGGCACATCGCGCTGACCTTCTGCACGAATTGCATCAGCTGGTAGTCGGAGGCGAGCATGAACGTGTTGATCATGATGTTCGCCCGCTTGCATCGCGAGACCTCTTCCAGCGTCTCCGCGATCACCAGCGGGTCGAGCCCGAAGGCGTTCTTGTAGATCCGCCCGTCAGGCAGCGTCAAGGCGCTCGGCTTGCCATCCGTAATCATCACGATCTGCTTCATGTCTTTATTCTGCCGAGCCAGGATCCGCTGCGCCATCCGCAGTCCTTCCCGTGTGTTTGTGTAGTGCGGACCCACCTTTACCCGCGAGAGCTGCGACACCGGGATCTCCTCTGCGGAGTCATGAAACAGCACCAGGTTGATTGTGTCCCCCGGGAACTGGGTCCGGATCAGGTGCGCCAGCGCCATGGCGACCCGCTTGGCCGGCGTAAACCGGTCCTCCCCGTACAGAATCATCGAGTGCGAGCAATCCAGCAGCACCACCGTCGCGCACGAGCTCTGATAGTCCGACTGGTGCACCTGCAGGTCCGAGTACTCCAGGTTCAGCGTTCCCCGTCCCTCGCCCGCGGTCACCGTGAACCCTTCCCGCGCGAATACGTTCGAGAGCGTCGCCGTGATATCGAGGTTCAGCGTATCGCCAAACTCGTAAGCCTTCGAAGACCCGTTCGTCTCGACTCCGCTCGCCTCGAACCGCGTGTCGTGCCGGCCCAGGTTCGATTTGCCCAGCGGCCCCAGCAGCTCGCGCAGCGCCTTGTACCCCAAAAAATCCATCCCTTTGTCGGTTACTTCAAACCGAGCCTGCGTCTCCGGCCCGTCTCCCTGCTCTCCCTGGCCTTCCTGCGGCTTCTCCGCATTGATGAAGTTCTGCTCCTGCATCTTGGCGATGATCTGGTCGATGAGCTCCTCCACCTGCTCTTCATTCAACGCCTCATACTTCTCCTGCGCCTCTTCGTCGAACAGCTCGCCCGAGTCCAGCGCCTGCCGGATCGCATCCCGCAGGTTCTCCATCGTCTGCTCGCCATCGAGCGCCTGGAACCGCGACATCGGGTCCTGAAACCCCGAGTCCAGCAGAAACTCTGACAGCGCCTGCATCAAGTCTTCCATCCCGAACGAAGAAGCAAGGTCCCCGGTAAATTTCGTATAGCGAATCCGTCTCATAGGCGTGTCTCAATGATATTAGACGCGCCGTCCCCTGGGCCCGACGCGTCCTTTATCACCCCACGCACACGCGCCGCCTTAAAGATGGCTCGCCGCGCACATCGGCTCCTTCTTGATCTGCGCCAGCAGCGGCTCCGTCTCAAACGTCGCTGTCCATCCCGAGTACGTCGTCCGAAACGTCGGCAGCGCCCGCAAATACTGCAGGTGGTACGCCGCCTCGTCCAGGTTGAAGGAGTGCAGCCCCGGCGGGTTGTACACCAGCGCCCCCTCCGGCTCGCTCACCAGCACAAACTGCCGCGCATACGGCTTCACCTTCGTATATCCCAGAAACTCGAACACCACCGTCCGCTGATCGGCCAGCCGGTTGAAGTGCGGCGTCCCCGCATGCAGACTCTTGATCGCATGGTAGCCCGTATCCGTCGTCCCGTTATAGTGCAGCGCCATGCCGAACCCATACCGCCCGTCCGTCCGCCGTGTGCATTCCACCGTCAACGTCGGCCGCGTCGCGTCGAAACTGTCCGGCTCCCCGCCCTCCTGGCTCACCAGGTACAGCCGGGTATACGCCGTCCCCGACGCCGCATCCACCCCTTCACTCCGGCCCAGCGTCCGGCTCAGCGTCGTCATC
>CAXUNW010000037.1:0-20112 GCA_964252505.1 uncultured Acidobacteriaceae bacterium
GGTAGGCAGACGGGGACGGAGGTGCAGGGACCGGGGTGAAGGGCGGGGGTGCTGGCGGCTCAGGCCCTGCGGCGAGGGGTTGCGGCGGAGCGGCGGTCTCGGCAGCCTGGCTGCGGGCCTGCTGGAAGGTGGTCTCCAGCGCGCCGAGGCGGGCGAGGATCGGGCGCAGGCGCTGGGAGCCGGAGAGGGTGTAGGCCTTCTGGAACTCCGCGCGGTGATTTTCCTGTTCGGCACGAACGAGGGCATCGAAGAAGGCGAGCACCTGCTGGGCAGAGACGGGCTTTGCGGCGGCGGGACGCAGGAGATAGTCGAGGGTAGCCCCGACGGCTACGTCGTGGACCGCGTCGAGCATGGCGGTCTGGGCGGGGGATGTGGCGTCGGAGCCAGTGACCAGCGAGAGCAGGGCGAGGCCGGCGCGGCGCAGGTCGCTCTCGATGAAATATTCGGGCGAGTAGGGCGAGGCGGTGAGGAGATGTTCCAGGTACATGCCGGAGGTGAGCAGGAGGCGCGAAGGCGCGGCCTCCGGGACAAAGAGATGTGAGAGCTCAAGGGCGCCGTGGTAGAGGGGGCCACGCGAGCCGGCGTGGGTGTGCAGTTCGTGGAGCGCGAGAAGAACGGCGCGAAGGGAGTCGCGGGTCTCGGCGCGGCTAAGCTTTCCCGGGGTCAGGAGCTGGTCGAGACGGCGGCCAGGAAGGTCGTGGCCGACGGTGCAGGGATAGCCTTCGAGGGTATAGGCGAACCAGACCCACTCCGGCGCGAGAGCGATCTCGCGGAGCGAGCGGGCAGCGGCGTGGAACTGACGCAGGAGAGCCTGCGGGGGCCTGGCGGGGAGTCGATAGCCACGCACCCTGAACGTGCGTCCGGAGGTGGTATCGAGCGCGCGGAAGGAGGTGCTGTGGGGGGTTTCGAGCGGCTGCGGGCTAGCAGCCACCTGCCAATGGGTGTAGGGCAGGTGGTCCGGCGGAGCGGGTGTTGTGCGCTGGTTGACGAGGCGGAGGAGGGTGGCCGCGCCGCCGCCAAAGGCAAGGTCCAGCTTGATGGTGGCAGTTGCGCCGGCGGCGGTGGAGAGAGGATCGACCTCCAGCAGGAAGACCTTGTGCTCGCCTGCCTTGATGGATCGGGGCAGCGGCTCGGCGGGAAGCGGCGTGACCCAGGCGGCGCCGGCTTGGAGGTGGACGACCGTGATTGTTCTCTGCGGCGAGGTGTTGGTAGCGACGAGCTGGACCGGCGGAGGATAGTCCGCAGAAGAGATGGCTGCCGGATGGAGCTGTACCTGGACGGCGACCCAGGACGCCCCGCACCAGGAGCAGAAGTTATCCTCCGCGGTGACCTCCCACACCTCACATCGGGTACAGATCATCGCGGTCCTCTAGGCATAGCGCACGGGGCGCCGCCAGAGCTCAAGCCCGGAGACGACGGGAGGTCCGGCGTCCGGCCAGTCCAGGCCGAAGCCCTGGCTGCGAATCCAGGCGAGTTGCCCGGTGGCGGGCATGCGGTCGGTATCGATCTGGCCGGCGAGGTGTGGGGCTTCCTGCAGGAGCCGATGGTAGACCTGGGTGAACTTGCTGCTGAGAAGCTGGTAGTCCGGGGTTCCGGCCTCCATGTCCGGGCCGAGCAGCGTCGCCCGAAGGCTCCAGAAGAAGGCCTTGAGCTGGTCGGGCGTCAGTTGGTTTTCACGCGCCTGCACGGCGTCGGCGAGGTCCCGGCGGAGAAAGGTGTCCTTCATGAGGCGGGCGATGACCATGCGGCGCTTGCCGAGGGTCTCGGATGTGCTGAGGGGTGGGGCATCCCTGTAGATGTAGTCCGGCAGCGCGGTGGACTTGCGTTTGTCGGGGTCGACGACAGTGAGGACATGAAGGGAGGGTGCGAGGTTGACGATGCCGAGGACCTCCTCAAGCAGCTCTGCCTCGCGGTCGGAGTAGATGACGAGATCGTCATAGCGGCCCTCCCAGCGCTCCGACAGATGCAGGGGGATGCCGGTGGTGGCTTGCCGGGCCTGACCGGGATTGAACTGAGAGTAGAAGTCTGTGTAGGCGTGATGGCAGTCGTTCTGAACCAGTGTGAGCGAGGGTAGAGGAAAGGCGAAGCTGGAAAAGTAGAGGAAGATCTCGTTGCGATGATTGCTGCCGGTGTCGATGGTCTCGACGTTGCATTGCGCGAGGTCCTGGACACGCTTGATGAAGGTGCTGGCCTCCGGTGAATCCTTGTTCGCGATGCCGAGGTAGGCGAAGGTGGTTGACTCCACATTGCTTGCGGCCAGCTTCTCGTCGCGGCGGAGCATGGGGCGGGCCTGATTGACGAAGTTCTGGATGACCTGGCTGGCTGTCGCGGGATCGTGGAGCATGGGATGATCGAGGACGTTGACGGCTCGCGGGTGGGCGCTCAAGTCGCCGTGGAAGCGGCGCTCGCAGAACTGACTGACGCGGTGGCCGACCGCGTCGGTGGTTTCGTGGCGCAACATTTCGGCCATGCGGGCAAGGTCTGGCGCGTCGAGTGCAAGCAGAAGATTGCGGTACTCCTTGCGGGGATCGACCTCCGCGTCGTCGAGCCGGTAGAACTCCGGCAAATGCTTATCGGAGTCGAAGAGCTGGAGGAAAAGGACATGGGAGCCGTGCTTGAGTCTGGACTCGGAGGCCGCCAGCCGGGTGACTGAGGAGCCGAGGATGGTGTTGGCTTTGTCCAGGAAGACGAGCAATGCGCCGCGGGTCTCGATCATGACGCGTGCGAGCTCCTGAGCCACTTTCCTGGCCTCCTGGAGCAGCTCTTTTTCTCCGAGTGCGTAGAGGTATTGCTCCTCGATGTCGCGGACCCGCTCGAGAACGATCTTGACGACCTGCTCCCTGGCGGCAAGGATCGCGGCGGGCACGCTGCGGAGGGCAGCGTCCAGTTCACGAAGGTGGGCGTCCTTTTGCGCGCGCAGATCATCTGCGTCGGCTTCTGTGTCCTTGATGCGTTGGTCGAGGACGCTGAGCGTCTCCTCGCGCGAGGGCGTGATGAGCTCGCGGGTCCGGGCGACGGCGAGTTGCAGGTAGCCGTTTTCGCGCAGGGAGGTGGCCAGGCCTCGCTCCGGGTTCTCGAAGATCCGCTCGGTGAGCATCTTATCGAAGCTTTGCCTGGCATCCCGGTTGACGGTAGGAGTGCGAGCGCGGATGCGGCTGATGATGGTGCCGAGCCGGTCGGAGTCGACCAGAAGCTTGGCGTGCTCGATGCGGTCGAGCTCGCCGCGCAGCTTGACGACATCGTCCGGCGTTTTGAGCGGGGCGTTTTGGACCGCGCGGGTCAGGTCGTCGTGGATATCTTGTTTCCACTCCATGCCGAAGCGGTTGAAGATGCCGTTTTCGTCGATTTCGAACGCGGCGAGATCGCGCAGCACACCGCGGGCGGCATCGGAATCTTCCTTGTCCCGCAGGATGTAGCGGAAGATCTGGCCTTCGAGCTTCTCCGCGCAGGCAGCGCGGACGGCGTCCATGGGGATCTCGATCTTCGACATGCCGCAGGAGGCATAACGGCGGGCGAAGGTCTGCTTGAAGTTGACCCGCTCGGAGACGGTGTTGACGCCGGAGGCACCAGCCAGGGCCTGCACGATGTTGGAGTAGTTGGAGCGCTTGGCATCGGAGAAGGGGCCGGGCAGCAGGTCGAGGAAGAGGGTCTCGGCGAGCATGCCGAAGAGGTCGCCGCGATTTTCCTGCGCGATAGGGAGCTTGGCCTCGTTGTTGAGCTCGATGAGGTAGGTGACGCTGTAGGGCGGGCCCTCGATGCGTTCTTCGCGGTCGCGCCGCCAGCTGACGATGAAGTCGCTGTAGGGGTTGCCTTCTTTGGCGTCGAGGCTTTCGTTGGCCTTGATGCGCTTGGTGAAGTGATCGAGCTCCTTGAGCGCGGCGTAGGCGTTGGCGAAGGAGCGCTGCGCGATCTCGCCTTGCGGGCTGGCGTTGTAGACGTTCGGCAGGATGGCGTAGGAGAAGATCTCGGAGACGTTGGCGGAGGTCTTTTTGATGTCGCGGAGCATGAAGCCGACATCGAGAAAGGTGCCGCAGCCGGTGCCCCCGGCGACGGAGGTGACGACGAAGATGGTGGGCGAGGAGTTGCTGTCGGTCCCGACCGAGGGCAGGCCGTGCTGCCGAAAGAAGTTTTGGGTTTTGTTGATGGTTTCGAGCTGCGAGAGCTCGTTGAGCCGGCTTTCGATCTGCTCCCGCAGCTTGACGTACTTCGCGAAGAAGGTGAGCCGGCCGACCGCGCGCACGCCCCCGGCGCCGTCGGCGATCTCGCTGCCGAACTGCCGCACCTGCGGGTAGAGCCACTCATGGATATGCGGCCACTGCCCGGGATTTTGGAAGATATCGCGGAGATCCTTGCCGACGGCGCCTTCCAGGAGCGTGAACTTTTCATGCTCGCCGAAGCCCATGGCGCCGAGAGCTTTGGAGAGATCCTGGCCGCGGGCGTCGGTGGCGCGGGTGTCGGTATCGACCCAGAGGAAGCGGGCGAACGGCACCTGGTGGGTGCGGAAGCGCTCATGCATGCGGAGACGCAGGCGCAGAAGAATCTCTTTGCCGGTGCCGCCCAGGCCAAGGAAAAGGATGGGCCGGTATGCCGTGGTGGGTGCCGCCATGTAGCCTGGAGCTGGTGCAGAAGCCATGTCTCTCTTCCCTTCCCGGTTGAGGCTACCTGAATGCGAGGTACAGCACGATGCCGAGGACCAGCGACGCGCCCATGATGGCGACGGCCAGCAGAAGCCCAAGCACACGGCGAAGGACGAAGAGCGTGAGCAGGATGAGCACCATCATCAAGATGGCCTGCCAGAGCCAGTAACTTGGGCCGATGAACGCGACGCCGGCGAAGACGAGAAGTATATAAAACAGGAGCACAAAAGCGGCGTTCGAGCTTTCGTCGATGCCGAGATTGCCTTCGATCATCTGCAGGAAGAGCCATCGGCCAAGAAACCAGCTGAGGGCGGTTCCGGCGGCGAAGATCACCAGCCGGACTCCCATGCTGAGGTCGGTGGGCAGGATCATGGCCTTGCCATCGTGGGCGAAGGCGAACCAGAGGGCAAGAATGAGCAGGACAACGTTCATGAGGAAGAACAGGCCGAAGATCATGCCGATCATGGTGCGGACGCTGCTCTTTACCGGGATCGTCTGCATTGCTACCTCCTCTTGATCGGGCCGCGGGGGGATGCGGCGGTACTGGTGGATACGGCGGCGGCGGGCTGGCGGTTTCCTGCCGCGTCGTGGGCCTCGTTAAATGTGAGGTCGAGCTCGTTGCGGCGGGTTCGGACGTGGACCTGCGCGCCGGGCTGCAGGGCAAAGCCGTCGGGCTGCTTGTCAAAGCGGGCGGGCGGCAGGGCGAAGAGGCGGTTGCGCTCGATACGGCCGATGGCCTCCCCAGCCACGATGACCTGGGCGGCTTCGATGCGCGCGTCGAGCTCGTTGCCGCCGCGGCCGGTGGCGGCAACGGTCCAGGCGCGATGCCGGACGGGGAGAAGACGGCGGCCAAAGACGACGAGCAGGATCAGCAGGCCGGCGGCGAGGGCAAAGAGCGCCAGGAAGAGGATGGCCGGCCAGGACGGATAACTGATCTTGAAGAAGAGAGGCGAGTCCACCTGGATGAGTACGTGCTGGCTGTTGACGCTCGACAGCAGATGATCGAGCGCGTAGACCTTGCCGGTCTCCCGCGCGACGTCGATGGTGGCGGCGCTGTAGTCGGTGAGGAACTTGGGGCTGAGCCGAAAGTTTTCCTGGGGAACGTCGATGACGAAGCGCGCGTCGAGCTCCGCCTCCTCGTTCGGCTTGCTCCAGGCGGCCTGCCACCAGGCTGCGGGGGAGTTCTTCAGATGCACGGAGCCAAGATCGACGGTAAGCCGGTAGACCTGGGCGGTCTCGTCGCCGGGACCCAGCGAGCGGATACGATCGGGTGTGATGGCGATCGCGCCACGCTCCGGGACGAGCAGGGAGTCGGGCTGGAAGCGGGGGGCGGAGGGTGGCACCCGCAGCGTGGAGTCGACGATGCGGATGTGATCGAACTTCGATCGGAAGCGCACCTCGACGGACTCGCGGAGAGGAACGCCGGTGTCATAGACCTTGGGGCCGCCGCGGCGGGTAAGCGGGGCGAGGCTTTGGGTGGTTACCTCGACCGTGTCCCGGTCAACCGGCTTCATGCGTAAGGGGTCGGTGTGGAGGACGCCTGCGCCCCGGGCGGCGAAGCCCTGCAGCATGCCGTTGTACAGGGCATCGGCGGCGGGGTCGAAGAGCAGCGCATAGACCACAAGCCCGGGTTTTCCACGCGGCGCCAGAACGGGGAAGACGGTGATGCGCCGAACGGAATCGCTGCGCAGCCTTGCATAGAAGCGCTCGGTGTTGCCTGCGGCGCCGGTGTCCTCGATGTTGTCGGTGACGATCCAGGCAAGGGGCAGACGCTGCCGCTCGCATGCGTCGATCACCTTGTCGAGGAAGGTGAAGCTGCCGAAGGGCATGGTCTCGATCTGGGCAAGCGTTCGTTGCGGCGAGACGTCGGTCGAGAAGGCGTAGACGGCCAGGCTGCCGGAGCCGGTCGTGGCGCTGTCCAGCGGCTGCACGATGGCCTGGATCAGGCCGTTCTCGTAGTAGGGCTTCATGCTGCCGGAGCGATCGAGAAAGAGCGCCTGGCGCTGGGCCTGGCCCCAGCCCGGCAGGACGCAGAACGCAAGCGTGGCAAGCCACAGGGTCAGTCGTGCCATGACACGAACTCCGTCCGGATGACTCTGTCCTCGATAAGCATCTGCGCCGCCATGCCGCCGGCGAAGGGCCAGAAGCCGCTGCACTCTTTAATCCGGCGGTTCGGCCCAAGCTGCCAGGCGACGGGCCGGGGCTGCTCCCCCACATGCGCCCGCAGCCACTGCTGCGTGCCGTTTCCGTAGTTCCCTTCGCAGAAGAAGAGGCTGAGACCCTTTCGATGGAAGCTGGCAAAGCGCGCGGAGAGCTCCCGATCGACGACCTCGGCGCGGAAGCCGCCGCCGCGGCATACGGCAAGCGTCTCATCGTTGGCAAACAGCGGATTGCCGTCCAGGTCTTCGACCAGGGTGCCGGGACGGCTGACCGGGATCACGGAAAGCGCCCAATGCGCGCTGCCACCCTGGGCCATGAACAGCGCCGGACCACCCTGCTGAAGGCAAGGCAGATAGAGTCGGGTGCCATGGGCGATCGCCGGGGAGCGGCCAAGCGGAAGGGTGACGATGCCGTCTTCGCTGGGCCCGGTCCACAGCGTAACGCCGGCGGGAACCTCGCGCCGTTCGAGGTCTTCGCCGCTCAGCGTCCACAAGGCTTCCTGCGACCACACCACCACCTTGCCGTCGACCCACACGGGGCCGCACAGAGGGGTTTCGGAGGGCTGGATGGGGTAACGGGTCGCAGCCATCGTGGGGAGCGAGATGCGCAGGAGGGATGCGGCCGCGCCGCGCCGGGTCAGGCAAAAGACCTCCTGGCCGGATGCTGCGACCAGCTGGTAGGCCGAGCGGGCGTCACACAGGATCGACTCGCCTTCGAGCAGTGCCGCGAAGCTGTCGAGCCGCTGAGAGACCAGTCCCCAGATCATCAGACTGGAAGCGATTGCGACCACGGCGCAGGGCTCCTCCGGGCCGGACTGCCGTCCGAGGCGGCGGACCGTGAAGGCATGGCTATGTTGCCCCTTCCAGAGACGGGTCTGCTCCGTGACTTGGCGGCCGCTTACCTCGAAGGGATTGATGCGGTAGAGGCTGCCTTCCTGGCCGAGCGCCCACAGAAAGCCAAGTGCGCTCTGCGGAGCGGTCAGGAGAGTATCGTCCACCTGCGAGATGGAGGGTTCGTGCTCCCAGGCTGCCGCTCCCGGCGGAGTCGGCTCCGGCTCTGTCGTCAAGGCCACACCGCACTGCCGGCAGAAGCGTGCGCTTGTCCGGTTGATGCCCTGGCATGCCCCGCAGCGCGCGGTAGGAAGACGGCACAGCAGACAGTACGCCGCGGACGAACCTGTATGGAGGGACCCGGCACACTCTGGATACACACACGTCATACGGCTCGGGATGAAACCTCAGGATGGGTCTCGTTGACCTTGAAATCGATACGGGCAAACACACTGAGAGGATGGCACGCGAGCGAGCAACCGAGTGGCCTTGCAAAGTGTTCCTCGATCGTAATCGAGAAGTTCCGGATTGCCTAGCCTGCTGGGACGGTAGCCGGCTTCAGGGCTGGCGAGGCGAAGCGGTCCCTGTCGCCCGGGGCGACCGATGGAAGGGGAGACCGGGTGGTAGGCGAGGCAGGGATCGAACCTGCAACCCCCAGCTTAGAAGGCTGGTGCTCTATCCGATTGAGCTACTCGCCCGCGCGTGGGCTGGTGGCTCGATTGTAGCGGAGCCGGCTACGAGGTGGCGAGGTCGCGGCTGCGCAGCAGGGAGACGACAGACTCAAGGGCTGCGGACCAGATCTGCGCGGCGGCGTCCTGGTCCGGGCCGAGCGCGCGGACGTAGAGGCTGACGGCGAAGCCCTCCTGGGGGCCGGCCAGGTCGACGAAGGCTGGGCGCAGGACACACTCGAGGGCCGCGTAGGGATGATCAAGCGGAGTCGCGAGCCGGGTGAGCCGATAAACCTGCTGCTCCTGCTGGTGGAAGGAGGCGAAGATGGAACGCTCGCGCCACAGCAGGTCGATGTAGCTGGCGAAGCCCGCAGGCGCGTCCGCGATATCGAGGTCCAAGCGAAGGCTTTCCATCTCGTCGGCCGACGTGATCCAGGCGTCGCACTTCGCGGTGAAGACCGGCGAGCGCGGCGCGTTCAGCGCACGCAGCGCCTGCATCAGCGGCGGATACAGTTCAGCCTCCGGCAGATGGTCGAAGTCGTAGGGGTGCAGGCGCAGATCGACGAACGCCGCGCCGGTGGCGGGGTCGTGCCAGGGCACCACCAGGACGGGATCGTCGGAGGCACATTCTGCGGACCATTCAGCGAGCATAGGTCGATTATCTCAGGGCATGACGTCTGCCCTTTCACTGCGATGACTGGAGAAAGCGGAGCAGGCTGGTTTCCGCCCAGTAGCCATCGTCGTTCGTGGCCGGGTCCGGCTTGGCGAGAAATGCGCAGTGGCCGCCCTGGCGCGTTTCCACCAGCGTAATGGCGGGGTTGGCCGCAATGCGGGCGCGGGTGGATGGGGTGATCTCGATGAAGGGATCGTCGAGGGCGTGGAGGATGAGGGTAGGTACGCGGATGCGATCGACGACGCGGGCGGCGGCAGCACGGTGATAGTAGTCGTCCGCCCCGGAGAAGCCGGAGTAGAAGGCGGTGATGCGATCGTCGAAGTCCCGCAAGGAGTGGAGGCCATCAGCGCGGGCGGGGTCAAAGACCTGGGGGAAAAGCGTCGTCTTCTTGCGAAAACGTCTCAGCAGCGCCCGGAGGAAACGCCGCTCGTACAGGCGGTTGGTGGGGCGGTGCAGCGCGTCGGCAGAGGCACCAAGATCGATGGCCGGGGAGACCCCAACAACGCACCGCAGCTGCCGCGGGGCCTCCACGGCAAGCTCTCCTGCGAGCTTCAGAACCAGGTTGCCTCCCATGGAGTAGCCGACGATGGCCATCTGCTGCAGCCGCTCGGTAGCAAGGAAGAAGCGGAGCACGGCATCCACATCCGCGGAGAGCCCGGAGTGGTAAAGCGAAGGCGAAAGGGCCTCGGTGCCTCCGCAGTTTCGCATGTTCATGCGGACGACATTCATTCCCGCGCGCCAAAGCTTGTTGGCGTTGCCGACGACATATTGCGAGTTCGAGGACCCCTCAAGGCCATGCAGAAGGATGGCTGTCATGCGCGTGGAGCGAACCTCCGGCGGCTGCCAGTGGCAATGGCAGAGAACCTGACTAGACATCCGCGAGCCTGTGGCCGGGGCGACCTCGACGAACTGCGCGATGGGCGCGGGGAGATGATCCGGCCGAGGCAAAAAGTTGCCGAAGATCGTCTGCAGATGACCGTTAGCGAGAAAGTGTCGTGGCTGGAAAGGCGTGGGCGCGAACGGCGGCATCAGGCAGTCGCCGCCTGCAGGAAGGCCACGGCGTTCAGAGCCCCGGTGGGCTCGTCCTCATGCTTGAAGTATGCGTACACCTCGCGGGTACGGGCGAGCGCGGTGAACCGTGCGGCAAACGCCTGCAGCTCCGGCTGGGTGTAGCCGCCGTTGCGGCGCAGGCGAAAGCAGGCATGCTCCAGCGCCGGATGGACCTTCGGCGTGACCAGGTCGTCGCTCTCCGCGACACATAAGGCGGCCCCGGCGAGTTGCAGCCGGTCGTAAACCGGCTCCGTAAACCAGCTCTCGTGGCGGAACTCGAACGCAATGGGCGGACGCCCGGGGGCGCTGAGCGCAGGCAGCGAAAGGAAGGCGTGGAGGCGGTCCAGGTCGGCCTTGAAGTTGGGAGGCAGCTGAAAGAGGAGGAGACCGAGCTTGCCGGCCTCGCGTGCCGGCTTCAGCGCCTCGACAAACTCGGCGACATGGGCTGCGCACTCGCGGAGCCGGCTGAAGTGAGTAATGCGCTGCGGGGCCTTGAAGCTGAAACGGAAGGTTGGCGGGACGGCGTTGAGCCAGCTTTCAAGCTGCTTTGCGGTGGGCAACGTGCGGAAGGTGTAGTTCACCTCGACGGAGTTGACCTGCGAGGCGTAGAACGGAAGAAACTTCGCGGCAGGCAGGCCGGCGGGATAGAACCCGGGCTTCCAGGTAGGGTATGCCCAGCCCGAGGTTCCGGCGAAGAGGTTGGGCGGCGCCGGAGCTTGCTGCAGGATCAACTCGGCGCGCGGTGTCTTCGGGGCCATCGTGTTTTGTCGTGTTTTAGCAGCTGTGCCAGTGGTCCAAGTGGTTGAATGGGCCGCAAGGAACGCGCAGGGTGACCGCAGGCTTAGGAGGTTTTTGGGGCGGCTAGTGGGTTTCGAACCCACGACATCCGCTGCCACAGAGCGGCGTTCTGCCACTGAACTATAGCCGCCGTATTGCACACAGTATAGCACCGCGATTGCATCGAACGAGGGAGAGAGCCAGGTACGCGCCCATGCCGTCCACTGTACCGACCGCACGACCGGAAATTCTGCCACCGCGCAAGCAGCGCGGCGAAAGCCTCGTCAGCGATGAAAATCTTGACCTGCTGTCGCATCTGCTCGACGATTACTTCCGCATCCCGGGCACATCGATCCGCTTTGGGCTGGACGGCATCGTGGGCTTTATCCCCGGGTTGGGCGATGTGCTGGGCGGGCTCGCCTCCTGCATCATCATCGTGGCGGCGTGGATGCGCGGCGTCTCCTATGTCACGTTGACCCGAATGGTAGTGAACGTCGGCATTGAGGCGGCGGTCGGCGCGGTGCCTGTGCTGGGAAACCTGTTCGACATCGGATGGAAGGCGAATCGGCGCAACTATGCGCTGCTGACGGGGAGCGTGCGCGAACCGGTTCGACAGAAGCAGAAGAGTTGGCTCTTTCTGGCGGCGCTCTGCGTGGCACTTGCGGCGTTGCTGCTGATCCCTACGCTGCTGCTGGGCTGGGCCCTGCTGCACCTGACGGGCGCCCTGGGAGCGGAGGTGCATCGGCTGCTCGGCCGCTGAGACGGGGGCTGCGCTAAAATCGTAGAGTGTCGGGGCGTAGCGCAGCCTGGTAGCGCATCTGCTTTGGGAGCAGAGGGCCGGGGGTTCGAATCCCTCCGCCCCGACCATCCCCTTATTGAGCCGACTGGATCGACGACGTTCCTACCGCGTTGGTCAGCGTCACCTGCACGGAGCCGATATTTTTGGCGTCATCGCTCACGTTGAACACCTGGGTATAGGTGAAGGTCGACCCGAAGGCGGGCGACTGCGCGGAGCTGAACCACCCCGCGAAGACCGTGCCCACCGGCGCCGTCAGGTCCGGCGTGGCGACCGTGGCCCCGGACGCCGCCACGAAGTGGAAGGTCGCCGTCTTCACCTCGCGGGTGTTCGAGAAGCCGTGGATCGCCACGCTCAGCGTACCGGCGTTCCGCGTCAGGAAGACGGTGGAGACCACCGGCGCGGTGCCGGGAACGACAATGACCAACGGCGCCAGCCCAGCCGGCGTCACGTTCACGCCGCCCGCGGTCAGCACAACGGGAATCGTAATCGTCCCAGCCTCCGTACCGGCCTGCAGCGGGATAGGCGGCACAACGGTCGAGTTGGCGGGAACGACGATCGTCAAGGTCCTTCCGCCGGCTGCGAACTGGATAGCCGGGTCGTCGACGGACGGGGTCGCCGCGCCCGCAAAGCTAAGCGAGAAGACCGCGGTAAGGCTGAGTGGATACGGATTCGTGATGGTCAGCGAGATGGACGGCTGCGAACCCGGCGCGGTGACGGACGGGCCGGACAGCGTCACGTTGGGAGAGGCCGGGATGACCGTGAGGGTCTGCGCCGCGCTCACCGCCGTGATCGTCGGATCGGACACCGTGATAGCAAGCGCGCCGCTGGCCAGGAAGTTTGTTGCCGGAACGACAGCGGTCAGGGTCGTCGGGTTCACGTAGGTCGTGGCGACGGGCGTACCGTTCACCTGCACTACGGAACTGGTCACAAAGCCGGAGCCGGTGAGGGTAAGGGTCGTGGCCGCCGCACCGAGCGGCACCGAAGACGGCGCAATCGAGCCAAGCACCAGGCCCGTCACCGTCAGCGGCACGCTTCCGCTCGCTGTGGTGTAGGTCCCCGGATCGGTCGGCGTAAAGCTGACGCTCAACGTCTGCGGACCAGGCGGAAGCACTGTGCCCGCGGCCGGTGTATACGTGAATGTGCCGGGCACGGCGGCTCCAGCCGCGGAGACCGTTGCGTTGAGCTGCGCCGCGCTGAGCGGAATGCCATACGCGATGCTGGCCGGTGCTGGCCAGGTGAGCACGGTGGCCGCCTGCGTCACCGTAATAGGAACCGTCGCCGTCGCACTCAGGTAGCTGGGATCGGTCGGCGTAAACGTGACGCTGAGGACATGCGGCCCGACGGTGAGTACCGTACCGGCGGCCGGCGTGTAGACGAACGTTCCGGCGACGGCTGCCCCCGCGACGCCGCTGGCGGTCGCGTTCAGCTGCGCCGCGCCTAGCGGCGTGCCGAAAACGATGTTCGCGGGCGGAGCCCAGTTCAGGGTTGCGGCCACAGCCGTCCCCGTGCCGGAAAGCGTAAAGGACTGCGGCGAGTTCAAGGCATTGTCGGTGATCGAGACCGAAAGCATCCGCAGACCGGCCGCGACCGGCGAAAACGATACCTGCAAGGTGCAGGAGCCGCCGCTCGCCGTCAAGGTCACGCCCGCCAGGCAACTCCCGCCCGACAGCGAGAAGTCGGCCGCGTTCCCGCCAAGGAGGAAGCTTCCCGCCCCTGCGATCGTCACCGGCAGGTTGCCGATGTTGCTGAGCGTCAGCGTCTGTGGAGTGGCGGCCGTTCCGAGCGGGGTCGCCGGGAACGGGGAGGCGCCGGCGGGGAATACCTCCCGCACGGCACTGTTGCCGGAGTCGGAGAAGAACAGGTTGCCCGAGGCGTCCACTGCCAGCCCGAGAGGCGTGTTGACCCCGGCGCTTCCAGCATTTTGCAGCCCGCCCGCAACCGTGGTGATGATGCCTTTGGTGTCAATCTTGCGAACCCGATTATTGCCGCTATCGGCGATGTAGAGGTTTCCCGCCGTGTCGAGCGCGATGTCGTTCGGCAGGTTGATCTCGGCCGAAACGGCCGGGCCGCCGTCGCCAAGAAACGCGCCGTTGCCGTCTCCGGCGATCGTGGTGATGGTGCCATGCGTATCGACCTTGCGAATACGCTGATTGAAGTAATCGGCGATATAGAAGTTCCCCGCCGCATCGATGGCGACCCCCGACGGGCAGGAGAGCTGGGCGCTCGTCGCCGGACCCCCATCCCCGCTGAACCCCGCCGTGAAGTTACCCGCGACCGTGGTGATGATTCCACTGGGGTCGATCCGGCGAATACTCGCGCCGCCGCACTGCGGCACAAAGAAGTTGCCGGACTGGTCGAAGCGCGCGCCTTGATTCTGGTTGAACCGCGCGCTGGTGGCCGGGCCGCCGTCGCCCGCATGACCGGGCGTGCCGGTGCCGGCAAACGTGGTGATCTTGCCGGTCGTATCCACCTTGCGGATCACGTTATTGCCGGTGTCCTGGATATAGACGTTGCCTGCCGCGTCGGCCGTCACGCTGTAGGGCTGGTTCAGCTCTGCGCTTGTGGCCGCGCCACCATCGCCCATGTAGCCCGCGGTGCCGTTGCCCGCGAAGGTCGTGATGTTGCCCGACGGATCCACCTTGCGGACGACCGCCGTAAAAACGTCCGTAATGTAAAGGTTGCCCTTCAGGTCGAAGCCGATGCCATCCGGCTGGTTCAGCTGCGCGGCGGTCGCTGCTCCGCCGTCCCCCGCGTACCCAGCCGTTCCCGTACCGGCGATCGTCTTCAGGTTGCCGGGATTCACCTGCAGAATCCCTCCGGTGCCTGTCCCGCTGACCGTCACAAACTGCGCGGAGGGGTTGGAGTCGTCGTCGATCTCCAGCCCGGCGATCTTCGAACCCACCCCATGGGGCGTGAACGTGACGCTGATCTGGCAGCTTGCGCCCGCAACCAGGGCCGCTGGGCAGTTGTTGGTCTGGGCAAAGTCGGAGGGGTTTGCGCCGAGCTGCAAGGCGATCGCCGCGATGTTAATGGTGGCTGTGCCGGCGTTCGTCGCCGTTAGCACCTGCGGCGCGCTCTGAACGCCCACCGTCTGATTACCAAAGTTCAGCCGCGTCGCGCTCAACGTCAGGCCAGACGCAACCGAGCTCGTAAGGATCAGGCTGTTGTCGTCCACAAAGCCGTCTAGATCGCTGCCCGCATGGCGAACAAAGTGCATGGTGTAGGTGATGGCGCGGGTCCCGGTCGGCAGAGGATAGCTCCCTGTGAAGTTGGTCCACTGCCCTCCGTGGGAGTCCACCTCGCCAGAGTTGACCATGCCCAGTGTTCCCCCCTCCACATCCAGGAAGGTGAGCGTTACATAGGCGTCATCGCTTGGAGTGCCCTGGTTCAGACCCTGTTCCCAGAAGCTGAGGCCCGCGTTGACTGTGCCGCTATCCAGGGTCGCGGCGCTGATGCCCAGGTTAGTCAGCGAGACCGTCTGGGACAGCGAGTCGGAGTCGGAATCATGGCCGAGGAAATCGTAGCTCCCGGTGTGGGGATTGATCCCGCCATCAAAGGTGCCGCTGTCGACGGTCGGAGTTCCAGGCCCGGTTGAGGTCCAGTTGGCGAGGCTTCCCAGCTCTGCTCCGGGATTAATCAGCAGGTTCGACGTCAGGTTCTGCTGGGCGCGAAGAGGCGCTGGCAGAACAAGAAGGAACAGCGCGGCGAACCAGACCACTCCAAGAGTGCGCGCAACAGGCTTCCGCCGGTCCATAGTGAGGACAGACCGGAAACACCCTCTTTGTGAACGTTCGAGGCAGATCGCAAGCGGAAACATCCGGCTCTCTTCGGAAAGCTAAAATTTTGGGGCCCACTGCAGAATTGCGTTGAGAGCTGTACCTCCACAGCGCGACGAGCGATCAGATCGCTCCGCCCTATCGGCTCTGGTCGGCGGCCGCTGCAAGGAATACGCACACCATACCGTCACACCGGGGTGGAGTCAAAGAGAAATCCAGAGGCCACACCCACAGGTAACCAGCCCGCTCCCGGTCCCACTCGCTCCAGGAGCCCGGCCAGGCCGCGGCGAAGGGCGTTGCGCCTACTTCAACTTTCTCAGCCAGATGTTGCGGACGGAGACCTTGCAGGGATTTCCTTCGACCTCGAATCCGATGAGGCCGGAGACGTTGTTGGAAGATGCCGGATCGTCGTCGATGTAGACGGCCATCACCTGCCCGTTGAGGATGTGGATGAAGGTTCCACCGCGAGCGATGATCTCGTACTGGTTCCAATCGTTGACCTTGACATAGCCGCCGAGCGCCTCCCGGCTGCCGATGTTGCCAAGCAGACGCTGAGGTTTGCCCGGTTCGGACTCCGTAACCTGCCCGCGCCAGGCGAGGATGCCGAGTGTCGTATTCTCCGAGTAGAACTGGCCCGTGTAGGCGGCGTGCGGCGGGTTGACCGGGAACCAGAAGTCCGCCTGCGGACCCATCATCATCCACTTGAGCGGCGGAAGCGGCTGCCCGGGCCGCGCTCCGCGAATCCACTCCTTGCCGACGGAGGAGCGATACTGAATGCCGCTGCCGCCACCGTTTTCCACCTTGATCTCAAGCTTCAGGTCGAAGTCCTTGGCCTCGATGCCATGGTAGGAGATGTAACTGTTGGCACGCGGCTTCTCCCGGGTCGATTCCCCGACGATCGCGCCGCTTTCAACCCGCCAGGTCTCCGGGTCACCGTCCCACTGGGCCAGCGTCTTGCCATCAAAGAGCGAGGTGAAGCCCGCGTGCTCATCGAAATCGATCGGGTCCGGCTCATGAAAGCGAAGCACGAAGGGCTTCGCAGGGGCCGGGCTGGCAGGCGATGAAGCCGTCTGCGCGGACCCGGGCAGACAGGCGAGGAGAGCAAACGCGGCGAAACATTGCGGCAGATGCGACATCGTTGCTCCCCTCGGCTCAGGCAAGGACGGCAAAAACAAAGGACGGCAGCGAGGTTCCGCCACCGCCCCAAGAGACCTCTCAGAACAATATCTTCAAAGCGAACTGCAGATCGCGGTTATCGAGCGAGGTCGCGGTAATCTGGCCTGCGTTGGAGTTCGAGACGTTGGAAGCCGGGTTCGCCAGGATGGGATGGTTGATGATGTTGAAGGCTTCAGCCCGGAACTGAGCGCGGATGCCTTCATAAAGGTTGAAGTTTTTGATGGCGGAGAAGTCCACCTGGGCGGTGCCTGGTCCGCGCAGGGTGTTGCGGGTCACGTTGCCCTGGGCGCCGAAGGCCGCATTGAAGCCCGGCAAGGCGGCGTCGGCGACGCTCGGCGGCAGGTAGGCCGTTGGGTCGAACCAGTGGAAGTAGGTGCGGTTGGCGCCGGCCAGCGCACCGGACGTATGGCCGGGAGCGAGCGAGGCGCGCTGCGGGCAGTACGTGCAGAACTGACCGCCCGTCGCCGAAACCGAAAAGGGATAGCCCGTACGAAGCTGCACAGCCGGCTGCAGCGACCAGCCCCCGGCCACGACGTTCCCAATACCCTTCTGCAGGTACGTTTTGCCTGCACCGAACGGCAGCTCGTAGCCCGCGCTGCCCGACGCTCGGTTGCGCACGTCGAAGTTCGACGGGGAGCGGTCGAATGCAAAGTTGGTCGAGTACGAGGTGTCGTTTGCGTCGACCTCGCCGGAGTTGTTGTCGAGGTTCTTCGACCACTGGTAGTTGACGAGATAGAACAGCCCGGAGTTGCTATGCTGTTCCAGCTTGGCCGAGAGCCCATTGAAGCTCGCCGAGGCGCGGGTGGCGCTGGTCAGCATTCCATGAAGGAAATTGGGGTAGGGCCGAACGCCGGTCGAGGTCCCGTTCGGATTGAAGATGTCCTCATTCTGGTCATATCGCTTCCACAGCCGGTGCGTGGAGCTGCCCGTGTAGGCGATCTCGAAGGTGGTGCCATGGCCAAAATCCTGCTGCACGCTGACCGTATATTCCTGCGTATATGGCAGCTTGTTGCCTGCATCCACCGAGAAGGGCGCAGGCGCCGAGGTGAGCGAGCTGATGTTCGGAAACAGACCCGAAACGTTCTGGTTATTCAGCGTGATCTGGTAGTAAAGCGGTGCGGCGTAGCGCGTAAACTGCAACTCGTTGGCATTGATGTTGTCGAAGTAAATGCCGTAGCCGATACGAGCGACCGTCCCGCGCGCGGGTTGATACGCCACCCCCAGCCGCGGTCCGAATCCTTTCTTGTAAGGCTGAATGATCCCCGCCGGAAAGTACCCCGCCGTTGTGTTGATCTTCGGCAGCAGGAATGCCGGGATATTCGCAGGAACCTTGTTGAAGCCAATCTGGTCGAGCGATGGAATAAACGCGCCCTCAAGCCCTTGCTGCTCGACGAACGGCGAGTTGTACTCCCAGCGCAGACCAAGGTTCGCCGTGAACCCATGGCCTACCTGCCAGATGTCGTTCAGGAAGGCCCCGTACGTGTTATCCCGGTAGTGCCCCTGCGTGGTTCCAAAGCCCGCATTGCAGGAGGTGCAAATGCCATTCTGGTAGTTGCTGATCCCGTTTTTCTGTCCCGTCGGGGTCGCAAACGTGAAGGACCCGCGTGCGTTGTTATCCGCAAGTTGGGCGATCTGTCGCCACTGGAACTGGAAGCCGCCCTTGATCGTATGGCGCCCGCGCACCAGGGAGAGCGAATCGCCCAGGCTATAGACGTTCTCCGTCGAACCCTGGTCACGACCGCCGTCGCCGATCGCCGTGAAGCCGCCAATCGTGATCGAGGAGCGGCCGCTTTGTGTCGGAGAGGTCAGCCCGGTCACGTTCGTCAGACCTTCCGCCGCGGGAAAGTTTGTTCCCGGCACCAGCACCTGGCCGATGGAGAACGCGTAGACGCGGTTGTACCCGACCCGAAAATCGTTCACGATGGTCGGCGTCACCAGGTAGGTGTTGCCGATCACCATGTTCCGTCCCAGCAGGGGGTAGTTCGTGCCCACGCCGGCCTGCACTGCAGGCCCGAACTGCGTGGCGTTGTAGTCGATATAACGCTCGAAAAGCGTGCTCTTCTGCGATAAAGTCTGGTCCGCGCGAATCACATACTGGTCGAAGTTGTCGGTGAAGTTCTGCGTGGCGCTGTAGTTGTTGGTGCCGCAGCTCGTGCAGTTTGGAACGGGAAAGTAGGGCTGCAGGACGCTGGCTATCTTGTAGGCCGGGGTACCCAACGTGATGGCTGGATCGAACCCCGGGCACGACGCCAGCGGGCATGGGAACAAACCTTGCTGCGTAATGCCGCGCGAGGTTCGCAGACCCTCATACCCGCCAAACAAAAACGCCCTGTCCTTCAGGATCGGCAGACCCAAGCTGCCGCCGAACTGCTGCCGATGGTACGTCGGTTTCTTCGGGGTGCTCGCCACCGTCGCCGCCCAGTTGCGCGCATCGAAGATCGCGTCGCGCGTATACAGAAACGCCGTTCCATGGGCCTTGTTGGTTCCGGACTTCGTCACCATCGAGACGATCGCCTGGCCCTGCCCATACTCGGTCGAAAACGTCGACCGCAGCAGGTTGAACTCCTGGATCGTATCCACCGAAGGCTGCAGCGACAGGTTGTTGAAGCGGATCGACCGCACATAGGTCCCGTCCAGCACGTAGTTCGTGGAGCTTGCCCGGCCCCCGTCGATCGTGATGAAGAGGTTGCGCGTCCCGTACTGTCCCGGCGTCCCCGTATTGCCCGTCTGCGCCGGCGAGACGCCGGCGGCCAGCGTCGCCAGTTGCAGCACGTTCCGGCCGTTCAGCGGAAGATCGTTGATCTGCTTCTGATCGATCACCTGCCCCACCGTCGCCTCGCTGGTCTGCAGCTGCGGCGGCGTCGTCGTCACCTCAACCACCTCCGACACATCGCCCACCGACAGCACAAACGATCCATCGCTGATCTTGCCCACAAGCAGATCGAAAGACGGCACAACCGTCGCCTTGAAGCCCGTCTTCTCCACTCGGATCTTGTAGTTGGCCGGGTCCAGGTTCTGCACTGAGTACTCGCCCGTGCTGTTGGCGGTCGCCGTGCGCTCCGCCCCGGTGGCCGTGTTGGTGATGTGGATGATCGCCCCGGGGATGGACGCTCCGGTCGTATCCGTAATCCTCCCGACCATGCTCGAGGTCTCCGACACCTGCGCGCCGGCAACCGGCGTGCCGATCGAGACCGCGGCAAACGATGCGAAGACAAGCAGGGCAGCCTGGCGGAGAAGGCGGCGCACGGCACGTTGAGGGGCAGGGCGGGTCGGCATGGATACATCCTCCTTGTAGGGTGCTGCGGCGCTCGGACGTTCCGGTTCGTTGCCGCCGCCCGGCGTGAGTGCCCGGCCGGCATGGAGCGGGGTGGGCCCGGAGAGCGTGCATGCCGGGAGCTGCGCGCCGTGAAGCGCGTAAAATATGAGACGTCTCATTGCGAGCGGCATCCTACCCATAGCTCTAAACTCCTGTCAACCACCCTCCCCCCAACCCCCCGCTGCCGTATCCTCCTAGCAGGCCATGCCGATGGAACACACCATGCGGAAAAGCGTGAGGCGATTGGGGT
>CAXUNW010000038.1:0-20036 GCA_964252505.1 uncultured Acidobacteriaceae bacterium
GATGGGTTCGGGCGTTGCGATGCTGGACTTCGACAACGATGGCCGGCTGGACCTGATTGTGTTGCGCTACGTGCAGTGGGACTTCGAGGATGTCTGGTGCGGAGAGCATCGTGAAGGCTACCGGTCGTACTGCCATCCGGACATTTTTCCCGCGATCGCGCCGCTGGTGTACCACAATGACGGGGTGAAGAACGGGGTGACCCACTTTACGGAGATGGCGATTGCGTCGGGCATCTCGGTGCCGGGCAAGGGATTGGGCATAGCTATCGGGGACTACGATCGGGATGGCCGGCCCGACATCTTCGTCGCGAACGATTCCATGCTGGAGCATGTGTACCGCAACCTGGGCGGCGGCAAGTTTGAGGAAGCGGGCATGATGGCGGAGGTGGCCGTGGACGGCGAGGGGCGGACCTATGCGGGCATGGGGGTGGACCTGGCGGACTACAACAACGACGGCCTACCGGACCTGGTGATTACGAACCTGGCGAACCAGAAGTATGCGCTCTACACCAACAATGGCGACGGCAGCTTCACCTATGCGAGCTACAGCACGGGGCTGGGCGGGATGTCTCTACTGCACTCGGGCTGGGGCATCCGCTTTATGGACTACGACAACGACGGAAAGAAGGACCTGCTGGTGGCGCAGGGGCACGATCTGGATACGGTGGAGTTGAATGTGCCTTCGGTGCACTACCGTGAACCGATGATGCTGGCGCGCAACACGGGGCGCGGTTTTGTGGATGTCTCCGACCAATGCGGGGAGGTCTTCAAGCAGGCATGGGTAGGGCGCGGCATGGCGGTAGGGGACCTTTATAACGACGGCCATCTGGATGCGGTGGTGGCGACCAACGACGGTCCAGCGCATATTCTGCGGAATCGGACGGCGAATGCGAATCACTGGGTGGGGTTGAAGCTGGTAGGACACCGGAGCAACCGCGACGGCATCGGGGCGGAGGTAAAGGTGACGACCGGCGCGGGATCGCAGTGGGCGACGGTGACGAGCGCAAGCAGTTACCTTTCGGCAAGCGATACGCGAGTGCATTTCGGGCTGGGTGCGGAGAAGGCGGCGACCGCGGAGATCCTGTGGCCGTCCGGCGTGAAGCAGACGGTGAAGGAGCTTGTCGTGGACAGCATCGCGACGATCGAGGAGCCAGTTGCGGCTTATTAGTCGGCGGTGCTGCGCCCTGGCGGCGTTGTGTTTCGCCGGTTAGAACGTGCTCTGCCAGTAGGCGAGCTGGCCGATGTAATGGTCGTCGGGGAGATGCTTGAGCAGGGCGCGCTTGACCTCGAGGGGGTCCATGCCTCCCTGGCTTTTGAAGAGGACCTCGCCCTGGGGGGCGATGAGGATTGTGTAGGGCAGGCCGCCCTTCCAGTCCGGGCCAAAGGCGGCAATAGCGTCGGCAGAATCATCGCCGCTGAACTGGAGGTTGCGGTTGATGGCGTGCTGCTTTTGCAGGAACTCGAGGACGAACTTTTTCTCGTCCGGGGTGTTGAGGCTGACGGTGACGATATCGACGGGCCGAGCGGCGTACATGCGGACCATGGTTTGAAGCGCGGGAAACTCCTGCATGCAGGGGGCGCACCAGGTGGCCCAGAAGTTGACGAGCAGGAGACGATCCGGACTGGGGTTGCGGCGGAGGGTTTTCAGCTGGTCGGCGGAGACCATCTCGAGGGCGACGGCTTTTTGCTCGCCCTGCGCGACCTCCTGGGCGGCGCCTTTTTCCTTGTAGGCCCATTTGGTGGAGCAGCCGACGGCGGGCGTGGTTTGGACGCGGACGGGTGTGCCGGCGAGGAGAGCGTCGATGGCGTCGCGGGCCTCGTGGCGGGTGGCGAGCGCGGTGCGTGCGTTGCTGTCGATGCGGCCTTCGTACTGGAGGACGCGGTGTTGATCAAAGATGAAGGCGTGGGGGGTAGCGGTGGGGCCGTACTTGAGGGCGATGGCCTGGGTGTCGCCATCGTAGAGGTAGGGGAAGTTGAAGCCGCGGTACTTGGCGCGAATCTTCATCTCGGCGAAGGTATCGCCAACGTCGGTGTAGCCCTGCTCGCTAAGGTGGACGGCCTTGGGGTCGTTGCCCATGATGACGACGACGGCGACGCCGCGGCCGGCGTAGTCGGCGGTCATCTGCTTGATGCGCTGCTCGTACATCTGGGCGACCGGGCAATGATCGCAGCTGAAGATGATAGCGAGGACCTTGCTGGCGGCGTAGTCCTTGAGACTGTGGGTTTTGCCGTCGATGCCGGGAAGAGTGAAGTCGGGAGCGGTGGCACCGATTTTGAGCACGGGGGGAACGCCGGCTTCGGTGTGGATCTGGTCATCCTGCGCGCGGGCCGCGGCAAGCAGAGTGCAGAGCATGGCGACGAGGAGGAGGCCGTGTCTGCGTGGCGGGGATGGACGGAAGCTCGACGGTTTAAGTCTCATGTGATTTTCCTCAATCGGGGCCCCCGGGCACATGGCTGGCGGGTGTTGGCGTTACGCACAGATAGTACGCGAGATTGCGGCTCTTCGCAGGGCGGCACAGGCAAGAGCCGCGGGCGCATGTATTCTGTGTGCGACTGGAACATCTCGCCTGAAGGAGCCTCTGTCTATGGAGCCCAACCTGAGCAAGCCTGCGCCTCGATGGTGGCGTCTTCCTTCCCTGGGGGCGCTTGTGCTGCTTGCCCTGCTGCCGGCGGCGACCTTTCGCGCGCAGCAGAAGGCGAAGATTCCGGGCAATGACTGGATCGAGCTGTTCAATGGGAAGGATCTTGACGGCTGGACCAAAATCGGCGCGGAGAGCTGGACGGTCGAGGGCGGGCTGTTGCATGGACGTGGGCTGACCAAGGAATACGGATACCTGGAGACGGCGAAGGATTACAAGGACTTTCAGCTTTCGCTACGCTTCAAGTGTGTGGGGGACGGGAACAGCGGCGTGTTCTTCCATACAGGCTTCAAGCCGAACTCCGTGGATACGACGCAGGGGATGCAATTCGAGATCGACTGTACGATGATGCACCACACGGCGGGCGTGTATGCGGAGGATGGGCGGGGTTGGGTGGTTTGGCCGGCGCCGGAGAACGAGGGCGTCGTTCGCAAGGGGGAGTGGAACGACTATTTTGTGGAGGTGGTGGGCAACCGGTATCGCTCGCGGCTGAACGGGGTTGCGATGGTGGACTTTACCGATCCGAAGCCAGGCGCGGCAGACGGAAGGATTGCTTTGCAGCTGCATGCGGGCGGGGCAGGTAACATGCAGTTTAAAGATATTTGGATTCGGGATTTATCCGCGCGCCAGCCCTGAGCGTGCCGAGGAGTTTATGAAGCGACATGTGCGGATGGTATCAGCCTGTCTCAGTCTGCTTGCGCTGACGGGTGCCCTGGCGCATCGCGGGAAGGCGCAGGAGAGCAGCTTCAACCAGGGACAGGCCCGGCCCGCAGAGGACCCGGCGGTGGTGGCTCGAGGCAAAACACTTTATGGCGTCAGCTGCCAGGCATGCCATGGCTCGGACCTTCGTGGGGGCGACATTGGCGGGCCGAACCTGCTGCGCTCGTCGGTCGCCATGACGGACCGCCACGGCGAGAACATCGTGCCGATCATCCAGGGCGGAAGGCAGGCGCAGGGAATGCCGAAGATCGGTATCAGCATGGAGGATTCTGCTGCGGTGGCGGCGTATGTGCGGAGCGTGATCAGCACGATCGGCGGGCAGGGGATGCCGCCGGGGAAGACGGCGGAGCTGGACATTGTTGTGGGCGATGCACGGCGGGGCGAGGTCTACTTTGGCGCGCATTGTGCGGGCTGCCACTCAGCCCAGGACGATCTGCGCGGGGTGGGCTCACGATACAGCGCGCGGAGGCTGCAGGCGGCGTGGTTGGGTGGGATTCCGCTTGCCGGCGCGGCTGCGACGACGAACATGCGGCCATCCGCGACCGTGACGCTGGAATCGGGGGAGACAGTTTCAGGGACGCTGGTGCATCTGGACGACTTTGTGGTGACGCTGCTGCGCGCGGATGGCACGCGGCAGTCCATGCGGCGGGTGGGGGAGAAGCCGGCGGTTACGGTGCATGATCCGGGACATGCGCACCGGGACATGCTGCCGCGGTACACGGATGCGGAGATCCACGATGTAACGGCTTACCTGGTGACGCTGAGATGAGAACGGGACTGAGGTTGGTGCTGCTTGTTGGCCTGCTGCTTGCCCGCTCCGGGCGCGCGCAGGATGTGTCGCCTAAGGATCTGGTGCAGCCGCTCGGCGCGTCCTGGCCCACGTACAACGGGGACTACACGGGACGGCGCTACAGCTCGTTGAAGCAGGTGAATCGGGCTACGGTGAAGCAGTTGACCCTGGCCTGGCTGTCGCGTTTGACACCCGGTGATGAGGCTGGGGCGGCTGACCGGCGTAGAGGCGACCGGGTCGCACTTATTGTTGGGGGCGAGGGACCGGGCAATATCGCGATACGAGGCGGCTCCATCAAGGCGTCGGTGCTTGAGGCGGACGGCATCCTGTATGTGACGATGCCGGATAATGTATGGGCGCTGGACGCGGTGGACGGGCGGGCGATCTGGCATTATTTCTGGAAGACGCGAGGCGGAACCCACATCGGCAATCGGGGTGTGGGTTTATGGCACGGCTATGTCTTCTTCGAGACGCCGGATGATTATCTTGTATCGCTCGATGCCCGAACCGGCAAAGAGCGGTGGCACAAGGCGTTCGCGAATGTTGAGGAAGGATACTTCGCCACGCCGGCTCCTTTGGTGATCGGCAACCATGTGCTGGTCGGTATGGGCAACGATATCGATTCCGCGGGCTATCTGCAGTCGTTCGCGCCGGAGACGGGCGAGTTGCAGTGGAAGTTCTACACGGTGCCGATGAAGAAGGACGACCCAGGGATTGACTCGTGGAAGAGCCTGGACGCAGCGCGGCACGGAGGGGCGCAGGTATGGATTACCGGCGCATATGACCCGGAGACCCATCTGTACTTTTTCGGCACGGGAAACCCGACGCCCGCTTACACGACGGGCACGCGCGGCGAGGGGAGCAACCTGTATACCTGCTCGCTGATTGCGCTGAATGTGGAGACGGGCAAGATGGCGTGGTACTACCAGACGTCGCCGCATGACATGCACGACTATGACTCCGCGCAGACACCGGTGCTGGTGGATGGGATGTTCGGCGGGCGGATGCGCAAGATGGTGGTGACGGCGGCGCGCAATGGCTATTTTTTTACGCTGGACCGTGTAACCGGGGAGCATCTGGTGACAAGCCGGTACGGCACCGACACGAACTGGGCGAAGGGGCTGACGAAAGGAGGCGAGCCGCAGTACGACCCGGTGAAGAACGCGACGATTGCGGGGTCACTTGTGTCCCCGTCGTCGGAGGGAACAACCAACTGGCAGCCGCCCGCGTTTTCTCCGGAGACCGGTCTGCTGTACACCTACGAGGCGAACACTTTTTCGCTGATGTACCTGACGGATGCGGACCCGCGCGGCTCGATGGGGCTGGGTGGCAAGGAAGAGACGCATCTGGGTGCCAGCCGCAGCTTCCTGACGGCGATCGATTACAGCACCGGCAAGGCGAAGTGGAGGCGGCCGTTCTACAGCGACGACCCGGGCGGAGGTGGGCTGCTTGCCACGGCGGGGGGGCTGGTGTTTACGGGCGACGGGGCCGGCAGCCTGGCGGCCTATGACGCCGCAGACGGGACGCCGCTGTGGAATACGCGCATTGGTGAGGTGAGCAACGCACCGCAGACGTTCTTGCTGGGTGGCCACCAGTATGTGATTGCAGCATCGGGTGAGACGCTGTTCGCGTTTCTGCTGTACTAGGCGCCGGGGAGCGCCTGCTTCCACGCACGGAGCCTTGAGAGGGCAAGGTAGATGTCCGCCGTACGACGTACGACGTTCGACTCCTCTCGCTCAACCGTGAGAAGACCCTGGTAGCCGATCTTACGCAGCATGGCAAGGAAGGCGGGAAAGTCTACCTCACCCTCGCCCAGCGCGCACTCTTCCCCCAGCCGCCCCATGGCTGTGGGTGAGCGACCATCCTTGCAATGGACGGAGACAACGTTGGCGTGCAGGCGTTCGAGCGCCTGCAGGGGATCTCCGGAGCCGTACAGGATCATGTTGGCGGGATCGAAGTTGATGCGCAGGTTGGTGCGGTCGGCGTCGCGGAGAAACGCGAGCAGGGTAGCGGCGCTCTCCTGGCCGGTTTCGAGCACGAAGTTCTGTCCATGGACCTGGCAGGTGTCGCACACATCGCGCGCAATCTTGAGGAGGTTTCGATAGATAGGCGAGGCCTGATCTGTCGGGATGAAGCCGAGGTGACAGGAGATGGCAGGGATGCCGAGTTGGGCGGCAAAGGCGGCCACCTCTCTGGTTCGGGCAAGCCGTTCCGCGGCGTAGCCCGGTGCGGTGAAGCCAACGGTGCGATGCACCTGGTCAAGGCTGGCGTAGTCTTCCCCGGCGTAGGCGCAGACGGCGGTGGAGAGATAAACCGGATGCTTTTCCAGCACTTTGCGCCAGCCTTCGACAGCGGCCGGGCCGCACTGCATGGCGGGAGGAACGCCGAGTTGCCCGGCGCGAAGGCCGAAGGCCCTCAACTGCAGCAGCGCGGTTTCCGCGTCCTGCTCAGCCCAGAAGACCAGACCAAGCTCCATGGCCTCTATGTCCATGCCAACTCCTTTCCGTTCTGTGCTCGCGACTGCTGCACAAGCAATGCCAGCCGGACTGCGTCCGCCGAGGCAGCAGGGGGGCAAAGGTCCGGCGCCACGTCGCGGCGGCAGCAATCGAGGAAGTAGGCGATCTCCTCGGCATACGGATCGTGCGAGGAGAGAGGGATCTCTTTTACCTGCGCGCCACGGGTGTCGAGGAGCTTATCGCCGGCGAAGGTCAATGAGATGTGGCTGGTTTTGATTTGGAAGCTGGCCGCGAAGGGGCTATCCCGGGTAAGCCAGCCGCCCTCCACGGTAATGCTGAGCCTTTCTGTATAGCGAAGCGTGGCCCGGGCGGTGTCGATCTCGCCAAAAGGGACGGCGGAGACGGTCCGGGGCGGGCCGAACCAGGCGAGGGCCTGATCGAGGTCGTGGCTGAGAAGATCGAGGATCGCGCCGCCGCTGCACTCCTCGCGGGCCAGCCAGTCACTCCACTGGGGGTAGCCTGTGCTGCGGCGCAAGGTGCAGCTCTCGATGGCCTGAGGGCCGGCGGCCTGGATGAACTGCGCGGCATGGCGATACGGCTGCATGAAGCGGAGAACCTGCGCCACCATGAAGATGCGCCCGGAGGTCAGCGCTGCCTGCAGAAGCTCGTCGCAGTCGCGACCGGTCAGCGCCATGGGCTTCTCGCAGAGCACATGTTTACCACGTCTGAGGGCGCTCAGGATGACCTCTTGATGCAGATGCGTGGGCAGACAGATATCGACTGCGTCGATGGCAGCATCGTCGACGATGGTGTGCCAGTCGGGCTGCCACCGAACCGCACGGGGCAGGGGCCCGGCCTTCAGGTTGAGATTGCCGCGGACCGGCCCGTCGACCGCCGGGCGTGTTCGCGAGGCGACCGCGAGCAGTGTCGCTCCTGGCAGGGCCTCGATGGCCGCGAGATGTGCGCCACCCATAAATCCATATCCAATCAGACCGATGTTCATGGTGTGCAGAGGCTCGCCATCGGAGGCAGCGCTTGCCCCCGAGTATAGACCGCGCGGGGCGGGGTAGAATCATCGCCATGCCAGATAAGCCGCCGCCTCTAAGCCACGTGGTCGATCCCAGCCGCCGCGCTCTCCTGAAGCACGCAACGCAGGCGGCTCTGATCGCGGGCGTAGCCAGCCGTGCAGCCTTTGGCGCGTTTTTCCAGCCACGCACACAGCCTGCCCACGCCGCGATGGCGCTTGGCCTGTTGATCAAGCCATATCCCGACCCGGCCACGAAGATCGCGCTGGTGCAGCAACTTGGTCTGTCGACCTGCTTCCTTTCTCTCGATGGCTATCTTGGCAAGTTCAGCCCCGCGCTGGCCGCCCAGATGGGCGATCTACTCGAGAAGCATCAGGTGATTGCCACCACGGTGGAGGTCGTCAACCCGCAGCCGTTGCGGTGGAACTTTCTGGAAGGTCCGGCGACCATTGGCCTGGTGCCGCGCGCGTATCGGCAGGCCCGCATGGATGCGCTGAAGCAGACCTCCGACTTCGCCCGGATGCTCGGCATCGGCCGCGTTCAGACTCATTGCGGCTTCATTCCCGAGGACCCGAAGGACCCACTCTACGATGAGACCGTCACAACCATTCGCGCGTTGACCGAACACTGTGCCGGCAACGGTCAGAGCTTCCTGATGGAGACCGGCCAGGAGACGCCAACCACCATGCTGCGGATGATCAAGGACGTCGACCGTCCGGCGCTTGGCGTGGGGCTCGATACCGCGAACCTTATCCTGTACGGCAAGGCCAACCCGGTGGACGCGTTGAAGGTGATCGGCCCCTACGTGCGGTCCATGCATGCCAAGGATGGCCGCTGGCCGACCGATCCCGAGAAGCTGGGTGAGGAGGTTCTGATCGGCAAAGGCGAGGTTGACTTCGCGGGGGTGTTCCGCGGCCTGCAGGCGCTGGGCTACCAGGGCGCGGTGACCATTGAGCGGGAGATCTCCGGGCCGCAGCAGATTATCGATGTGAAGGCAGAAAAGGTTTGTCTGGAACGCATGATGGCACAGACCAGGCAGACATAATGCACAGGGGAGAGACTTACATGGATCGCAGACAGTTCATCCGGGGGGCGGGCGCGTGTGGGTTGCTGATCGTGAAGCCGGGCACGGCGTTTGGCTATGCGGCGAACTCCGCAGTGCGGTACGGACTGCTGGGATGCGGGCGCCGCGGGACGTCGGTGGCCACGTCGTTCGCCCGCAACACGGAGGCGCGGGTGGTTGCGCTCGGCGATATCTTTGCGGACCAACTCGGCAAAGGCAAGCAGCACTTCGACCAGGTGAACGCCACGCTTGGACAGCCGCCGATTGATCCGCGGCTAACCTTCCGCGGACACGACGCGTACCAAGCCATGGCGGTCAGCCCGGACATCGATGCCGTGCAGATTTCGACGCCTCCGTTCTTCCATGTGGAGCATATGGATGCGCTGACGCGCGGGGGCAAACATGTGTACTGCGAGAAGCCGGTGGGCGTGGATGTTCCGCAGACGCGGCGTGCGCTGGAGATTGCGGCGCGGGTCGATGGAAAGGTCAGTGTGGCGGTCGGGTTCCAGATCCGCAATGCGCCGCCCTTTGTGGAGATCGTCCGCCGCATCCATGCCGGGCAGATCGGGAGGGTTGCCTCGCTGAGCGGCTATTACAACGCACCTGCCGCGAACTATCCGGATCGCGGCACCATACCGGCCGATGAGAGGCGTTTGCGCAACTGGCTGTGGGATAAGACGCTTTCGGGCGATATTTTGCTCGAGCAGAATATCCACGTCATCGATGTCTGCAACTGGATCATGGGGGCGCACCCGGTGAAGGCGGTTGCGCGGAGCAGCCGCAAGGTCCTGAGGAACCCAGGCAACATATCCGACAACTATGAGGTTCTCTTTACCTATCCGGGTGAGGTCGAGATGGTCTTCAACTCAACTCAATTTAGCCCCAACGGCTATTTTGATGTGGCGGAGCGTGTTTTCGGCAGCGAGGGGCATGCCGAGGCACCTTATAAAGGACCTTTGCGCATCGTGGGCACGCAGCCCTGGACGTGGGCCGGCGCGGCGGCCGCAACGGACAGCAAGTTTGCCGCCGACGGAGCCTTCAGCGACAACCTGGCGGAGGCCGACACGATGAAAGATCGTAACTTTATTGAGAGCATAACAAGCACTCAGTACCAGAACCAGATTGCGACAGGGGTGCAGAGCGCACGCACCTGCATGATGGCGCGCCGGTCAGCGCAGGCGGGTGCCTCTGTTACCTGGGAAGAGCTGGAAAGAGACATGGAGGAGTACAGGCTGGATATCGATCTTTCGCGCTTTGTCTAAACGAGTGCTTTTCGTATGTGGGAGACGTACAACGCAACACGTAGCACGTAGGAGGATGCACGCGTCTATGCGGAGCCCGGAAGCATCCGAGATTGTGCTGCAGGTTGAGGGCATGCGGTTCCATGCGCTTGCGCTTGGGCCGGAGGCGGGTGAGCTGGTGCTGCTGCTGCACGGATTTCCGCAGTTCGCGGACTGCTGGCTGCCCGTAATGCGTGGCCTGGCGGAGGCGGGCTACCGTGCTGTGGCGGTCGATCAGCGAGGCTATTCGCCCGAAGCACGTCCGGGTTCGGTGGCTGAGTATAGCCTCGTCCATCTCGTTGCGGATGTGCTGGGGTTTGCTGATGCGCTCGGCGCCCGCAGCTTCCATGTGGTCGGGCACGACTGGGGCGGCGTGGTTGCCTGGCAGGTTGCGGCAGACTACCCTGCACGGCTACGTACCGTGACGGTGCTTGCGATGCCACATCTCAGTGCTTTTTCGAGCGCGGTGCGGAGCAACCTGGATCAGATGTACCGGTCCAAGTACATCCTGCTGTTTAAGGCGCCGGGTCATCTCGCAGAGAGGCTGTTGCTGGCCTTTAACGCCAGGCTGCTGCGCGGAGTCTACCAGGGTAAGCCTGGGCTGAAGCAGGTGGAGGCGAACGTGCGGCGACTCTCGCAGGGGGGAGCGTTACGGGCGGCGCTGAGCTGGTACCGCGCGCTTTCCCCGACGCAGCGCACGGGCAAAGTGCGGGTTTCGACGCTTTACGTCTGGGGGGACAGGGATGTTGCTCTGGGAGAAAAGGCGGCTCTGGATACGGCGCGATACGTTGAGGGGCCGTACCGGTTTGTGCGGGTGGAGGGCGGTTCGCACTGGCTTGTTGAAGAGGCGCCGGAGCGCATGACCGCTCTGGTTTTGCAGCATCTTACCGGGAGCGTGTCATTCTGGAGCAGGCGCAAGAACAGAGAGGGTTTGAGCGATGGCCATCGAGGCGGCGGTTGCGTTTGCAAGGAATGAGCAGGAGCGGTTTGTGGAGGAGTTGAAGGATCTGCTGCGAATTCCTTCGATCTCGACCGATCCGGCGCATGTGGGTGATGTACGGGCGGCGGCGGAGTTCTGCGCGAGGGAACTGCGTCGGATCGGGCTGGCGAACGTCCGGCTGATCGAGACCTCGACCGGGAAGCGGACCGGGCATCCGCTGGTCTATGGCGAGTGGCTCCAGGCGACAGGCAAGCGCACCGTGCTTTGCTATGGACACTACGATGTGCAGCCTGCTGAGCCGTTGGACGAGTGGAGATCGCCCCCGTTTGAGCCGGAGGTTCGCGACGGCAACATCTACGCGCGCGGAGCGGTGGACGACAAAGGGCAGATGTGGATGCATGTAAAGGCACTCGAAGCATGGATGCATGCAGGCGGGGGCGCCATGCCGGTCAATATCAGGGTGATCCTGGAAGGCGAAGAAGAGGTAGGCGGCGAAGGCATCGCCGCGTTTGTGCGGGAGCATGGTGCAGCATTGCAGGCCGATGTAGCCTTGGTCTCAGACACGGAGATGTTCGCGCCGGAGCTTCCGACGCTCTGTGTAGGCCTGCGCGGGATGATCTACACAGAGATCGAGGCGCGCGGCGCCAAAACGGATCTGCATTCCGGCATGTACGGCGGCGCGGCACCCAATCCGTTTGTGGCCCTGGCGCAGATCATCGCCAAACTGAAGGATGAGGATGGCAAGATACTTGTTCCCGGCTTCTACGATAAGGTGCAGGCACCCACCGCGGACGAGTTGCGCGCCTGGGCTGCGCTACCGTTTGACGAAGAGCACTATCGCAAGAGCGAGGTAGGCTCAAGCGAGCTGACCGGCGAACCGGGCCTAAGCGTCATGGAGCGAACCTGGGCGCGGCCGACACTCGATGTTCACGGGATGCCGGGCGGATTTACAGGGGCGGGGGCGAAGACCGTGATCCCGGCCAAGGCTTTGGCCAAGGTGAGTTTGCGGCTGGTGCCCGACATGACCCCAGCGGAGACCTTTGCTCTCTACCGGGACTATGTGCACTTGCTCTGTCCGCGAGGCATTCGGTTGGAGGTGCGGCTCATCCACGCAGGAGACCCCATCGTCGTCAGTACAGAGAACGAGTATGTGCGGGCGGCCACCGAGGCCATGAAGACGGTCTTCGGCAAGGACACCGTGTTCGTTCGCGGAGGAGGGTCAATTCCGATTGTCGGCGACTTTGTCCGGCACCTCAGAATCCCAACCCTCATGATGGGGTTTGGTCTGCCGGATGATAATCTCCATGCGCCCAACGAGAAGTTCCATCTAGCGAACTTTCACCGGGGCATCGAATCGATCATCCGCTGGCTGGGAGCTTTGGGGGCGTGAGTCATCTTCAAACTCCCTTCGCGGTAAGCGGTTATGTCCTTGCCGGCGGCAAGAGCTCGCGCATGGGTCACGATAAGGCTCTCCTAGAGCTTGCGGGCAAGACGCTGTTGGAGCATGCCGTGCATAAGCTGCGTCGGGTCTGCGGAGAGGTTCACGTGCTTGGCGCACAGGCGGCGCTCGCGGCCTATGCGCCGTTGGTGCCTGATCTGCATCCCGGCTGTGGACCGCTCGGCGGGATGGAAGCGGCTCTGCAGCACGCACGTCATGAATGGAGCTTGATCCTGCCGGTTGATGTCCCTTTTCTGCCTTTGCGGCTGCTCGAGGCGTGGATCGAGGCCACGCTTGTGGATGCGGCCAGGGTGGGCACGCGGATTTCTTTGCACGTGGTGAATGGAAGACCGCAACCGGCGATGCTGCTGCTCCATCGCGATGTTCTAGAGGTGATCTCGGCGGGTCTAGAACGGGGCGATCGCAAGGTGATGCCTGTCCTGCTACGGGCCGCGCAGGATGTAGCCGCTGCGCGAAGGCTCATGATTGACGATGTGCTTCGGCGGTGTGCCTGGGGGGACGTAGCGCCGGGCATGCCGGAGCCGAATGCTCTTAACCTGCCGAGAATGGGTTCGGAGGTTTCAGGCTCGACCGATGGGCGGCTTTACTTCGCTAACCTCAACACGCCCGAGGATTTTGCCGACGCGCAGCAGAACCTCTTTCTGCTGGACGCCGCCGATTAGCAACGAGCATGGTTGAAAGTGACCCCTGCTCCGCATCTCGCTTGTTTGCAGGATCTTAGCCCTAACCGTAGAAAGGACGGGGCTTTGCATGATCTGCCTTTCTGGTTCCAAGTAAGTGTTTTGTTTTGAATATGTTGGGTCTCTTCGCAGGGGGTGGAGCACGGGCTCTCCGGCACGGGAGATAATCAGATCGGGAGATACGTGCATGGCAGAAGCGAACGATAGGGAGCCGCGGCAGGTGACAAGGCCGGCCGACAGTGACGCCCGTGAAGGAACGACGGATGAAAATACGCCCTTGATTGCGGATGTGTCGCCCGATGTGGCGCCGGCGGTCGAGGAGTTCATGGAGCAGGCGGCGCAACAGAACGAGGCCGCGGCCGAGGCGGTTCAAGGCAAAGAAGAGACTGGCGCGTATATCTCCTTTGAGCACGTGCAAAAGGCGTTTGGCAGTTTTGTGGTGTTGAACGACGTAAGCTTCTTCGTCAATCCAGGCGAGACGTTATGCATTCTGGGCCGAAGCGGTGTGGGGAAATCGGTTTCGTTGCAGATGCTGATGGGCTTTCTGAAGCCAGATGAAGGCAAAGTGCTTGTGGCTGGGGAGGACATCACTCAGTTCTCCGAAGCGAAGCTGCAAGGGATACGGCGGAAGGTGACGATGGTCTTCCAGAACGGCGCTCTGTTCGATTCAATCTCTGTGGGCGAGAACGTGGCGTTCCCACTGCGCGAGCGGGGCGACCTGGCGGAAGACCAGATCTTCCAGGTGGTGAAGGGTCTCCTGGAGATGGTGGGCGTGGCCGGCATGGACGCCCTTCTTCCTTCCGATCTTTCAACGGGAATGAAACGGTCGGTCGCCATCGCGCGCGCTCTGGCGGCGCAACCGGAGGCGGTGCTGTACGACGAGCCGACGACGATGGTCGATCCCTTGATGGCACAACTGCTTGGCGACCTGATCAAGCGTCTCAAACAGCAGTTGCACTTGACGAGCATTGTGGTGACTCACGATATGCGGTTCGCCAAGAAGCTGGCAGACCGGGTTATGTTCCTGCACGAGGGTAAGGCGCGGTTTTTTGGGACGATGGAGGAGATGGAGCAGAGCAAAGACGAGTTGCTGCAGCAGTTCCTTACATTAGACTCACTTGTACTTCCGGCCTAAAGTTTGACTGTCCGATCCTGGTGTGAGAGGCAGGACTTTGGAACTGCACGTAACTTCCCTTTATGCGGGAAATTCTCACCGCAGGTAACATACTGGGGATTGCCAGAGCCACGGCCATCACGTACCCTGTTCAGGTATAGAGAGATGTTGGGAGTTTCTGCCCCAATGTAGAGCATCATTTCTCCCCTTGCTGTGTTGAGAGCACTATGCCGGGCGTCCGGCAACTCCGCGTGGCGAGCTTTGCGGACGGCTGCGAGCGAATCGCGGCAGCCCCATGCAGGCGAACTGAGCACGGAGCACTGTGCACCCCTTTCAAGGCTGGAGTAAAGCTCGATGGCGACACCGGACTATCTGCAACAGGTCATCATCTCGGGCCGGCGCAAGAGCAGCAGCTCGGGATTGTCCCGGTTCGGCCTTCTGCAAAGGCCTTCGGTGACGAGCCTGGTGTGGGCTTCGGTGGATCTGCTTACGGTGATTGTGGCATGGCTTCTGGCGAGCCGGCTCCGCAGGCTGTTTGAGGTTGCGGGCGACGCCAACGGGCTGGGGATTCACTACTCTGCGTCGCTTGGGGCGCTCTACCTTGGCTGGTTTGCGGCATGCCTGATCTTCTTCGCCCGATCGTATGGTCTGTATGGTCCTGTTCAGGCGCAGAGCGGCTTGCACGAGCAGAGAATGACGGTTCAGGCGACCATGACGGCTGGTCTGCTGCTTTGCGGTGGGCTTTACCTTTCCCGGGCCGAAGTGATCTCGCGGATCGTGGTCATTCTTACGATCCTGTTTACGGGCATGTTGCTGTGCGTGCGGCGTGCGGCGTTTCGGCATGTGGTTTACCGCAGGTACCGAGAGGGTCTGGAGACTCGTAACGTCATGATTATCGGCGCAGGGCGCGTGGCTCACGCCTTGAGGAACCACCTGGAGTCGTTACGGCATCTAGGGTTCCGCTTCAAGGGTTTCGTGGCGCTGACGGAACGGGAGGCGGAATCCGGCGACGCAGATGTGATCGGAGATGTGCGGAATTGCCTGCCGCTCGCGAGGTCGCTGTTCGTAGATGAGATCTTCTTCTCCGTTCCGGCGGACAAGAGACTGGTGATCTCTCTAGTGGAAGAGGCACGCGCTGCGGGGATTGATGTGCGTGTGGTGCCAGACCTGTACGATGGTTTGGCCTGGAACGCGCCTGTAGAGTACATCGGTCAGTTCCCAACGATTCCGCTGCATCGCCGTGAGTTCCCGATCGGGGCCTTCCTGCTGAAGCGGGCGCTCGATATCACGGTATCCGCGATCGGGTTGTTGCTGATCTCGCCGTTGCTGCTGGTGATTGGAGCTGCGGTTCGCTTCAGCTCGGAAGGTCCGATCTTCTACCGGGCACAGCGCATCGGGCGAAAGGGCAGGACGTTCTCCTGCTTCAAGTTCCGGACGATGGTTGTGAATGCGGACAAGCTGAAGGCTGAGTTGGCGCACCTGAACGAGCGTGATGGCATCCTGTTCAAGATGGCGAAGGATCCGCGGGTGACGAGGGTTGGCGCTGTGCTCAGGAAGTACTCGCTGGATGAGTTACCTCAGCTGTACAACGTACTGCGCGGGGATATGAGCCTGGTTGGACCGCGACCGCCAATGGCTGCTGAGGTCGAGCAGTATGACCTGGCCCATTTGCGGCGGTTGGATGTTCTGCCGGGGATTACGGGGTTGTGGCAGGTTGAGGCGCGGCAGGATCCGTCGTTCGACAGCTACATCTCGCTCGACACAGCGTATGTGGAGAACTGGAGTCTTTGGCTGGATCTGAAGATCCTGGCCCGGACGGTGGGTGTGGTGTTCAGCGGTACGGGATCGTAGCGGGGCGGCTGCCGAAGCGTTAGGATTGAGCGTGTGAAGATTGCGCTGGGGCAGATCAATCCAACGGTCGGAGACTTTGCGGGAAACCGAAGCAAGATCCTTGTGGGAGCAGAGCAAGCACGTGGACTTGGTGCGGACCTGGTGGTGTTCCCGGAGCTGGCCGTATGCGGATACCCTCCAGCAGACCTGCTGGAGAAGGCAGAGTTCGTCGGGCGGGCAGAATCCGCGTCTGCGGAGATCGTGGCATGGACCACTGCGCCCAATCGTCCAGCGGTGCTGTTTGGCAGTGTGATGGCATCAGAGGGCGGAGACGGGAAGCGGGTGCGGAACGTTGCCGTGCTGGCGAGCGGCGGACACGTTGTCTCTGTGCAGCAGAAGAGACTGCTGCCGTTCTACGACGTGTTCGACGAGCAGCGGTACTTTGAGCCGGGAGGATCGCAGGCGCTGGCGACGCTGGGCGCGCAGACGGTAGCGATCACGATCTGCGAGGATGCCTGGAACGACAAGGGGTTCTGGCCGAAGAGACGCTATGCGCTCGATCCGGTGGAAGACCTGATGGTTCAGTGGCCGAAGGGCGCAGGCGCGTCGCAGAAGGTAATGATAAACCTCTCGGCTTCACCCTATTGGCAAGGCAAGCAGAGGCTTCGGGAGGAGATGCTCGGAGCGGTTGCGCGGCGGGATGGCGCATGCGTGGTGATGGTGAACCAAGTGGGCGGAAACGACAGCCTGATCTTCGATGGGTCGTCATTTGCACTGGATGCGGAAGGGCGGGCGATTGCGCGCGCTTGCTCGTTTGCGGAGGATCTGGTGTGCTTCGACACATCGAGCTCAGAGGAGATCGGGCAGCTTGTCGCGGATGAAGGCGATATTGCGGCAACCTGGCAGGCGCTGGTGTTGGGGATTCGGGATTACGTTGGGAAGTGCGGGTTCGCGAAGGTGCTGCTTGGACTGAGTGGAGGCATCGACTCGGCGCTTGTGGCTGCGCTGGCCGTTGAAGCGCTGGGCAAGGACAATGTGCTTGGTGTTGGCATGCCGAGTGAATACTCGTCCGCTGGCTCGGTTGAGGACGCGCGGGCTCTCGCGGAGAACCTCGGAATCCGGTTTGAGGTGGTGGCAATTCGGTCGATTGTGGAGCAGTTCGGTGGGGCTTTGGGACCGTTGTTTGCGGGCACTGCGTTCGGCCTTGCGGAGGAGAACCTGCAGGCTCGGGTTCGCGGGTCGCTGCTGATGGCGATGTCCAACAAGTTTGGCTCGTTGGTGCTGACGACAGGCAACAAGAGCGAGATGTCTACTGGATATTGCACGCTCTATGGAGACATGGTTGGAGGATTGGCGGTGATCGGCGATGTGGTGAAGACGCGGGTGTATGCCTTGAGTCGCTATGCCAATCGCGAGCGTGAGGTGATTCCGCTGAGTACGATCGAGAAGGCTCCTTCGGCGGAGCTTCGTCCGGACCAGAAGGATACGGATTCGCTTCCGCCTTACGAGGTTCTGGATCCGATTCTGGAGGCTTACGTGGAGAACTACGAATCTGCTGAGCGGATTGCGGAGGAGCAGAAGTTGGATGTTGCGCTGGTTCGTCAGATTGTGAGGATGGTTGAGCGCGCGGAGTATAAGCGGCAGCAAGCGGCTCCTGTGTTGAAGGTGACGAAGAAGTCGTTCGGGAGCGGACGAAGGTTCCCGATTGCGGTGAAGGTCGATGTTTAGCGGAGGCTTGGTTTGAGGCTGGTTTGGATTGCTGGTTTGGTATTGATGGCGGGAATGAATGCAACGGCGCAAACGGCTGCTGTTGCTCAAGATCCCTTTCCCGCGGTCGATGCGAAGTACTTTACGGCTGCGACTCCGACGGTTGAGACGGTAAATGCGTTCCTGCGCTCGCAATGGGGCTTCGATCCGGCTCGGAAGTGGCGCGTGATGGCAATTCAATCGACCGCGGCTGCGAACGTTAGCAAAGTGACAGTATTTCTGACGGATTCGACGCCGAACGCGAAGGTTCAATCGTTTTCATTTTTTGCGCTTCCAGACGGCAAGCACGCGATTGCGGATGGGTCCGGGGTAATTCCGTTTGGAGCAAAGCCGTTTGAGGATAACCGGAAGATGCTGGAAGAGCGGGCGAACGGGGCTTCCCACGGGGCGACCGGGAAAGGCCTGCTGCTCGTTGAGTTCGCAGACATGCAATGTCCCCACTGCAAGACGGCTCAGGACACGATGAAGCAGGTCGCGCAGGACTTTCCACAGGCCCGCATTGTCTACCAGAGCTTTCCGCTGACGGCGATCCATCCGGCGGCGTTTGCGGCGGCTGCGTACGGTGTTTGTGTGCAGAAGCAGAAGAACGATGCGTTCTTTGTATTTCTGCAGGATGTATTCGACCACCAGGAGGCTCTGACTCCGGAGCGGACGGACGAGGTATTAAAGGCGGCGGTGGTGAAGGCTGGGTTAAACCCGGCGGCGGTAAGTGCCTGCGCCACCAGCGAAGCCACGAAGGTGACGGTAGACGCGTCGGTAAAGCTGGCGGAGGACGTGGGCGTCGACCAGACCCCGATGCTGGCGGTGAATGGGCACCTGCTGCCGATGACGGAGATACCGTACGAGACGCTGAAGAAGATGATTGGGTTCGAGGCGACGGAGGCCAGGGTGAAGTAGGTTAGGACTTAGGAGTGTCACCAGGGTTGACGTCTGAGGCCTGGCGGAAGTGCTCGAAGGCCTGGGTCGAGTGTTCATGGGCCTGCTTGGACAACTCATGAGCGGTGAGATGGTCCGTGGCATTGTGGGAGGTGGCGGCCTTTTGGTGGGCGTGGGCCGCCAGGTTGTGATACTCAGCGGCGCGGTCGTGTGGGCTTTGCGGCATATAGATCTCCTCTACCTTCTATGCAGTGCGATTTTGCCGGTGCGCAAGGGGTGTACCCCCCTGCTCTGCATGCGTAAGCCTATTCTTCACAACAGGATACAGCAAAAAGACAAGCGTAAACTCTTGGAACAGAAGGAGTTACGCCTAAAAATGTCAAAACAAAGGACTTATCGATCGCGAGTAAAAGAACCGGGTTCGGACTCTTTATTTCGCGAGCGCAATCCCATTTTACCGAATTCCGCATAACTGCTACGCCAAGTCTATCTTGTTCCAAATGAATCACTTACGCCCTTTGACGGCTTGACAACAAAAGTCTGGGCTAAACGCCCTCCAATGAGCGCACACGCAATGACACTCTCCGCCCCAAGCCGCTTAGGTCGCCTTGGACAGGCAGAGCCAAAGGGAGGCGGGGTCACGGCTGCCGCTGCGGCTCTGCCGAGGAACTCTCAAAGCGGGCTTAACGGCCCATCCAGCCACCGTCCACGGTGAGGATGGTTCCAGTGACGTAATCTGAGGCCGGGGAGGCGAGGAAGAGGGCAGCTCCGGCGAGATCCTGGGGCTGACCCCAGCGGGCGGCGGGAATGCGCTCGAGGATCTGGCGGTTACGGGTTTCGTCGGCCTGGAGGGCTTCTGTGTTGGCGGTGGCGAAGTAGCCCGGGGCGATGGCGTTGACCTGGATATGGCGGGGGGCCCATTCGTTGGCGAGGGCCTTGGTGAGTTGGGCGACCCCGCCCTTGGAGGCGGCATAGGCGGGGACGCGGATGCCGCCCTGGAAGCTAAGGAGGGAAGCGATGTTGACGATCTTGCCGGGTGCGTTGCGGCCGATGAGGTCGCGGGCGACGAGTTGCGAGAGCTGGAAGAGGCTGGTGAGGTTGACCTGGAGGACCTGCTGCCAGTCGGCGAGGGTGACGTCTTCGGCTGCGGCGCGGTGGATGGTTCCGGCGTTGTTGATAAGAATGTCGAGGTGGCCGAAGTGTTGTTTTACCTGGGTGAAGAGGTCTTCGGGGCCAGTGGGGCTGCCGAGGTCGGCGCGGAAGGCATGGGCCAGGGGGCCGAGGGCCGCGGCAGTCTGGGTGGCAGGGCGGCGGTTGCCGTGGACGGCGACATAGGCGCCGGCCTGGGCGAGGGCCTGGGCGACAGAGGCTCCGAGGCCACCGGCGGCGCCGGTGAC
>CAXUNW010000039.1:0-19647 GCA_964252505.1 uncultured Acidobacteriaceae bacterium
CGGCCCCATCATCCGCATCCCGGCTTGACGCACCGCCTCCGGCTGCACCCTGCAGTAACGCTGCGCCAAGGGCAGATCGCTCCGCACTGTGCGAAAAAGATAAGGAAGCTCCATCACCTCCACCTGGCTGTCCCACTCCGGAGCCACGGTCGGCGCTCCCTCGCCCCACGTCACCACCGCGTCCACGCCATCGAAGCAGCGAGCCAGCTCAACCAGCCCCGGCGCCACCTCCCACACCACGCTCCGGGCCAGCCGCCGCAGCGCAGGCGCATAGCACAGCATCTGCACCGCGTCCCCAAACCCATGCAGGCACCGGATGATCACCCGCCGTCCCGCTAGACTCTCGCCCTCCCATATCCGGTGCGGGTCCGCGGCCCCCCGCGTCCGCAGCGCGTCGCTCTCCGTCCACGCGGCTGCAAAGTCACCCTGCAGCATGGCGACCATCCACCGCCCGCCGCTGCATCGGTTCGCATCCCCACACTGGACCTCCGCCGCATCGAACGCCGCCTTTGCCTCGGGCAGCCGCCGCTCTGCCAGCAACCGCTCCGCCTCCTCCACGCTCACGCTAGTGCGGTTACACACCAACTTTTTGCCTGCTGCCACCCGGCGTCATGCGCGCATACAGCTCTCGCACCACCTTCACAGCAGCCTTCGCTTCCTGCGGGTCCGGCTGCTCGTTGCTGTCGTTCCACCCGGATTCTTCCCCGCGCGGGCTGGCCTGCACCACAATCCCGTCGCTCCGGCTCAGCACATTCACCTGCCGGTAGTAAAAGCCGTAGTTCACCTCGGGTTGTGGGATCAGCCAGCCAATCTGCCCGCGCACCGGAATCACCGACTCGTCCGCAAACAACGCTCGCGCCCCATACCCCGTGCAGTGGATAATGGCTTTTTGCTGCAGGCTCACCAGGTCCGAAGGCGTATGGAACTCCACCGTCTCCATCCGGCCGCCCGCAATATAAAAGTCGTTCACCAGTTGCCGCGAGTAGTCCGCCACGTTGAACTGCAGGCTCGTCGTGCGTCGGCAGTGCGCCACCGGAAAAGGGTGCGAACCGGGCGGAAGATCCTCAAACCTCGGCGTCAAGTCGGCGATTCGCTGCTCATACCGCGCAAACTCATGGCGTTCCGGCTCCCCCGCCACAGCCGCGGGCCGTGGCCCCGTGCGATCAGTAGGAGCGTCATCCGAAAGCATATACCGGTCCGAGTACTCGATCGGCCTGCCTGGCATCCCCAGGTAGGACTGGTACATAGACCACGACGCCCGCGCCATCCGCTCCCACTGCTCTGCAAAACCCGGCACCGCCGCACCCGCCAGCGCCACCCGCGAGTCCGGCGTCCACGAGCCGGTCGCCCGCGCGCTCCGAACCTCCGGGGGCCGTTCCCGCGCGTAAATCGTCACCCGCGCCCCTGCACGCTGTGCCAGAATCGCCGACGTCAGCCCCAGCGCCCCGCATCCAATCACCGCAATATCCCGATCGCCGTTCGACAGCGCCTTCTCCACCGCCATCCCCGACGAACCCCACGACAGCGACCACCCCGAGCCGCCATGCCCATAGTTGTGCACCACCAGCTTCCCGGCAACCTGCTCCGTCTCCAGCCGAGGCCCTTGCGCGCGAAACGGCCGCAGGCACACCGTGATCCGAAACAGCCGATCCTCATGCGCCCGAATCGGCGCCAGCGCCGGCACCGCATCGTAGTACGGCAACAACGGCGGTCCCGCCACTCCCATCGGGCGACGGGCCGAGCAGCCGCTCAATCCAAGACCGGCCGTCGTGGCAGCGGCCTGCTGCAGAAACATGCGGCGGTTCATGCGGGCTCCTGGGTGCTGCATCCTGGGTGCCGCATCCTGAGTGCCGCATCCTGGGTGCGGACGTCTCAGTGCGGGCTGCGCGTCGTCACTCTAATGTAGCAGCGACCCATCTCCCCGCAATCCGGTGCTCAAGCCGCCCCGCTCCGCCCAAAAATCGTTCTCATCAACAAACCAGAGATGCCGCTCAGTTTGTCTCGGCAGAAGAACGCCATCCCGCCATACGGTATCGCCGTCGTTATAGGACGAACCAGGCCCGAGCCTTCAATGAGTCATCGCATACACAACATAGTTCACGCCGATCTTCAGCCCCATGCTCGAAAACCGGATCGGGTACCGTGCATCGTCCGACCACTCCCACGAGTCCCCCATATCGGAGTTCTGCGTGATCGCCACCATAAGTCGTCCCTTATCGTCGTAGATGCCGCGCCACCGTGCCACCCGCCCATCCTTCTTGTACCCCGTAGCCAGATGCTCCGCCCCCGGCACTTGGTACCGCTCATCCAGGTCATAGATTGTATGAAAGATCGCGTCCGTATCTGGAATATCCACAATCGGTCGCTCGGGAAACACCTTCTTCATCGTCATCTCGAAAAAAGCCTGCTCCTGCGTGCCATGAAAGTCGTCGGCCATAAAGAACCCGCCGCGCAGCAGATAGTCCCGAAGCTTCCGGCATTGCGCATCCGTCGGCCCCCACTCCCCCACCTGCACCGCGTACAGCCACGGCCAGTTATAGATCTCATCGCCATCATCTAGATTCACCGACTGCTCGACCGACCGCGCATCCACCCGCGTCAACCGGCGGATCGCAGCCGCCAGCATCCGGTCGGCCTTCGGAAAGTCCTGCGTCCACAGCGAAAGCCCCTCACGCCAGTCCCCATCGAACCGCCCCGCATAGCCATCGAGCGGTCCCGGAGGGTACATCAGCCGCGCAAACGTCCACTCCGCCGGCCGCTTCCAGTCATCCGGCAACGGCATCCGCTCATACCCCTCCACCGACGGGTACTCACGGTACGGCCGCTGCGCCAGCACCACCCCCAGCACCGCGCCCACCAGAACCAACCCCACAGCAGCCCGTCGCGACCTCTTCATAACGCCCCGACCCCCAGGCTTAGACGGATAGGATGCGCGCGCGGCGTCTCAGAACCGTTGCTCCTGCAGCCACCCACGAAAGTCCGCCCCCAGCGCCGGATGCTTCAGCGCCAGCTCAACCGTCGCCCGCAGAAACCCCTGCTTGTCCCCCGCGTCGTGCCGCTTGCCCGCGTAGCTGAAGCCGAAGACCTTCTCATGCTCCAGCAGCGCCTTGATCGCATCCGTCAGCTGCAGCTCCCCGCCCGCTCCCGGCTTGATCGTTTCAATCATCTCAAAGATGCGCGGCGTCAGGATGTACCGGCCGATGATTGCATTCTGGCTCGGCTGCGTCCCCGGCGCCGGCTTTTCCACCATCGTCTTCACCGCCAGCAGCCGCGGATTGCCCGGCTCCGGCGTACAGTCCAGGCAGCCATAGGCGGAGATCGCATTCCCCTCCACCACCTCCGAACCCAGAATCGAAGACTGAACCTCCTCAAACGCCTCCACCATCTGCTGCATGCACGGCGTCGCCGCGTCAACGATATCGTCCGGCAGCAACACGCAGAACGGCTCGTTGCCCACAATCTCCTTCGCCATCAGCACCGCATGTCCCAGCCCCAGCGGCTCCGGCTGCCGGACGTAAACCACCTTCGCCAGCTTCGCCACAGACCGCGCAATCGCCAGCAGAGCCATCTTGTTCTTCGCCTCCAGCGACGCCTCCAGCTCTGCCGAGCGGTCGAAATGGTCTTCCATTGTCGTCTTTCCGCGGCCCGTCACAATGATGATCTCCGTGCATCCCGCCGCCACGGCCTCTTCCACGCCGTACTGGATCAACGGCTTGTCCACAAGGCACAGCATCTCCTTCGGCGTGGCCTTGGTAGCAGGCAGAAATCGAGTTCCCATCCCCGCAGCGGGAAAGACAGCTTTGCGAATCTTCTGTTGCGTCATGGTCATGCGTCGTTATGCTCCGGTCGCTTCCTGACCTCAATGCTAGCAAACCCCACCTCCACCAAGGTTGCAGCCCTCTCGTTACTGCCGGCCGGAAACCTTGCCATCGCCGATTCGGGAGCAGCCCCCGCATTGCTACAGTCGGAACAAAGCACCGCTATGCGGCCACCTTACAGAGCCGGAAGCGCGAAAGAGGATCTCCTGATGTCCTTTGCCACCCAGGCTCTCGGTCGTCTACGCCGCGAGGGCTGGTCCCTCATGCCCTACGCCTTGGGTCGCTTCCACACCGTCCGCGCCCTCTACAGCGCCCAGGCGCGCGCCCGCAAACGCAAATCGAAGCATCTTGCCAGGCAAGACCATCTTCTTCTGTTCTGGATGATGCGAAGAGGCTTGTTCTCACCGACGCGGATTTCGGTAGCGCTTATCTGACACAAGGCTGGGCACGGCGTTTCGTTCAGCAATTGTTCTCGAGATTCGTCGTTCTGTTCGTTGGTTACAGCTACCAAGACCTTCCGTTGCTCTACCTTGCACGAGGTATTTCGGCAGCCGAGGATGGCCCGGGACGATACGCGATCACGCCTCCGGAGAACGATACGTTTTGGTTGAACCTCGGCATCAAACCGGCGCACTATCCTCTGCGCGTAGCTCCACTGGCGAGACATGGAGCACTGGGAGATTGTTTGTCAGCGTGGGCCGAGACCGCAAATCTAGGTTCTCTCGGAACGGAGGCAAGAATTAAAGGGGTGGTCACGTCGGATCGCCCACTCAGTATTGAAGATGAAGACTTTCTCAAGCATTCCCTGCTCGACATCGGCACGTTGCGGTACTTCACGCGCCACGCGAGGGATACGCGCTGGCTGCAATGGACCTCCGGTACAGAGAGCTTCAATGCAATTTTCGTTCCCGGCGCAGCGCTCAGTGAGACTTCCGTTGAATTAGCGGCATGGTTTGCGGAGTATTCGCAATCCCGCACTTCGCGATGGCGATCGAGCTCGTACGGGAAAAGAATCAAACGCTCTCTCCGTTTCTTTGGAATGCCGTGGCCCAGGCCTTCCATCGTCACGCTGCCAGTGGAGCGCCTATGCGTTTGTGGGTTCCTATCCTCTTGGGAACGATGCCCGTCAATGGTCATTCAGATTTTCTCGCGTACATGATTGGTCACGGCACGGTTCCGGAAGACCAGCACTCCATCCTGCAACTCTTTCTGAAATTGGTCGCCCCTACGCTACGGCTGAAGCGGAGATTCTTTCCTGTCGAGGATGGGAAACCTGCGGTTCCGGACGCGGAGATCGTCCCAATTGGAAGCGACCATTGGACAAGCCACGCCTATCAGACGAAAATCCGACCGCACCTCGACGTATTTGCAAAGGACCTAGCTCCGATCGTCACCGTCACGTTCGAAGAAGCACGTACCATGCTCGTGATGTACGAAAAGGCGGGGCCGCATCTGGCCGACCAGGTTGAAGAAGCTTCGGAAGCCGGCGGCGTCGACAGACGTGAGATCGGTGAAGTAGGGATAGTAGGCGGAGAACTCACTATAGGATTGGGCGAGCAGGAGGGCGGACTCTTCGTCGAGCGGTTTGGTGCGATGCGCGTCAATCCGGGCGACGGCGAGGAAGTTGTCCAACTCCGTGCCGGATACGGCGTGCGACTTGTAGCGAAGGTCGAGGAGATGAAGCAGAACCTCATCCTCCACGTCGGGGCTGGCCGCACGGGAGACCTTCTTCAACATCTTTGCCGTGTGCTTCTCGTCCGCGTCCTTGCCTTTGGCGATCGTCCACACTTCGGGAGAGCCGGGAAAGTCCACATGGCCCTGCTCGTCGAGCGGGACGGAGCTGAGCAACTCGGAGAAGGACGAGTCGTGCGTGGGCGCCATAGTGAGGGCCCTGGCTTCCGGCATGGTCGTGAAGAGCGTATAGAAGCGCTTCGCACGGGTCAGGTTCGCAGTGAAGAAGACTTGATGCTTGAAATCGAGGTGCGACAGCGCGTAAAAGTACGCCAGCAGACTGGGGCTCTTCTGCAGGAGAGCCTGATAGAAGGCTCCGGCCTGGGCGGGGCTGGTGCCGACCATCTGGGTCCAGACGGAGATGGCGGCGGCTCCCCCGGGAACGGCGGCGCGCTTGCCCTCCGCGGCAAAGGACGTTCCGTAGAGCGCAAGCTCGCGGGCGAACTGTTGAAGGCGGTGGAGCCGCAAATCACGCTGGCCCTCGCCGCCCCCGTCTACGCCTATTTCTTCCGCAGCGCCGATCTTGTCATCGCGGAAGACCCGCTTCTGTTGCGGAAGCATCGCTTCTTCAATTTCGTCTCGCCCGGTACGCAGCAGCTAGTCGAAGCATCCACCTTCGTCCCGGACAGCGAAGGCCTTGGCAGTCATCTGGAAGGCGGTTTTGCACAATTTGCCCTTACCTCCGGCTTCGCCGTCGCCTCAGGTTGGAAACAGGGCGGTCAGGGCGGTCCGGCCGTCATCGCGGAACAAATCGCGGCCATTCGCAGCGCCTTGTGGGATCAGGCGGAGGAATCCGATCAGCGCCTCGTCACGCTCCGTGTTCTCGCCGCGCGCGAGTGGATCGTGCAGTCTGCCCAGGATGCCGATCTCGCTCAGGCCCTCAACGAAGAGACCTCCGGTCTGCTCTCCCTCTCCCGTCGGGCCGACCTCCTCAATGGCATTGCGGAAAGAGACTGGCAGCAAGTCTGGACCTCGATCACGCTGCCCGATCTCTTCCGCTTGGGCAGCAACTATCTTGCTCGATTCCCCAAAGGCCACGCCGATACGCCGGTGGCTGCCCAGCTTCGCACCGTCGCCGCAAGCAACGACGGGGCCCGCCTCGACATCTTTGCCAGAATCCCAAACCATGTGCTTGGATGCGATCACACCCACCTCGTCCCCGACCAGCCTTATGAAGAGTACGAGCGCCAAAACCAACCCACCTACGTGGCCGAGCGTGTGGCGGAGTTCAAGCTCCCTCGTCTATCGCGCCGACAGCCTCGGCGTCCCACCCGCCGCACTTCCTCAGGCGGCGGAGAGCCTCGCTCGCAAGGCCTTCAGCACCTCGCGGATGACCGACTATAACGACTGGAGGTCGCTCCTTACGGCCTTTGCGTCTATCACCAACTACAATCTCAAGAATGCGATCGAGCCATGATGAGAGCCTTTGCCTATGTCTGTCTGCTGGCCGGCACACTCCTTCCTCCGCTGCATGCGGCTGCCCAGGAAGGCACGTCAACCCTCCACGTCGCCGCTCGTCTGGTCGAGGTCCCGGTCACCGTCTTCGACGCCCACGGCCGCTATGTGGATAGCCTCCGACTCACCGACTTCCAGATCGCCGAGAATAGCCTGCCTCAGAAGATCAAATACTTCGCCAACAACTCCGATTCGCTCGCCTGCGCCATCCTCCTCGATACAACCGGAAGCATGGGGCCCACGCTTGCCCGTCTCAAGAACTCCGTGGTGCGGCTGATCGACCAGCTCGGACCGGATGACTCGGTCGCCATCTACTCCTTCGCCGAAAATCTCATTCCGCAACAGCCGCTTAGCAAAGACAAATCAGCCGCCAAGCGCGCCGTGCTGCGGATGCAAGCGGGGGGACGCACCGCCCTCTACGACGCACTCTCCGAAACCTCGCAGGAGATGGCAAAGCAGTCCGGCAAGCGTGCCATCGTCGTCTTTACGGACGGCGACGATAACGCGAGTGTTTTGACGGCACAGTCCGCAATCAAGCGTGCGACAAAAAACGGCGTTCCGCTCTTCTCCATTGCAGAAGGAGATGCCACTCAATCGCCTAAACTAAAAAAAGTGCTGACCGAGATAAGCAGGAGCACAGGAGCCGAAAGCTACGAGGTCAAGAACCTGAAGGACATGGGAGACATCTTCCAGAAGATCTCCGGCGAATTGCGCCATCTCTACTTCATCAGTTATCAACCTCCAATCGAGCCTGTAGACGGCAAATGGCGGATGATCGAGGTGAAGGCGGGCGATGGCAAACAATATCGCGTCCGTGCAAAAGAAGGATACTTGCCAAATTAGGGCGTTGATTGCTCGCCAAACAATAGACGGCTGACTCGACACTCGCGCTCGTCACTGCTTTGCCGCTCCGTCCGCATCATTGTTCCTTCGGCAAATCATACTCAGTGATGGCAACCCGATCGTCCTCAAACTCAACCTCAATCACGGTGTTCACCAAGGTCCGTTCCCCCAGGTGATCTAAGACTGCTCCAAAGAGTGCCTGCCGAGTCGGTGTCACATTTGGAACGACGATAATAAGCCCTGCATGAAGGTCCAGATCAGCATACAGACGACGGAAATCTGCCGCGTTGTTCGTCACCAGGGTGTAATCCCGTTCGTCAACTCTCCTGAGTACATCGGGATCTTTACATCCCTGCATTCCCAGATAGACCAGATAGTGCGCCTGGTGGCCTCTCTCCTCCGCCGCCTTCACAAGGGACGGGTGGAGGCATTCGTCAATCAAGAAGACCATCTCGCCCTCATCGCTCCGATTTCCGGGAGTGCGTGGATGCGGGAGGTATCGGAACCAGAGACTTTCTGACTTGCACCGCGTTCTCAGCCCATGGCCGGGATGCCGGCCTGCCCCGGCGAGGATGAGCGGCAATGTAAATCGGGGCCAAACGAACCTGTTCAAGGCTCAAGGACGGATAACCATCCGCGATCTCTTCCGCGGTCGCACCCTGGGCTAGCATCTCACTCAGGGCCGCTACAGGAATCCGTGTTCCTGCGATTATCGGAACTCCGCCCATCACCTCTTCATCCATCGTCACCATTTGCTCTGCTTGCTTCAGTTCTCCAATGCTTTCCAGAACCTCACGGTGCGCTTGCTGTACGTCGATCTGAACCGCCTCGACAGGACGCACAACGTCCATCTCTGGGTGAGTCAGCACCAGATGGAAGATTCTCTTTCTAAAACTTAGTGGCAGCTCACCCAAACCCTTAGCCTCCAGCTTGAGACAGACCAAGGCCAATTCTGAGACGTAGCGCCTTCGTATCCCATTCTTCGCCTTCGCCGTACTCGGGATGGTGCCGCGATCAATCGCCTTGTTGATTGCTTTCAGAGACAGCCCCGTCACCGCAGAAGCCTGAGCAGCCGTCAGTTGTAAATCCATGGTTTTCACCTGAAACAATTCTACTCCACAGAGGGATGCTTTCTCGAATCGCTTTCTCTCCACATTTGCCCCCAAGGATTGCATATTCGCTTTCCGTCAAAAGATACGCTACGCTTGGCTTCAAAAAGGCGAACATAAGGCGAAGTGCAAATGCGGAGATAGGCGGCACTTCTCAGGCGCGAGATCGAGGCAAAGCTGGCAAATCGCATCCCTGCGGCCTTGTCTCCAGTTTCCCAGCAAGCGCCTAGGCTGAATCCTCTCGGCAATGCCAGGCTCGATAGCCTGCTTGGAGGCGGTCTGCCGTTTGGCTCCGTATGTGAGCTGACCGGCCCGCATGGGTCAGGGCATAGTTCGATTGCGCTTTGTCTACTGGCAAGCGCTTCCACAGAAGGAGCCTGCGCGTACATCGACGTGAGTGACGCATTGTCTCCGCAGAGCGCGGCGGCAGCCGGTGTTGAGCTGGGAAACCTGCTCTGGGTGCGTTTTGCGCCTGCCAAGCAGCCCCAGGTTCCTTCGGTGAGGCCAACCGCACATCGAAACCATTCGAGGCAGAGGCGGAAGCCACAGGCCCATACATGGTGGTTGCGGCAGCTCTCATCCGTGTGGTGAGACGAAGGGGTTGGCTCCGGCCTTGGAGCAAATGCTATTCGACAAGGAAGAGCGGCGCAGGCGGAAGATGGAAGGTACGCCCGGCCACCCCAACCAGCCGCTCGGCCTACACACGGCCTCACAAGAGCAGGTGGAATGGGAACGCTGGAACCTCCGCAAGGTCGATGAAACCGACCCTCTGCGGCAGATGGACCGGCAGGCGGCGGAAGCGGCAAGGATACGCGCGGCTTCCGCCGCATCATCGGTGATAGCAGGGATGCGCGAACAGAAGCCGTGGGACCGGCTGGACCGCGCTCTCCGTGCCACGGACCAGATTCTCCAGTCGGGCGGTTTCCGCGTCGCCGTTCTAGACCTCGCGTCCGTGGAGCCGAAGCAAGCGCTTCGCATCCCGTCCGCGATGTGGTTCCGCTACCGGCGGGCGGCACAGGAAGGCGACGCCATCCTGCTCCTGCTCACCCGTGAGCCATGCGCCCGTTCGAGCGCGGCCTGCGTTCTCGAATGCTCCACCGGCGAGCCGCCGAAGATTCAGGGCGTGTTAATTTCCGCTCCGCGCATCACGTAGATCGCCCGCCAGCGGACCGGACGGCCTTTGGCAAAAAAGCGCCGGGACGGGCAACAGGTTGGGAGGCGGCACCGGCATGGATGCGGGCCGTGGGGAGGTAAGGTGTCCTTCGCCGCCATCCACATCCCTGAGTTTCCCGCAGCCGCCTGGCGGCGCAGTTCCCCGGAGCTGCGTTCTCAGCCATGCGTTGCGCTCGAAGGCGTCCAGCGCAGGAGAAGGTCATCTCGCGGTGCGAGCGGGCCAGGGCCGCAGGCGTCGAACACGGCATGAGCAAGGTGCAGGCCGAGGCAGGATGTCCAGTCGTCTTTCGCTCCCGCCAGATCAAAGAAGAGAAGGCTGCGTTGCCCTTGCCGTCGCAGTGGCGGAGCGCTTCTCCCCGCGCGTGGAAGCGATCGCTTCGCCGTTGAATGCTCTCCGTTCCGTGCGGCTGACGCTGCGACTGGAGCGCGGGGACCCGCACTCGCTCGAAGTCCGCCCAGCCACGCCGACCCAGAACCGGGAGCTGTTGCTGAAGCTGCTCAACCTGGACTTGCAGGCTCACCCTCCCCAAGCGGGCATTGTCGGCGTCATGCTCGGCGCCGAACCCGCGCAGCCGCAGACGGCACAGCGTGGGTTGTTCCAGGCGCAGTTTCCAGAACCCGACAAGCTGGAGCTTCTGTTGGCGCGACTCCGTTCCGTCGCCGGGCAAGGCAATGTCGGCTCACCCCAGTTGCTCAACAGGCATGGCGACGATGCTTTCGCCATGGCACCGTTCCGGCCCAGCATTCGTGCTGGAGCCGAACGAGAGGGAGTCCCCTCACGTCTTGCTCTCCGCGTGTTCCGGCCACCGCAGCCCGTGCGCGTGACCTGCCGAGCCGATCAACCCTGTTTCATGTCTGGGAGGGCACTCGCTTGGTGATCGCGTCGTGTGCCGGTCCATGGCATTCGAGCGGCTCGTGGTGGGACGAGAAGGCATGAGACAACGATCTTGGACGTGGTAACGACCGAGCCGTTACGAGCCCTGCGTCTGCGGCAGGACCAAATTTCCAAAAACAGGTTCTTAGTAGGCCTCTATGACTAATCGCTACATCGAATTGCACGCACGGTCTGCCTTCTCGTTTCTCGAAGGCGCTTCACTGCCCGAAGCCATGACGCAGCAGGCGGCGAACCTACTTTTACCCGGCCTCGCTATCCTCGACCGCGACGGTCTATACGGTTCGCCGCGACTTTACAGGGGTCCCGTCAGGAAACGGACGATAGAGCACGCTAAGGAAGGTTTGGGGAGCGCAGCGACCTGAATCTGCCCGGTGCGGTTTTCTTGCCGTTCCACTGGTAGTCTCCAGTAAGGTTGATGTGCTCCCAGCCGAGCGGAGAGAGGTATTTGAGCAGGACGGGATCGAAGGGTTTGTCTTTGAGCTCTGAGGCTCGAACTGCTCTCTCTATAGACGGTGTTCCAAAGTGCGATTGCGGCCGTGACGAGGGTGAGGCCGCTTGCTCTGTAACGTTGCTGCTTGAAGCTGCGGTCCCTGATCTCTCCGAGGCGGCAGAGGAAGACGGCCCTGGCGAGGGCGTTGCGAGCTTCACCTTTGTTGAGGCCGGCGTGAACGCGTCGGCGGAGGTCGACGCTCTGCAGCCAGGGAGAGAATGAACAGGGTTCGCTCGATGCGGCCCAACTCGCGGAGGGCGACCGCGAGTCCGTTCTGGCGAGGGTAGCTGCCCAGCTTGCGGAGCATGGGGGAAGCGGTCACAGTGCCTTGCTTGATGGAGGTGGCAAGACGAAGGATCTCAGTCCAGTGCGTGCGGATTGCTCTGAGGTTCATGGTGCCGCCAATCATAGGCGCAAGCGCCCGGTACTTGGTTGTGCAGTTCGGCAGGTAAAGTTTGGTGTCGCTCAGATCGCGGATGCGCGGGGCGAAGCGGAAGCCGAGCAGATGCATGAGGGCGAAGACATGGTCCGTGAAGCCGGCGGTGTCGGTGTAATGCTCCTCGATCCGCAGATCAGATTCATGGTGCAGCAGCCCATCGAGGATGTAGGTGGAGTCGCGTACGCCGACGTTGACGACTTTGGAGTTGAAGGGTGCGTACTGGTCCGAGATGTGGGTGTAGAAGAGTTTGCCCGGTTCGGCGCCGTACTTGGGATTGATGTGGCCGGTGCTCTCGGCCTTGCCTCCAGTCCTGAAGCGTTGTCCATCCGAGGACGAGGTGGTTCCATGGCCCCAGTGCTCCGCGAAGGGTTGCCGGGACTGAGCGTTCACAAGTTCCGCGAGAGCGGCGGCGTAGGTCTCATCGCGAATATGCCAGGCCTGCAGCCAAGAGAGTTTGGTGTAGCTTGACCCGGGGCAGGATTCAGCCATTTTGGTCAGTCCGAGGTTGATCGCGTCGGCGAGGATGGTGGTCATCAGAGGTGTTTGGTCCCTCGTCGCGTCCCCGGTCTTCAGATTCGTGAAGTGCTTCGTAAAGCCAGTCCACTGGTCTACTTCAAGGAGCAGTTCGGTGATCTTGACATGCGGCAGAGAGGCCGCAATCTGATCGATCAAGCTCTGTGCCGGCTGCGGGACCGAGGCGTCGAGCGGCGTGATTTTTAGACTCGAGTCGGTCAGGATTGCATCCGGCAGATCGTTGGCGGCAGCCAGTTGATCGACTATTTGGAGTTCAGCATTGAGGATGTCGACCCGTTCCTTGAGATAGCGCTCGCAGTCGGAATCGACGGCCAAGGAAAGTTCACCGGCTCCCTGAGCACGGCGAACCTCTCAGCCGGCACCAGGTATTCGTTGAAGTTCTTGAACTGCCGCGAGCCTTCGACCCAGATGTCTCCCGATCTGAGAGCGTTCTTGAACTCCGATAAGGCGCACAGCTCGTAGTAGCGGCGGTCGATCCTGTATCGGTAAAGATCAGCCTGGCCCAGCGTTCGCGGATGAAGTCGAGTGGAGCATCGTCGGGCAGCTCACGGATGCCGCCGGCGTTCATCTCGCGCAGCAGTTCGATGGCCTCGAGAACCGGCTTAGCGGCTGGAGCTGCATGCACTCCGAGTACATCCAGCAGCTCCGGCGCATACCGGCGCAGCGTCGCATACCCTTCGCCGATCCGATGCAGAAAGTCGAAATCCTCTGGCTGCGCAAGCTTCTGCGTTTCCGTAATGCTTGCCGCGAAGTCTTCCCAGGAAACGATGGTCTCGATGGCGGCGAAGGGATCACTGCCATTCTGCCTGGCCGCCAGCAACGCTTGCCCAACTTTTCCATAGAGCCGGAGCTTCTCGTTGATCGCTCTGCCGTCCGCCTGGAACTGTTCCTGGTGCTTATGCTTCGCGGCATTGAACAGCTTGCCGACGATCCTGTCGTGCAGGCCGATGACCTCGTCCGTGATGGTCGCCGTTCCTTCGACAGCCAGCGCGACCAGAGTCGCATAGCGCCGCTCGCGCTCGAAGCGCATCGAGTCGGCCGAGGTCATCTGGCCACCTTCGCGCGCGATCTTCAGAAGCCGGTTCTGATGGAACTGACGTTCTATGCCGGCCGGCAGATGGAGAGCACGCCACGCCCGGAGACGGTCGATGTGCTCCAGCATATGTTTCGAGTTCGGCTTCAAGGGTGCCTGACGAAGCCACGCAAGCTGAGTGAGGCTGCCTTCTGCTCTCCGCAGAAGCAGCCGGTCCAACCGCTCACGGTGAAGCTCGGTCAAGCCTTGGTTCAATCGTTTATAGATACGGCGGTTGGCGCGAGTAATCGCTTCGGCGCAAATGTCCTCGATCATATCTAAACGCGGCTGCAGGATGGCTCGCTCCCGCAGCATCTCAACCAGCGCAGTCGCGAGCACGATTCCTTTGTCCGTCTGCATCGCCGTCTCCATCAGCTTCTGGACGGCAAGCCGGTGATGACCCCTGGTGAACGGCTCAAAGCCAAAGAGCTGTTTGAAGTTCCACCAGATGCTCTCGCCTGGTCTGAGCCCGCTCGCCGTACTCCGCCCAGCGCTCCACTGAGATCTGAAGTTGGCCGGCGACCAGATGAAGCAACGCAGGCAGCGGAAGCTGATTCACGCCCAGCACGGTGCCGGGATAGCGGAGGTAGCAAAGCTGCACGGCAAATCCCAGCCGGTTGGCCGCGCCGCGCCGTTGCCGAACGATGGAGAGGTCAGGAAGCGCCACGATCGCATCGAGCCAATCGTTCTCGATGACCCAGCGCCGGATGTTCGAGGGTCCCGAACCTGCATCGCCGCTGAAGAGTGGAGAGCCGTTGAAGATGATGGCGATCTTTGAGCCTTCGCCGCCCCGCTCGGGCGCGTTCTTAACCTTGGAAAGCATGTGCTGCAGGAACAGCAGTGAGCCATCGTTGATGGCAGGAAGTCCCGCACCGAAGCGGCCCGAAAAGCCGAGCTCTTTTGCTTCCTTCTCAACCTCTTTTTGCTGGTCCTTCCACTCGACGCCAAAGGGCGGATTGGCAAGCATGTAGTGGAATTGCTTGTCAGGAAACCCATCGCGCGTCTTGCCGTCTCCGAGCGTGTCGCCCAGAACGATCTGATCTGTTTCCTCGTCTTTGATCAGCATGTCAGAGCAGCAGATGCCCCAGCTTTCGTCGTTGTACTCCTGGCCATAAAGCCCTAGATTTGCCGAATCGTTGCCGGCACGGATCGTCTCTTCCAACACGGACAGCATGCCGCCCGTCCCACACGCGGGATCATAGATTTCGCGGTAGACACCGGGTTTATAGACATCTTCCTCACCGGTGTACATGAGGTGCGTCATGAGGCGAATGACCTCTCACGGTGTGAAGTGGTCTCCGGCTTCTTCGTTTGCCTGCTCGTTGAAACGCATCACCAGATGCTCAAAGAGGTAACCCATCTCAATGTTGCTGACGCGGTCGGGGTGCAGGTCGATTGTCGCCATAGCCTGAACGATGGCATAAAGCCGATTGCTCGATTCCAGCTTTTCGATCTGGTCGCTGAATTTGAACTTATCGAAGATACGGAGTGCCGTATCGGAGAAACCCCCAATGTAAGCACCAAGATGAGGCGCGATATTTTCGCTGTCGGCCAGAAGCTTCTCGAGGTGTAGGAGCTGGTGTTGTAGAGCGGTTGTTTGCGTTTCTTGTCGACGATTTTTGTGAGAAGGCGCGGCCAGGCCTTCTCCGGAGTAAGAGCGGCTTTCAGCCGTTTATGTTCTTTGAGTACCGCGTCTTTGGTTGGTTCTAAGACACAATCAAGGCGGCGTAGAACCACAAGGGGCAGCATCACCAGACGGTACTGCGGCGGACGGTAAGGTCCACGCAACCGATTGGCGATCTCCCAAATCTTTCCCGCGAGCTCTTTGTGCCGTTCGGTGAGCATTAGCTTGATGGTAGCCGGTCAAAGGGCGCACGTGGTGGACGTGACGTCTGTATATCGTCCACGCGGGTTGGACCTTTGATTCTGCTATGTTGCTAGTGCGTCGCCACCGTCCTCGAATCTTCTCCAAAGAACGTTAAACGCTGTTCAGCCTCTCCGGGCCCATTGTTCCTCACGTTGCCCACTAGCGGATTGCGGCAGGAGCTCTTCATCGCTCTGACTCGTATGGTCGCAGCAGATCGACTGGAGACTGCTCGGTCACTTCCCTGCTCAGCCAACGAGCGTAATCCTTCGGGTGCAGAATAACCGGCATGCGCGAATGAACGGCCTGCATCAGTGAATTTGCCTCAGTCGTCACCACGCTGAAGGACTGAAGCCAGCCGTCCGGTTCCTTCGAGGCGTCCCAAAGGCCAGCGCTGTGTGCAACAAGTTATACACCTTTTAAGTTTCTCAGAAGAGGAGCATGAGGAGTGTGAGGCGGTCTGGCGACGCAGTTCGCCCCTGGAGGATTTCATGCTGACGCTGACTGTGATCGGTTTGCTTCTGTCTCTGGCCCAAGTCGTGATCTCGTTGCGCCGTAAGTAGCCGTTTACCACTATCGATAACTAGGCTTGTAGGAAGGGATAGTGGGCTTCCGCGTCTATAGCGTTTTAGCCGGTCAGCCATCTAGCACCTAGCTGTTTAGGCGACGCAGAGTCTGCACCCTTCCCAAACTTCTAGCCGAGACTGGCAAAAGGTACCTACCTCGGAAATTCCCATCCGAGCGGGACACCCACAACTCCCCCAAAGCAAATCAGCGCGTAGACGCGCAATAGGGAAACAGGTCTTCCTAGGCGTCAACACAACCCGGGCCGTCTCCTCCATGCGCCGCAACGCCGTCTATCTCCCCGTCACCCTGCCCGCTCCGCTCGTCGCCGAGCTTCACAGCATCGCCCGCACCGCCCCCCTCGAGGCACGCTCCGGCGACCGTAAGTACACCTTTCGCTACCACGACGTCGAGCACGGCCGCCTACCCACCGGCGAGCTCGTGCTCATGGGCCAGGTACTCCACCCCGCCCACTTCGCCGCCGTGCAGCGCGTCGCCGAAGACCCCGCCGCGCTCAAAGTCATGGCCGAATACCTCGGCTACACCCCGCTCAAGCGAGAGATCCGCCTCTTCTGGAGCTTCGTCGCCGACGCCTCCCTCGACGAACGCAGCCTGGCCGGGCAAACCACACAGTTCCACTTCGACGTGCAGTCCTATAACTTCGCCTATGCCGCCTACTACCTCGTCGATACCGACCGCACCAACGGCGCCCACGTCATGATCCGCGCCAGCCACAAATCCAAGCCCGGTCCATGGCTCTTCGGCTCCGCCAACCAGCCTGACGAGGCCATCTACAACCACTACCCGGAGAAAGACGTCCTCGTCATCGAAGGCAAGGCCGGCACCGGCTTCTGGCAGGACAGCAGCTGTTACCACAAGGCCTTGCCCCCGCAGCAGGCCGAACGGCTCGTCCTCCAGGTCCGGTACTTCTGACAGGCTCCGCGCCTCGCCCCACCCGGTAGCCTAAGACACCTCAGGCGCCGCATCCAACAAGCCTCGGAAGCTCAACCGGTACGCAAAAATAAGAAAAAGTTCCAACAGGCTGCACACCAGACCCGGCGCAATCCCCGCTCCACCCGTCAACGTCAGGTGGAACAGAAGAATATTCACCAGGATCGGCGCAAGCAGCGTCAGCCCAAGTGGGACATAGCGTCCCACCAGCAGCAGCAACCCGCCGATAATCTCGATCAACGAAATGAACGTGAAGTATTTGTGCGTCGCCAGAATAGTCGCAAACGTTCCCGCGTCACCCGGCGGCACCGGCGCATTCATAAAGTGCAGCACCCCGTTCAAGCCGAATACAAAGAAAATAAGCCCCAGGATGATGCGTGAAGCCAGAATAGCGATCTTCATGGAAACACTCCCTCTCTCCTGCACGATCTAGTCTGCTCCCATGACCGCAAGCCGCCGGCCCGGTCGCTTGGTTCGCCTCAAAGCACTGGCGAATCATTATGCAGCATCGCCTTCCGGATCACCTGGATCGGCGCAAAACCCTCATGCATCAGCGCATCATGGAACGCCTCCAACGAAAATCCAGCCCCCTGCCGTGCCCGCACATCCGCCCGCAGCTTCATGATCTCCAGCTTGCCCAGCGTGTAGTACAGGTACGTCGCATCCGCCGTCCCCCGCTTGGTCTCCATCGCGCCGATCGCCGCCGACTGGTACCCCTCCTTCACAAACAGCGCCGCCGCCTCATCCGTCGAGAGCGGCCCGCCCACGCCTGTATGCATGCGGATCGAGACGATGAACCGCGCATCCCGCAGCAGTGCATCCTGCAGCTGCCCCAGCCGAATCAGCTTCACCTGCCGCGCCTGCTCCGCCTCCGTGCCGCTCAGGCTCGGCAGGTAGCCCTCATCCAGCATCATCTGCTCGCAATAGTGCGCCCACCCTTCAATGTTGGTGTTCGCCCCCAGCAGCTTCCGGATCTTGGAAGGAAACACCGGCAGATACAGGAACTGCACATAATGGCCCGGATACGCCTCGTGGATCGCCGTCGACGTAATCGTGCCAATGTTGAAGGCCGCCATGTGCTCGGCCACCCGCGCTGCCGTCCAGTCCTTCTCCGGCAATGTCACATTGAAGTACGCCTTCGTCGAGTGCGTCTCAAACGCGCCTGGCGGGTCCATCGACGCCTGCGTCGTCGCCCGCATAAACGGCGGCGTTTCCTCAAGGGTGGGCTCGACCTCGCTTGGAATCGAGATGATGTGGTGCGTCTGGATAAAGCGGATCAATCCCGCAAACTGCCCCTCAAAGGTCGCGAGAAGCTGGTCTGGAGGCGGATGAATCGTTGCCAGCTGCGCCAGAACCTCCTGCGGACTCTTCGTCGGATCGATCTCCTTCGCCACCCGCGCAAAGTCGGCTTGGTTCTTGTGCAGGTCGTCGTAGGCCACCTGCAGGAGCCGATCAAGCGGAGTATCCACCATCTCATCAAAGCTCAGCTTCTTGCGAAACGTCTCCGCCCCCAGGCGAAACTCGCCCGCCGAGCGCGGCAGCAGCTCCGTCTTCATCCACGCGCCATAGTCCTTCAGCCCCGCCACCACCGCCGCGTTCGCCTTCAGAAAAGCAGCCTGCACCGCCGGATCAATCGGCTCCTTCCCCGCGAACGGAAACGCGCTCGGAAGATCGTTCTGGAAGAAGCTGATGTTGCCGTCTATCTGCTCCAGCGCGATCTCGGTATAGATCTTCGGTGGATTCTTCAGGTTCTTGCGTGCCTCCACAAGCACCTGGGGCATCCGCAACTCGCGTGCGATGACAGCCTTCAACCTCGTGTTGGCCGGCGCGTATGGTCGGCTCATCAGCGTAAACGCCGAGGCCGCAATCCCCGAAGAATAAATGTCCGGATTCTTCTCCCACGGCCGGATCACCTCCAGCGTCAGCAGCATGGAGCGAATCGCATTCAGCAGGATGGCCCGATCCCCCGCCGCGGAAGCATCCAGCGCATCCACCGGAACCGCCTCCACCTTGCGCTCCGCCGCGCGCAGCGCAATCGTCTCACGCTGCACCTCCGCCGCCGAGTAGTCTTCAAGCAACGCGTCGTACTCATGCAGCCCGGCCGACGTGCCAGCCGTCGGAGAATACTTGAAGTAAACATCCGAGAAAAACTGCTCGGACAAGAAGGTAAACGTCTGCGGCGCTCCATCGGCCGCCACACGCTGGCCGCGGCACGGCGCCTCAAACACTCCAAGCAAACAGACGATCACGGCCAGACGGGCAAGCAGACGATTCATGTGCGGCATTCTCCAGGTCTGCGTTATTTCACCTTGTAGTTCACTTCCACCTGCATCTCGCGCGCCACCGGTTGGCCCGCCTTCATCGCCGGTTTAAACCTGTACTGCGAGACCGTCTCCACCGCGTTCTTATCGAACCGCTCCCCACCCGACCGGACCACATGCACGTTCTCCGGCGCGCCCGCCGCGTTCACCGTCAGACCCACCAGCACAGTACGCGCCGGGTTGCTGAACCGGCTCCGCGGATACGTCGGCGCCACCGCCTGCACCAACACCGGGTTCGCCGTGTCCCCGCCTCCCTGCGGCACCGAAGCCCACAGCAGCAAACCCGCAACAACATAAGCCGGAAGCGCAGACTGCATGCAGATACTGTAACTCGCCCGCCGCCAAAGCCCGCCCCAACTCACCCGGATTCACTCGCCAGGCCCCACAC
>CAXUNW010000040.1:0-18201 GCA_964252505.1 uncultured Acidobacteriaceae bacterium
GAAGATCGGGGTGGGTGTGCTGCGGCGGATGGATACAAAGCCGTATAGCTTTGGTGGAGCTTACCCGATTGTGGATGGCGGCAAGTGGACGACCAAGGTGGGGCAACGCTCGGTGACGTTCACGCAGGAGCTGCGGACAACGTTCGGATACAGCTACCGGTACACAAAGACGGTACGGCTGGACAGGCATGGCGCCGTGATGACGCTTGAGCATAGCCTGAAGAACCTGGGCGCCAAGCGGATCGAGACGGATGTGTATGACCACGACTTCTTTATGCTCGACCAGAAGCCGACCGGGCCAGGGATGGTGGTGCGGCTGGGTTTTGCGCCGGTGCCGGATAAGCCCTTGTCTGCAACGGCGCATATTGCGGGGCAGGAGATCGTGTTCGATGAGGCTCCGGGCCGTCGGAACAGCCCGCAAGGATATCTGACGGGGTATACAGGAAAGCCCGGGGAATACCGGATCGAGGTGGAAGACACGGTGGGGAAGGTAGGGGTGGAACAGACGTCCAACGCGGCGATCTCGAAGTTCTACTTCTGGTCGACGCCGCAGACGATCTGCCCGGAGGCTTATCTGCGGATCGATGTGGCGCCCGGAAAGACGCAGCGATGGGCGATCCGGTATGCGTTTCGGGCGGAGTAGCTTGCCGGATTGGCCGATGTTACCCTTCGCCGGGCGCTCAGCATAGGGTAAGCGGTAGGATTCGGAGCTTGCGGATGACTGGTGTGGTGCGAACAAGAGGCGTGCACCTGGCCGGGATTCCGGCTCGGTACACGCCTCTCGTTTTTAGTTTGGCAAGGTTAGAACTGGTACTTGGCGGAGAGTTGAAGTTGGCGCGCTTGCGAACGGGATGAAGTGATGTTGCCGAAGGTGGCGGACTGCGCGTTGTTGACGGGGTTGCCGAGCGAGGTGATGTTGAAGACGTTGGCGGCATCGGCGCGGAAGGCGATGCGCTGACGGTCGGTGATGGCGAAGTCCTTGAAGAGTGAGGCGTTCGCGGACTGGTAGCCGGGGGCGCGCTCGGAGTCGACTCCGCCGTTGCCGAAGGTGCCGTTTGCGGGCTGGCCGTAGGCGCAGACGCCGTTGTCTACCCCGGCGGTGCTGCAGGCGGAGCTGACCGAGGGGTCGGTGCCGAACCAGTGCTGCGCATTGCGACCGCTGACCACAAGCTGGCGATAGTGATTGGAACGCTGCGAGTTGTTGTTGGTGAAGCTGTTATTGCTGTTGGCGGTGATGTTGACGGGGAAGCCTGAGTACACGATGGTGCTCATGGCGACCTTCCAGCCACCGACGAGCTCATCGAAGGCGCGATTCATGTTCGCACCGAACATGCGACCGCGACCGACGGGAAGCTCGTAGGTGAGGTAGCCGTTGAGGGCATGGCGGACATCCTGCGCGGTCGGGCCGTACTCGGCGTGGTTGTTGTAGAAGTTTTCAGCGTAGGCGGACTGGCCGGCGATGCCCTGCGCGCCGAAGAAACCGGTGCTGTTGGTGAGGGCCTTGGCGTAGGTGTAGTTTGCGGTGAGCTCAAGGCCATCGCGCAGGCGCTGGCGGAAGGTGGTCTGGAGGGAGTTGTAGTTCTCGATGGCGTCGGAGGCGGTGTAGACGACCGAGCCGCCCTGGCCGACAAGATTGATGAAGGGCGCGGGGTCGGCCGCGATGCAGGCCGCTCCGTTGGTGCCGCCGGTGAGAAGGCAGGGCGTGGGCAGGGCGTTTGCGGCGCCTGCGGTGACGAGGTGGTTGCCGGTCTCACCGAGATAGCCGACGGTGAGGGAGGCGGTGTTGGAGATCTGGTACTCGGCGGTCAGGTTGAACTCCTGCACGAACATGGGGCGGATGCCGGGGTCCCAGGCGCGGATGATGGTCGTGCAGGGCGTGGGGCTGGTCTGGATGTTGCAGCTGGTGTTGGTGGTTCCAAAGCCCTGGGTGGCGGTGTAGAACTGGCCGCCACTGGTTGCGGTGGGGTTGGAGCCTGAGGCGATGAAGGAGTTCTGGAAGGGATAGTTGAAGTTCAGGCGGAGGTTCGCGCCGGTGCCTTCGAAGTAGTTGGTGATGCCGTAGCCGCCACGAATGACGAAGCGGGCGGTGGGATTGTAGGAGAAGCCAAGGCGCGGCATGAAGTTGGTGTAAACGGGATTGTAGAGGGCGCGCGAGGCTCCGTTGACCCCGGCGAGGAGAACGGTCTTGGTGGCCTGGTTGATGTTGGCCTGCTTGTTGTTGACCTCGTAGATGGGCTGGTCATACTCCCAGCGGACGCCGAGGTTGATGGTGAAGTTGGAGGTGAGCTTGTAGTCATCCTGGATGAAAGCGGCGTCGCGCCAGGAGCGCTGGCCGGTGAGGCCGGTGACACCGCCGATGGCGCGGGTGTAGATGTGGTTCTGGTAGAAGTCGGCTCCGGAGTAGCCGCCGAGCGTGCCGCCTTGCGCGGAGAAGACCCCGTTGTAGTCGTAGTGGCCGATGGCGCCATCGTTGCCAGGGTAGAAGGTGTTCTGCTGGTAGCGGAGGAACTGCACGCCGCCCTTGATGGTGTGGCGGCCGATCTGGTAGGTCAGGTTGTCGTAGTAGGAGAAGGTGTTGTCGTAGTAGGTGGTGCCGGTGGACTGGTTGCCGACCGTGGAGGCGGCCTGGCCGTTGCCGGAGAAGTTCTGGCCGACAAAGCCCTGCTGGGCCTGCATGGTGGGAATGCCGACGACGTTGTCCCCGTTGGTCCCGAAGGCTCCGGTCGAGTCGACGGGGATGGCACCGAGGTTGACGACGCGGGTGAAGCCGGCGCTGAACTCATTGATCAGGCGCGGCGTGAAGGTGTGGACGGAATTGAACGAGAAGCTTTGGAAAGGCAGGATGTTCTGGCCCGGAAAGGTGATGGCGAGAAGGGGCAGGGTGCGATCGCCGGATTTGCCATGGGAATAGGAGCCGGAGAGCTTGTCGCGGGCGGAGGCGTTCCAGTCGATCTTGACGTCGAACTGATCGTCGTAGCGGTTGATCTTGGATTGCCCGGCGTAGTTGTTGCCGATGACGGTACCGGCGCTGGCGACGTGGTTGGGCAGGGGATAGTACTGCGGGTTGGCGAAGAGGTAAGCGGCCACAGGGTTGGTGGTGGCCCCGAGCTGGTTGTTCATGTAGGCGGGCTGTCCGGCGGCCTGGGTGTTGTAGAGCTGGATGGGCTTGCTGCTCAGCGTGGGATCGAGAAGCTCGGAGAAGTCCCCGGTGCGCATCTTGGCCGTCAGGACGCTGGCGGTAGCGGTCGGCGCGGAGTGGTAGCGGACGCCTTCGTAGTCTGCAAAGAAAAAGAGCTTGTCCTTGATGATGGGACCGCCGATGGTTCCGCCGAAGAGGACCTGGGTGTACGGGGTGCGGGGGAGAAAGCTGGCCGCGCTGGTGAAGTTCTTGTTAGCCCAGGAGTTGGCGTCCATCACATAGTCGGAGAGGTAGCCGAAGCCGCTGCCGTGGATGGCGTTGGTGCCGCTCTTGAGCAGCGTGATGACGTCGCCTCCGCCTACGTTGCCGTACTCGGCCGTGGCGTTGGCCGAGATCACCCTGATCTGCCCGATGGCGTCAGGGCTGGGGTTGTAGCCGATGCTGTTGTTGATGGTTTCGTTGATATCGACGCCCTCCAGGAGGTAGTTGTTCGACTCCTGGCGGTTTCCATTTTGCGAGGCGAGCGTGTTGTTGCCATTGCGCTCAATCGCGTTGGAGCCGGTAAACGAAGCGGGGGTAGCGGTGACTGCGCCGGGCACAAAGAGGGTGAGCTCGGTGAAGTTGCGGCTCACCAGCGGGATGCTGTTGACGGCATTGGTGTCGAGTGTGGCGCCAAGCGTGGAGTTTTCGGTGTTGAGCAGCGGGACAAGCTCGCTGGTAACAGAGACCTTGCTGGCGGAGCCCTCGACGGACAGGCTGGAATTGAGCTTCGCGTCCTGACCCGACTCAAGCGTGAAGGGTCCCAAAGTCTGCACGGAGAAGCCGGGGGACTGGATGGTGAGCTTGTACTGGCCGATCTGCAGATTCCGGATGACGTAGACGCCATCACGGTTGGTGGTGGTGTCGTAGGCGACGTTGGTCGCGACGTTGGTGGCGGTCACCTTGACGTTGGGCATGACGGCGCCCGACGCGTCCACTACCGTGCCGTTGACGCCGGCGGTGACGGTCTGAGCAAGGGCGGGGGCGCAACATACAAGGGCGATGGGCGCGATGAGGGCAGGTAGATATTTCGACTTCGTGTGCATTGAGACAGCCTCCTCCGGAAGGTAGTGCGCAAAGGCGTTTGTGAGTGCCAGCTCACTGGGATCGAGCCGGAACCGGTCTGTGCGATGTGCCGGTTTTCGGAACAGTTTCGCAAGGGAAACTGTGTAGCCGAATGTTCTAGGGTGCGGTTTGAAGCTCCGTTTATTGGGTTCTCTGGAATGTAACGTGTGTCTTCGGCGGATACAACAGAAAAGGCGCCTGCAGAGCGGAAGATCAAGAGAGTAAACCCGGTTTTTAGGACATTTAGCCTAGGCCCCACGGGATCGATGGCCCTGCACCTCAGCGCAAGCCGCCGGGGGAGCGTGCGCTACACTAGCGGACACGATGACGGAGACGAAGAGATATCCAGCCGGTCGACGGTTGCTGCGAGAACTTTTTTGCGGGAGCATCTGCTTTGCGGGGCTGCTTGGGGCAACCCTCTCCGGCGTCGCGCAGGACGATCCCTCCGCAGGCTCCAAGAACAAGCCGGAGCGGCTAGAGTGGTTTCGCGACCAGGGCTTCGGGCTGTTTATTCACTGGAGCGTGGATGGTCAACTGGGCGCGGTGATCAGCCACTCACTGGTGGGAGCTTCGCCGGACTACGCGACCCGCTTCTTTACGGAGCTGCCAAAGACATTCAACCCCACGCGCTTCGACGCCGACGAGATAGCGCGAGTGGCGAAGCTGGCCGGGGTGAAGTACGTGATGTTCACCACCAAGCATCACTCGGGCTTCACAATGTTTCGTTCGCGGTCGACACCGTTCGGGGTGGCGGCGACGCCCTTCCAGCGCGACCCCACGGCGGAGCTCTTCAACGCCTTTCGGAAGCAAGGCATGGCGGCCGGGGTCTACTTTTCGCCCGACGATTTCTGGTGGCTGCACGAGCATGGCAAGGCGATCAGGCGGCTGGTACCGGAGGTGCAGCCCGGAGCCAACCCGGGGCTGCTGGCGTATGACTCGGCGCAGCTTACCGAGCTGCTGACGCGATACGGCAAGGTGGATCTGGCCTACTTCGACGGGGAAGCCAAAGATCTGCGAGAAGTGGCGTGGAAGCTGAACCCGGAGATCGTGGTGACGCGCGGCGCCTTCGATACGCCGGAGCTGAACGTGCCGAGCACCGGAGTGGCCGGGCCCTGGGAGGCAAGCATCACGATGGGAACGGCCTGGCAGTACCAGCCAGACAACGAGGTGTACAAGAGCGGGCATGAGCTGATTCGGCTGCTGTTCCAGACCAGGGCGAAGGGCGGGAACCTGCTGCTGAATGTGGGACCGAAGCCCAACGGGGAGCTGGCAATCGAGCAGGAGAACCGATTGCGCGAGATCGGCCTCTGGATGATGGTGAACTCGGAGTGCATCTACGGCGTTCGGCCGTGGATTGTGCCGAACGAGACGGTGCCTGGGGCGACGAACGACCGCGATCACGTGTGGTTCACGCGGAAGCGCGAAGGCGGAGCGCTGTACGCGATTCTGGATACGGCAGGCCTCTGGGAGCGGGGTACGTGGCGGGAGTACACGCTGCATACCGTGAAGGCCACCGCGGGAACGACGATCGAGGTGCTGGGGCAGGATGATATGACGGTCGAGTACAAGCCGGATCTGGTGCCGAAGAGTACCGTTCAGCAGCAGGCGGATGGTCTGCACATTCGGGTGAACCGCGCGCAGCGACTGCAGGACAATAGCCGGTGGCCGAACGCTGTGGTGGTGAAGCTGATCGGGGTTGAGGCGGCCCTGACGCCGCCACGGGTCGCAACGCAGGTTGCTCCGCGGCCGGGCGCAGGTGCGCCCCTGGTGCTCAGGGGCGATCTGGTGGATTTGGGAGATGCGACCACGCTGCAGGTGGGTTTCGAGTATCGGCCGCTGCTGGCGGGGGAGGACGCGAACGTACGATCCGGACCCTGGACCGCAACAACGCTCCGGCCGGCCACGGTGCCCGGCGGGTTCAGCCTTCAGGTAAACGACTTACCCGCCGGGACCTATGAGTATCACGCGCTGGTGAAGCATCCGCTGCTCACGGTCTACGGAGCGGACCGCACAGTGGCGGTAGGGCGGCCGGTTGAATCCTCCGGCCCCTAGTCATAGTCAGGATGCTGCGTGAAGGAACTTGTAGTCGGCCTTGGCGGACTCGAGCGACGAAACCGGGTATGGCTGCTCCTGCTCGGAGAAGGCATGCTGGATGCCGGCAGCCTTGCCCGCCGCAAAGATGGGCTTGTAGTCGATGAAGCCTTCACCGAGGTCTGTGCCCTTGGGGCGGTCCGGGCCGGCGAGGCTAATGGAGGGCTGGCTGACGGCCTGGAACTCCTTGACGTGGATCATACGGAAGCGGCCCGGATAGCTCTTGAAGTATTGGACCGGGTTGGCTCCGGCCACCGACATCCAGCCGCAGTCGATCTCGAACTTCACAAGGTCCTTGTCGGTGTTCTTGAGCAGCACATCGTAGCCGTAGCTGCCGTCCGGCATCTTCTCGAACTCGTAGTTGTGGTTATGGTAGGCGTATTGCAGGCCGGCGGCCTTGGCCTTGGTGCCGATGTCGTTCATCTGCGCGGCGAGCCTGGTAAAGCCGTCCACGCCGAGGGGCTGCATTCTCATGCGCTGGGCGGCCGATGCCCCGGGGGCAGGGCGCGGCATGTTGCCGGTGGCAAGGCTGGAGCTGGTGGCATACTGCGCGCCCACGGCATGGCACTCCGCGAAGGTGGGGCCAAGGTCCGGCGCGTTCAGGTTCACATGGGCGCTCGGGACCTTCAGGCCGGCGTCGTCAAGCAGCTTGCGGAACTCGCTTGCGGAGTATTTACCGAAGCCGGCGGTCTCCACCTCGAGGAAGCCTATGTCGTGCAGCTCCTTGAGCGCGCCGGGGGTATCCGTAGCCAGGCGGTCGCGGACGGTATAGAGCTGGATACCGGGAGGCAGGCCCATGGGGTCCGCCCAGGCGAAACGAGGTAGCACAGTGGCAGCGACCGCCGCGGCGGCGAGGTTGCGGGATGCGAAAAGAAACTCTCTACGAGTGCGGATGGTCACGGGGCGATCTCCTGGAAGGACGTCGAAGAAGTTGCTGACTTTACAGTTGCGCCGCGGCACGCGCGTGCCGGCCAGTCTTCAAGAGGGCTAATCGTAGATGGATTGTGGTGGTCTTTGCAAGGGGGTGAAGCTGTAGGGTCGGAATCGTGATGGCATAGAAGGGCATGGGTGCCCGGCGTGGCCCTTTCAGGCTAAGATGTGTGCGGAAGCGGACGGATCGTTTTGCGGGTGTCTGGACCTTCTCAAGAAGTGCAAGGGGATTTTCTATGAAGTATGGCCTGCTGGCTACGTTTGTTCTGGTTCCGGGTTTTGTGATGTTTGTGCAGCAGCCGACGATGCCATCCGCGGCAGGCCCGGCGCCCACCCAGCCGCAGGCGCCCCCTCGGATTCGCGGCGGAGCCGCGGATGCTCCGCCGCAGCAGGGGCAGCAGCCACGGATGATCGCATATCCTGATCGGCCCAGGGCCCCGCAGGAGGTGCTGGACCGGGGCAAGGCCGTATATGGTGTCAGCTGCGCCTTCTGCCACGGGTCTGACGCAGGCGGGGGTGAGGTTGGGCCGAACCTGCAGCGCTCGTCGGTCGTGCTGGAGGACCAGAGCGGCGAGTTGATCATGCCCATTGTGCATGGCGCGCGGGCCGATCGAGGCATGCCGCGGATCGACATCACGGACGCGCAGGTGGCGGACATCGCGGCGTGGCTGCACAGCCTCCACATCGCCAGCCGAACAGAATCTTCCGAAGGCGTAATCAACATCGTGACGGGCGACGCCAAGTCCGGGAAGGTGGCCTTCGATAAAACCTGCGGCTCATGCCACTCGGTGACGGGCGATCTGCAGGGATTTGCCACGAAGTTCCCGGTTCCGCGGGTCATGCAGCAGACCTGGCTGTTGCCCGGCGGCGGCGGCGGACGGGGTCCCGGCAGCGCTGCCCCGACAGCTGTTCATGTTCCTCCGACAACCGTGACCGTAACGACCGGCGCGGGGGAAAAGGCCGAGGGAGAACTGACGCGGATCGATGACTTCTACGTAGGCCTGCGGGAGAGCGACGGAACGCTGCGCGGCTTTGACCGCACGGGCGATTCGCCGAAGGTAGAGATCCACGATCCGCTGGCGCCGCACCGCGAGCTGCTGCACACCTACACAGACAAGCAGATACACGACATTACGGCATACCTGGTGACGATCAAATGATGCGATCGATAAAGTTCCTTCTGGCCTCCACACTTTGCCTGGTGCCGCTGTGCGGCCGCGCTCAGACGCTCGATCCGGCGACCATTTTGAAGCCGGCGCCGGACGCCTGGCCGACCTATTCGGGCGACTATTCGGGGCAGCGCTACAGCCCGCTGACGATGCTCAACCAGAGCAACGTGAAGGATCTGTCGCTTGCGTGGTCCAGCCGCCTGACGCAAGGCTCGCGTGCCGGCTTCGGCGCGGCTCCGGTGATTGTGGGCGGGGTGGGCACGGCCGAGGTCAACGGACAGCCCAATATCCGGGGTGCGTTGATCCAGGTGCAGGGCGTGATGTACGTGACCTCTCCGGACAACGTTTGGGCGCTCGATGCGCGCGACGGGCATGAGATCTGGCACTACTTCTGGCGGACCAAGGGTGGCACGCACATCGGCAATCGCGGCGTCGGCATGTGGAAAGATCGCGTGTACATGGAGACTCCGGATAACTACCTGGTGTGCCTGAATGCCAAGACCGGCAAGGAGATCTGGCACAAGGAGATCGCAAGCTTCGCACTGCAGTACTTCTCGACCATGGCGCCGATCGTCGTGGGGAACCACCTGCTGGTTGGAACCGGGGACGACCTGGACGAGCCGGGATATCTGCAGTCGATGGACCCGGAGACGGGGGAGCTGCAATGGCGTTTCTACACGGTGCCGATGAAGAAGGGCGATCCAGGCCTGGACAGCTGGGCCAATACGGACGCGTCCTCGCACGGCGGGGGCAATGTGTGGGTTCCGGGGTCCTATGATCCGGAGACGCATCTTTACATCTTCGGCACAGGGAACCCGACGCCCTCCTACACGTCGCAGACACGCGGGCCCGGGGACAACCTGTACACCTGCGCGCTGGTGGCGGTGAACGTGGAGACCGGCAAGATGGCCTGGTACTTCCAGACGTCGCCCCATGATACCCATGACTATGACTCGGCGCAGACCCCTATCCTGACCGACGGGATCATCAACGGTAAGCCGCGCAAACTGGTTTTGACGTTAGCGCGCAACGGCTACTTCTTCGCCATCGATCGGGTTACGGGAGAGCACTTGGTGACGACAAAGATCTCGCAGTCCGAGAACTGGGCCGGCGGCATCGATAAGCAGGGGCGGCCGTTCCGGATCCCCGCCAAGGACTTCGACATCGGCGGGGCACTCGTCTCGCCGGGAAATCAAGGGACCACCAACTGGCAACCACCGGCCTTCAGCCCGGACGCCGGGCTCTTCTACGTGCAGACGACGGACAGCTATGCGATGTACTACCTGGCGACCCTGGACCCGCGTGGCGCTATGGGCCTGGGCGGCAAGGACGAGATCAGCCTGGGGCAGGCGGGAAGCTATCTGACCGCAATCGACTATAAGACCGGCAAGATCGCCTGGCAGCATCGATACCCAGGGCTGGGAAACTACGGGGTACAAAACGGTGTGCTGACAACGGCGGGCAAGCTGGTCTTCGCCGGAGACGCATCCGGGAACCTGGTGGCCTACGACCCCTTTAAAGGGACGCCGCTGTGGCACTCGCGCGTTGGGGTCAGCAACGCCCCGGAGACCTATATGCTCGACGGCCACCAGTATGTCGTCGTGGGCGCCGGCGACGCGGTCTATGCGTACCGGATGAACTAGAGAAAACGCAGATGCGGCAGCGGTGGCAGCACCCCGATCGCGGCGGCCTCCGCACGAAAGCGCGCGATCCCCTCGATGCAGCCTGGCGTCAGGTGATAGTGGATATTCTGCGTCAGGTAGTGCCGGATGGTCGCGGCCGATACGGCAATGCGGGGGGTCCACTCCCGCACGAGGTCCTCGCGATGGGCCAGCCCCGCCTCCCGCGAGGCATCGAGATCTTCTACAAGGCGCGCCTTGCTCTCCGCCGTCAGCGAACCTGGCCGAACGGCCCACACCGCGGCCACCCACGGAAGCTTGGTATACGCGATCCACTGCTCCGCCAGGTCCAGCCAGGTGCAGGGACCGATCTGCCGCTCGATAGCTGCACGGCGCTCCAGTGCCAGGAGCGCAGCATCGCCGATCAGCAGCGCAGCATCCGCCTGCTGCAGCATTGCAATCGGGTCAGCCTCCATAGGCGGCAGAAAGATCGGCGCCACCCCCACAAAGGTGCGCAGCAGGATCTGTGTGTAGGCCAGCGAACTCCGCGATGCCGCATCCGTAGCGACGACGCGGATGTCCGCCAGCTCGAGGCCGCCGCGCACAACAAGCTGGATCGAGCGCACCCTATGAAGACTCGCGATCGTTGAGCCCGGAACAATGGCAAGCTCCTCCGTCAGGGCAGCTACCGGGATCAGGCCAAGATCGGCCCGCCCGGCCAGCAGGTCGGCTGCGCATTGCGATGGAGGCATGGAGCGGAGCTCGTAGCGCGTGGCCAGCCCCGCAGCGCGTGGAGCGTGCTCAAAGTCGTACAACAAGGGTGCGGGATTGAGAAAGCTGATGGCTGCAAGGCGAAGGCGGGACACCCTCTCAGTGTAGTCACACACCGTCGCCCACGCCCCGCCCGACAGAGAACAGGCTTTGGTGCTCATAAAGAAGGCACTTCCCAAGCAAGCCACAAAGTTCCCGATTCGGGACTCACCGCGCCGCAGCCATTCCCAATTCGAACTCCGTCGGCTGTGATCCATGCCGCGACGCAGTATCCTGCTCGCCTTGGACAGTTTCGGGAAGGAGGTGCGTCTTGGAGGAGTGGGGTGGCCGCGGGGCCGGCAGGCTGGAGATGCAGCGGATGGCATGGATGGCGCTCATGCTGACGCCCGGCATGGGCCCGACGCGCATCGGCCGGGCCATGCAGAAGCTCGGTGGGGCCTTGCGGGTCTTCGAGGCCACCTTGACCGAGCTTGAAGGCGCCGGCATGCCCGCACACTCGGCCCAGTTTGTCTTCAGCGGCAACGCGCGCAAGGCTGCGGAGGACGAGATGCGGCGCGTCCATGAGGTGGGGGGCGCCATCCTGACCTTTGACGATGAAGCCTACCCAGAGCGGCTGCGCGAGATCTTCGATCCACCCGCCGTGCTGTGGCTGCGGGGCAACGCGGAGGCCCTTGCCCGGCCTGGCCTCGCGGTGGTGGGCACACGGCAGCCCACGCCCTATGGGGCCGGCATGGCGGAAAAGCTCTCGCACGACCTCGCCATGCGGCGGCTCGTCATCCTCAGCGGCATGGCGCGCGGCGTGGATACCTGCGCTCACAAGGGCGCCATCGAGGCTCGCGGAACCACCGTGGCGGTCTGGGGCACGGGCATCGACGTCATCTATCCCAAGGAAAACAAGCTGCTGGCCGAGCGCATCGTGGCCAGCGGTGGAACCATCCTCAGCGAATATCCACTGGGAACCTTTCCGGCCCCGCAGAACTTCCCCATCCGCAACCGCGTTCTCAGCGGTATGAGCATCGGCGTCCTGGTCATCGAGGCGGCTGAAAACTCCGGCACCCGGATCACGGCGCGCTGCGCAATGGAGCAGAACCGCGATGTCTATGCCGTGCCGGGCAACGTGACGACCCGCAACGCCTGGGGACCCAACACGTTGATCAAGCAGGGGGCCAAGCTGACGGCAACCTGGGAGGATGTATGGGAGGATCTCCCGTCGCAGATCCGCCTGGTGCTCGAGGATGAACTCGCCGCCCCTGAATCGAAATGCGCGGAGGGCGCATCCTTACTCATGTCGGACGGCCGCGATGGCGAGATGCCGGAGCATGAGCGGCTGGTTCTAGCCAAACTCCGGCAGGATGAATCCGTGCAGCTGGACGATCTGATGGAGGGCCTGGATGGCACGCTGGCCTCGCCTGAAGTATTTACAGCTCTCTTTGAACTGGAGCTGGCGGGGCGGGTAAGGCAGTTGCCGGGCAAAAACTATGTCCGTGCCATGTAGGCCAGGCAGCAGACGGCTGGTTGCAGCACGATGAAACGAACCGCCTCGCCTGTGGTCTAACCGTTTGAAACGCGGCTCGGGAGCTTGGCTCTCGATACGCGAACCCTGCTTGGAAGCTGCAATAAAGCTGCCCAAAGTGGGGCCGCCCGGCGCGAGTGGCAACAGCCGGATTGGATTGTTTTCGGCAACTCGTGTTAGGTTCGCAGTGAAACAAAGGCATTTGGCAGCACGGCACACAGGGTGCCCGGGTTGCGGTGGATGAAGGGAAACAATGGCTAAATCTTTGGTGATCGTCGAATCGCCCGCAAAGGCGAAGACGATCAATAAGTATCTCGGAAGCGACTACGTGGTGGAGGCCTCGCTGGGCCACATCATGGATCTTCCGAAGAACGACATCGGCGTCGAGTTGAAGAAGCGGACGTTCGCGCCGACGCTGATCGTGTCACCCGGCAAGGAAAAGATTGTAGAAAGGCTGCAAAAGCTGGCCGCCAAGGCTGACATGGTTTATCTGGCGCCCGATCCGGATCGCGAAGGGGAGGCCATCGCGGCGCACCTCGCCATCCAGTTGCGTCCGATGATTAAAGATCAGAGCAAGCTGCGCCGCGTGACCTTTAACGAGATCACGCAGAAGGCCGTCAAGGCCGCGTTCCTCCAGGCTCGGGATGTGGATGAGAATCTGGTGGACGCACAACAGACCCGCAGGGTGCTTGATCGCCTGGTGGGCTATCAGATCTCTCCGCTGCTCTGGGATAAGGTGCGCCGCGGGCTGAGCGCGGGCCGCGTGCAGACGGTGGCGCTCCGGCTCATCGTCGAGCGTGAGAGCGAGATCAACGACTTCAAGCCGGTGGAGTACTGGACCATTGGAGCACGGCTCGACGCAGCCGACGGGCAGGAGTTCCTCGCGAAGTTCACGGGGATCGATGGCGAGCCCGCCCGCGTGGCAAATGGTATCGATAAGGAGGGCAAGGAGCAATTTCTATCCGGCGCCTTCTCGAACGGCGAACTCACGGCAACCGTGGTCGAGCAGTTGACCCAGGCAAGCTGGTCGGTGACCGCGGTCGAGCGCAAGGAGCGCAAGCGCAACCCCACCGGGCCCTACACCACCAGTAAGCTGCAGCAGGATGCATCCAGTCGGCTGGGCTTCAACGTGCGGCGAACCATGGGCGTCGCGCAGCGGCTCTATGAAGGCGTCGAAATCGGACCGGATGGCACCGTTGGGCTCATCACATACATGCGGACAGACTCCACGCGGGTCTCGGCTGACGCGATCACCGAGGCGCGGGACTATGTGCAGGGCAAGCTCGGGGCCGGCTATCTGCCCAAGGCGGCCATCGACTATAAAGGCAAGAAAGATGCACAGGACGCGCATGAGGCCATCCGTCCCACCCATGTGGAGTACACGCCGGACTCGATCAAGGCTTTCCTGAGCGAAGAGCAGTACCGTCTGTACAAGATGATCTGGCAGAAGTTCGTCTCCTCCCAAATGACGGCGGCTGTCTTCGACCAGACCGTGGTCGAGATCGCCGCCAGGGCGGACCGCTCCTACGAGTTTAGAGTTACAGGCTCCATTCAAAAGTTCGATGGCTTTCTAGCCGTCTGGGAGAACGCGTCCGAAGACACGATCCTGCCGGAGATGACCAACGGCCAGGCTCTCAGCATGCTGAGCGTCGATCCGGAGCAGCGATTCACGGAGCCTCCCCCGCGCTACAACGAGGCCAGCTTGGTGAAGGTGCTGGAAGAGCAGGGAATCGGACGGCCTTCGACCTATGCCTCCATCATCAACACCATCCAGGACCGGGACTACGTCAAGAAGATTCAAAGCAGGTTTGTGCCGACCGAGATTGGCACGGTCGTCACCGGGCTGCTGGTCAAGAACTTCCCCTACATCTTCAAGCCCAGCTACACGGCAGACCTTGAAACCGAGCTGGATGAGGTCGAGGCCGGCGGCAAGCGCTGGACCGATCTGCTGAACGGTTTCTACGGGCACCTCGAGCAGGAGCTGGTGGTCGCCAGCGACGAGATGGAGGATGTGAAGCGAGGCGAAAAGCAGACCGATGAGCTTTGCGACAAGTGCGGCAGCCCGCTCATTCTTAAGTGGGGCAAATTCGGCAGCTTCTACGCATGCAGCTCCTTTTCCAAGGCAAAGCCGGTTGTCGTCGCCGCCAGCCCGTGGAAGAAGGATGCGAAGGCAGTCGTCAAGAAGATTACAAAGGCGTTCGACTTTCCCATGCTGGTGAAGCCGTTTGTTTCTGATCTCCATACACCGTCGGTGCGTGTGGAGTCGGCCAAAGAGCTGGTCGCGGCGGTCAACAAGGCGGGCGGTGGTGCACAGAAGGTTGTGGTCGAGCCCGTAAGCTGTGACTTTACCCGGGAAAATTTTGCCGCCAAGCCGGATCTGACAGCCCCAGGACATGACGCTGAAGCCGAAGAGGAGTTCTGCGACAACTGCGGGCGCGTGATGGTGCTGAAAAATGGGCCCTGGGGCCCCTTTATGAGCTGTCCCGGCTACAGCGACGATCCTCCATGCAAAACCATCCGCAAACTGACCCAAAAAGTACAGCAGAAACCTCCAGTAGAACTTGAGGATGCATGCCCCAGGTGCGGTAAGCCGCTGCTTCTCCGCAACGGCGCCTACGGCGAGTTTGTCTCCTGTTCAGGCTATCCCAAATGCAAGTACGTCAAGCAGGATCTGCTCGAGGTGCCGTGTCCGAAGTGCGGTGGCGACATCGCCGTACGCAAGACGAAGCGGGGTGACACCTTCTACGGCTGCGTCAAGTACCCGAAGTGCGACTTCGCCTCCAATCTCAAGCTGGTCAACGAGCCTTGCCCCAAGGGCAACAGCACCTACCTGCTCGAGGTTGTCAACAGCGAAGGCACGTTCCTGGTCTGTCCGCACAACCACGAGGCGCTGCCCAAGAGGCGGCCAAAGAAGGGTGCACCGGAAGATCCCGCGCCCGAGATAAGCTGCAGCTATCAGCGAAAGATTGCAGGTCCGGCGCCAATCCTGATGCCGGAGCCTCCCTCCCCGGGAGCTCTGCAGCCGGTCGAGAGCGTCGCCTAGCAGCCTGCCGTGCATTTGGGCTGTAGCGCGGAACAGGTCGGTTCTGTTACAAAGGGCTTTGCCGGAGCGTCCAGAAAAACGCTCCGCAGGCGGAAATTGAGGAGTTGGAATTGAGCATGGCAAAGGCCGTTTGGAACGGACAGACGATCGCAGAGAGCGAAACATTTGAGATGGTGGAAGGCAACGTCTACTTCCCCGAGGAGTCGGTCAAACGGGAGTATCTGCGGGCAAGCTCCACGACCTCAAGCTGCCCCTGGAAGGGACAGGCCCGGTACTACACCCTCATCGTCGACGGGCAGGACAACCCCGACGCCGCTTGGTACTACCCGGACCCAAAGCCCTCCGCTCGCAACGTCAAGCACCACGTGGCCTTCTGGCGCGGCGTTGAAGTCACAAAGTAGCGTGGGAGTCGGTTCGTGGGTCTAGTATGCTTCGGCCTGGTCGAGCGGAAGGCGAACCTGGAAGCAGGTCGGCCCGGTCTTCGCGACCGTAACAAACCCAAGATGCTTCCCGATGATGCGCTGGACCGTGTCGAGCCCAAGGCCTAACCCGTGGCCGGGCGGCTTGGTTGTAAAAAACGGCTCAAAGATGCGGGACTGAAGGTTGGCCGGGATGCCCGGACCGGAGTCGGCTACCTCAACAAGCGCGTAGCGGCCGGCAAGCCGTGTGCTCAGCCGAAGCTCCCCCCGCCACTCGACCGCCCCGTCCTGGACGCTGCCTTCGGTGCGTGCCGCCTCCGCCTGCTGGGCGTTGCCCGCATCAATCGCGTCGATCGCATTTTCGATCAACGCGGTCCACACCTGGTTCAGCTCGGACCCGTAAGCCCGGATTGGCGGAAGATTGGGGTCAAACTCGATCTTGACCGCGATCCCGCGCAGCCGCGAGTTGAACATCGTCAGCGTATTCTCCAGCCCATGGGCAACATCCACCTGCTGGATGGGCGCCTGGTCCATGTACGAGTAGTCTTTGATGGCGGAGATCAGGTCAAAGATCCGGACCGTTGAGTTGAGCACCGTCTCGGCCATGCGCTCGACGCGCAGAGCGCTCGCAAAGGCTGCGGCGGCGAGCGGAAGCACCTCGGGCGTCGCGAACGCGGCCAGCTGGTCAAGCCGCGCCAGCTCGAAATTTGTCTCCGCAAGCGACGGGGCAATCTTCCACGGCTCCGGAATTTGGTGCGCCACGAGCCACGCCAGGATGGCGTCCTCGCGGTCCGCCGTCTGCAGGCCTTCGGTGTTTCCTGTCATCGCATCCACCGTGCCGGCGATGCTGCTGCGGGCATCCCGCGCCCAATGCTGGTACGAGGTGCAGGTTGCTTCGTCCATGCCCAGCGCCCCCAGCCGGAACTTGTGGCCACCGTACTCGCCCAGCTCTGTAAAGAGGCTGGCGGCCGACCGTTGCGCCGCGGAGGCCGGGTTGTTCAGCTCGTGCGCCAAATTCGCGGCGAGCTTACCCAGCGCTGAAAGCTTCTCCGCCTGTTGCTCCATGCGGGTGAACTCGCGCACCCGGTCCAGCAGGGTAGAGACGCAGCGCTGCCCCATCGACGGAATCGCCGCCAGCAGCTCCGGAAAGCGCGATTCGTTCACCCCGATGGTCCAGATCGGTCCCACCGAGTACCCGTCCCCCCCGTAGCTTTTCATCCGCGAGAACGGCAGCTTGCCCGTCATCTGGCCCGCCCGGCCGATGAACAGCGCTCGCGGCCCGGAGCGTCGACGCCGAACCTGGATCTCACCCCGCAGGATAAACATCAGGTCCGTCGCCGGCTCATCTTCCTGGAAGAGCAGCGTGCCCTCCGCGCCCATGCCCTCTTGGCCCTGCGTCGCAATCCACGCATACTCTTCGTCGCTCAGGCCGTCCAGGGGAGCCACTGACCGCAGCGCCGCCATAATCTCGGCCACCGGCGTCGGCTCCGCCGGGGCAAAGGGCCGACGTGGAGCGGGAGTCTCGAAGGTCCCCTGCAGATCGGGTTGAGTAGTCGTCGTTGCCATGTCGCCTGCCTTGCCGGATGCTCGTCCGTAGGTGCAGTATACGGTGCTACCGGCTTCGCGGTTCCTTGGGCCGTTGCATTTCCTGCTGCCTCATCGGCATCGCGTCAATCGTCTGAAACAGCGTCTTGGCGGAGATCGGCGTCTGCGCCCGGTACTTCTCGCCGCCATCCTTGCCCAGCAGGACCACCGTAAACCCGGCATACACCTTGAAGCGCGTCCTCAGGTACTGCTGCTCGCGATCCACGCTGAAGGGAAGGTTGGCCCCATAAAGACGGGCGTCCAGCGGCGACCAGAAGCTCAGCACCGGCACCAGAATCAGGTTGCGATCCATCGCCTCCCGCTCATGCGCCTTGAACTCGCCAAGCTGCTGCACAAATGGCGGATCGGAGGAGTTGGGTGCAAACACCAGCAAAACCCGCGTCGTATCCCGCAGCGCCTCCACCGAGGAGGTAAACGGTCCCGCCGCCCCTTCATGGCTTCCCGGGTGCCCACCCGACCACTCCAGGTAGCTCCTGAAGCCGGACTTGCCTCCGGACGAGGCAAACTGAAACTTCCCCGTCATCATCCCTTCCCCCGCCAGATGGTATATCAGCCGGTACTGCAGACCCGGCCCCGCCGAAAGGAAGACCGCCGTCGTAGGATCCGGAAACGAGAGCTTGTAGTGAATCACATGCCCTTCATTGTCGAAGTAGATCGCCCGCGGCATCGTGTCGCCAGGCTCGGTATAGATCGTGAGCAGGTCATGATGCTGGCAGCTGAACGACTGCGGCGCGACACAGGCGTCCGCCGTCGTCGTCCGGATGATAACGGTGCCGTTCAGGTCGGTGTGGAAGGTGT
>CAXUNW010000041.1:0-17996 GCA_964252505.1 uncultured Acidobacteriaceae bacterium
CGCATGACCAAGCCCCTCCGCCTCTCCGGCTCCCAACCCTTCACTCAGCAGCCCGGCTCCTTCATCCTCATCGGCGAGCGCACCAACGTCGCCGGCTCCCCCCGGTTCGCCAAGCTCATCAAGCAGGGAAACTTTGAAGAAGCCGTAGCCATCGCCCGCCAGCAAGTCGAAAACGGCGCCAACATCCTCGACATCTGCATGGACGAGGGCATGATCGACGGCGTCGCCGCCATCACCCGCTACCTCCATCTCCTCGCCGCCGAGCCCGAGGTCGCCAAGGTCCCTTTCATGGTCGATTCTTCCAAATGGGAGGTCATTGAAGCCGGCCTGAAATGCCTGCAAGGCAAGGGAATCGTCAACTCCATCTCCCTCAAGGAGGGCGAAGACCGCTTCCGCCAGAACGCCCGCGCCGTCAGCAAGTACGGCGCCGCCGTCGTCGTCATGGCCTTCGACGAGCAGGGCCAGGCCGCCACCTACGCCGAGAAGATCCGCATCTGCCAGCGCGCCTACCGCATCCTCGTGGACCAGGTCCGCCTCCCCCCCGAAGACATCATCTTCGACCCCAACATCCTCACCGTCGCCACCGGTATGGACGAGCACAACAACTATGCCGTCGACTTCATCCAGGCCACCCGCTGGATCAAGGCCAACCTCCCCCACGCCAAGGTCTCCGGGGGCGTCTCCAACATCTCCTTCAGCTTCCGCGGCAACAACACCGTCCGCGAAGCCATGCACTCCGCCTTTCTCTTCCACGCCATCGCCGCCGGCATGGACATGGGCATCGTCAACGCCGGCATGCTCGAAGTCTACGAAGAGATCGAGCCCGAACTGAAAGTCCTCGTTGAAGACGTCCTCCTCAACCGCCGCCCCGACGCCACCGAACGCCTCGTCGACCACGGTGAAAAACTCAAGAACGTCGGCGCCGTCGTCACCGAAAAGAAAGCCGAGGAGTGGCGCAGCGGCCCCGTCGAAGCTCGCCTCGCCCACGCCCTCGTCAAAGGCATCGACGCCTACATCGAGATCGACGCCGAAGAAGCCCGCCAGAAGCTCGGCCGCCCCCTCCTCGTCATCGAAGGCCCCCTCATGGACGGCATGAGCATCGTCGGCGACCTCTTCGGGGCCGGCAAAATGTTCCTTCCCCAGGTCGTCAAATCCGCCCGTGTCATGAAGAAGGCGGTCGCCCACCTCACCCCCTACATGGAGGCCGAAAAACTCGCCCTCGCCGCCTCCGGCCAGGTCGTCAAGGCCCAGGGCAAGATCATCCTCGCCACCGTCAAGGGAGACGTCCATGACATCGGCAAAAACATCGTCGGCGTCGTCCTCGCCTGCAACAACTACGAGGTCATCGACATGGGCGTCATGGTCCCGGCGGAAAAAATCCTCGCCCGCGCCCGCCAGGAAAACGCCGACCTCATCGGCCTCTCCGGCCTCATCACCCCATCCCTCGACGAGATGGTCCACGTCGCCCGCGAAATGGAGCGCCAGGGCTTCACCCTTCCCCTCCTCGTCGGCGGAGCCACCACCAGCCGCGCCCACACCGCCGTCAAAATCGCCCCGCACTACTCCCATCCAGTCGTCCACGTGCTCGACGCCAGCCGCGCCGTCCCCGTCACCACCAGCCTCCTCTCGGAAGAGCACAAACCCGCCTTCGTCACCCAGCACCGCGCCGACTACGACGCCCTCCGCGCCGCCCACGCCCGCCCCCGCCAGGCAGTCATCTCGCTGGAGGCCGCGCGCAAACGCCGCACCCCCATCGACTGGCGGCTCGAAGACATCCCCCAGCCCAGCTTCACCGGCCTCCGGGTCTTGGACGACTTCCCCCTCGCCACCCTCCGCGACTATATCGACTGGACCCCCTTCTTCCACACCTGGGGACTCAAAGGCATCTATCCCCGCATCCTCAAGGATGCCGCCCAGGGCGAGCAGGCCACCCAGATCTTTACCGAGGGCAACGCTCTGCTCGACCGCATCGTCGAGCACCGCCTCCTCACCGCGCGCGGCGTCTTTGGCCTCTTCCCCGCCACCGCCTGCGGAGACGATGTGCTGCTTTACACCGACTGCAGCCGATCCGAACCCTACCTTCGCTTCCACTTCCTCCGCCAGCAAGCCGACCGCGAAGGCAGCGAGCCCTGCCGCTCACTCGCCGACTTCATCGCACCCTGCGACACCGGCCTCCCCGATCACCTCGGAGCCTTCGCCGTCACCACCGGCATCGGCCTCAAACAGCTCTGCGATGGCTTCCGCGCCCGCCACGACGACTACAACGCCATCATGGCCGAGGCCCTCGCCGACCGCCTCGCCGAGGCCTTTGCCGAGTGCCTCCACAAGCAGGCCCGCGACGCCTGGGGCTACGGCCTCCAGGAAGGCCTCACCCCCGCTCAACTCATCCAGGAGAAATACCGCGGCATCCGCCCCGCCCCCGGCTACCCGGCCTGCCCAGACCACACTGAAAAAGGCGCCATCTGGAGCCTCCTTCACGTCGAGACCAATACCGGCATCACCCTCACCGAGTCCTTTGCCATGGCCCCCGGCTCCAGCGTCTCCGGCCTCTACTTCGCCCATCCCCAATCCCGCTACTTCTCCCTCGGCAAAATCGGCCGCGATCAGGTCGCGGAGTACGCCGAACGCAAGCGCATCAGCCTCCTCGAAGCTGAACGCTGGCTCGGCCCCAACCTCAACTACGAGCCCGAGCCATAAGGCCTGCCGCAGTTGTGCCGCAGTCCTAGAAGGCTCTTCCAGGCGCGCCCGCCACCTCATGCGGCTTCTTGTCCCAAAATTTCCTTCACCACAAACCCCAGCAATTTCGCATGTCAAGCCCTATAAGGGCGTAAAGGGTTCATTCCAATAGAGATACACTTGGCACACCAGTTCCCCCCAAAGCCTATACTTGAGGTAGGCATGAGAGGATCACGGCGCCCAGGCGCAGGAAACCCCGACGTTCTGCGCTATCTTCTTTCCTTTGACAACTTTAGCCGTAAGTCGTCTGGAATGAGCATCTTGGCGTCCATTGATTCTCGCATCTTCTACAAGATAGAAGACTTAGGCGCGAAGAAGGGGGGGGCACCCCCCATGCGTAACCGGTCGTGATACAAACTGCAGCCGCCGCAGATTCACCGTAGACCGCGCACCGGCACTTTTGTACACTCAAGTACGGCATCCGGCCCGTCCCTTGGATCGATCAGAATCGGTAACCCGGGAAGCTCCGCCGAGCGCGCCTTCATGCGCCGGCTGCACTGAGGAGATCATCCGTGGTACCTCCCCCGATCGCGCCCGAAGGCTCATCCGCAAAGCGATCCATCCTTCACATCTGCCGCCGCGAGATGCTTCGCCCTATCCGCGACCAGATCCTCCGCATCTCCGGCTTCGACGTCGACTCCACCTGCAGCAGCGCGGAGGGGCTCTCCATGTTCTGGGGCAAGGCCTACGATCTTGTCCTCATCGATGTCGAAGCGGCCGATGGCATCCTCACGGCGGAGCACCTCTGCTCCGAGATCAAGACCGCCCAGCATGGTCAGCTCGTCGCCTTCGTCTGCAACTGGCGCGTCGCCATCCTGACCGACTGCCCCGACGAAATCCTGCGAACGGAGTTCGATCCAGGAGCGTTTGTTGATGGCGTACGCGAGATGGTCGTCCGTAACTAGCTCGGTACTCCATTCCCATCCCGCAGGCTTGCACCCCGACCGCCGCAATGCTATAAACGACCTATTCCAGTCTGCTTCGGCAGATTTGAATTTCATGCAGAGTGGTTGAGGGACGAGCCCTGAGACGCCACGACAACCGGACAGCTAGTAGGTACCGGTGTCAACTCTCTCCTGGATTACCTGGAAACAGGGAAACGGGGAACATGAGATTCGGAGCACGCAGTCCCGCAGGCAGGATTGCACCCGCTTTCTCCCGTCCCCTCCATCTGAGAGCACGTCTTACAGATCGTATCTTCTTCCTCTCAGGGAGAATCAAATGGAGTATTCCTGTAAAGCGTACGAGTTGAAATGCAACGAGTGTGGCCGCCGGTTCGGCAATCGCCCTCTCTCCGGTTGTCCCGACTGCTTCGCCCCCCTCGAAATCCACTACGACCTCGACTCCGCCCGCGGAGAGTTCACCCGCCAGTCGATTGCCGCCGGACCCATCAGCATCTGGCGCTACGCGCGTCTGCTTCCCATCCCGGAGGGCTTTGAACCCGATCTTCCTGTAGGCTTCACGCCCCTTGTTCGCGCCCGCAACCTTGGCAAGCGCATCGGTGCGACAAACCTCTATATCAAGAACGATGCCGTCTGCTTCCCCACCCTCTCCTTCAAGGATCGCGTTGTCTCCGTCGCCCTCGCGAACGCCCGCAAGTTCGGCTTCACCACGGTCGGCTGCTCCTCGACCGGCAACCTCGCCAACTCCGTCGCCGCCCAGGCCGCTCGCCTCGGTATCAAGGCCTCTATCCTGGTTCCCGCCGATCTCGAGCCCGCCAAGATCCTCAACACCCTCGTCTACGGTGCGCGCCTCATCCGCATCGACGGCAACTACGATCACGTCAATCGCCTCTGCACCCTCATCGCGGACGAGTACAACTGGGGACTCGTCAACGTCAACCTTCGTCCGTACTACGCCGAAGGGTCGAAGACTGTAGGCTTCGAGATCGCCGAGCAACTGGGCTGGCGCTTGCCCGATAACGTCGTGGTCCCGATGGCTGGTGGCTCCCTGATCCGCAAGATCCGTAAGGCCTTCCGTGAGCTCGTCTACCTTGGTCTGGTGGAGGATAAGCCGGTGCGCTTCTTCGGCGCCCAGGCCACCGGCTGCTCGCCCATCGCGCGCTCCGTCAAGGATGGCACGGAGATGATCCCGCAGAAGCCGAACACCATCGCCCGCTCACTGGCGATCGGCAACCCGGCCGATGGCCCGGCCGCAGCCCGCATGATCCGCCAGGACGGCGGCTGGGCGGAAGATGTCTCCGATGTGGAGATCGTCTCCGGTATGCAGGAGCTCGCCGAAACCGAGGGCATCTTCACCGAGACCGCCGGCGGCGTCACCACCGCCGTAACCGCTCGTCTCTACGCCCACGGCCGCATCGACGCGGATCAGACCACCGTCGTCTGCATCACCGGCAACGGGCTCAAGACGACCGATGCGCTTGCCCACCACTATCCTGCCTCACGTGCCATCCGTCCCCGCCTGGCCGACTTCGACGCCTATCTTCAGGAACTTGACAACCGTACCGCTCCAGAGCCCGAGCTTGCTCTCGCAGGGGGGCCCCATGCCCTTTAAGGTAATGCTTCCCACCGCCTTCACCCGCCACACAGAAGGCAAAAAACAGTTCGCTTCGACTGCTTCAAACCTTCCTGGGCTTCTCAGCGAAATAGACACAACCTTTCCGTCGCTGGGCACGCAAATCAAAGACGAAGACGGCAAGCTTCGCCGCTTCATCAACGTCTACGTCAACGATGAGGACATTCGTTTCCTCGGCGGAGAAGGATATTCCTTTCAGGATGGTGATGAGGTCATGCTCATTCCGTCCATTGCAGGAGGTTTGTAGCGCAGAGCGCGAGACGAACTAAATACGTCAATCGTGCATAGCGGAGCAACGAAAGCCTCTTAGCTGTCCTCAAATGACTCGTGTAGGCGGAAGCCCGCTCAAATCCTTTGGACCGCATGAAAGGCACCTCAATGTTTCTCATTCTCGCAGTCGTTCTCGTCGTACTTTGGATCGGCGGATTTACCGTGATGCACGTCAGCAGCCTGGCAATCCATCTCCTGCTGATCTTTGCCGTCATCTCTATAATCATGCACTTCGTCTCGGGCCGGAGAGCAAGCTAGGCACCTAAAGACACAAAGACCCGGAGTGTTCAGCTCCGGGTCTTTTGATGCCCAAATTCAGGCTATTGGTGTGCAGCAGGTTGCGTGGGACGCGAGGCGGGAATGACCGTCACAACACCTTCAAGTGCTTCTGGAATCTCCTCAGCAAGCTCAGGCAGCTTTCCCTCAAGAGCGATACGCAAAACCTGATCCATCTCCTCAACGAAGTGAAGCTTCATGGAGGTCTTCAGCAGCTCAGGCATGTCTGGAAAGTCTCTGCGGTTATCCTCGGGCACAATCGCCTCGAAGATACCTGCACGATGTGCCGCAAGCAGCTTCTCCTTCAGGCCCCCGATCGGCAATACCTTACCGCGCAGCGTGATCTCGCCTGTCATCGCGATGTCTCGCCGCACGGGAATCTTGGTCAACGCACTCGCTAAACCAGTTGCCAGAGTGATTCCCGCTGATGGACCATCCTTCGGAATCGCTCCTTCAGGCACATGGACATGAATGTCTAGATGTCTGTAGAAGTCGCGCGCCAACCCGAGGTGACGAGCACGTGACCGAATGTAGCTCAGAGCCGCCTGTGCCGACTCCTGCATGACATCGCCGAGCTGACCCGTGGTAGTTAACTTGCCCTTTCCGTCGAGGACCTGCACCTCCGTCTGCAGGATTGATCCACCAACTTCTGTCCAGGCGAGGCCTGTTACAAGTCCCACTTCGCTCTTCTCATGCACGTGTGTATCGCGGAACTTCGCCACACCAAGCAGTCCTTCAAGGCTCTCCGCCGTAATCACCTCAGCATGCTCCGCGCCGTTCTTGACCACTCTTCGCGCTACCTTGCGGCAGACATTGCCGATCTCTCGCTCCAGGTTGCGAACGCCTGCTTCGCGCGTATAGCCGCGAATGATCAGCTTCAGCGCACCGTCCTCAAAGGCGATCTGCGCTTCGGTCAGTCCGGTACCTTCGCGCTGCTTCTTCACCAGGTACTGTCTCGCAATCTCCAGCTTCTCAACCTCGGTATATCCGTGCAGCCGCAGGATCTCCATGCGGTCCTGCAATGGTCCGGGAATCGTGTGCAGCACATTTGCTGTGGCGACGAAGAGGACCTGCGAGAGGTCATATTCCACATCGAGATAGTGATCCTGGAACGATGTGTTCTGCTCTGGATCGAGTACTTCCAGCAGCGCGCTCGCGGGATCGCCCCGGAAGTCGGAGGCCATCTTGTCGATCTCATCCAGCATGAAGACAGGATTCTTCGTGCCCGCCTTCTTCATGGACTGAATCACCTGCCCGGGAAGCGCCCCGATGTAGGTTCTCCTATGTCCCCTGATCTCCGCCTCATCCCGAATACCACCAAGCGACATCCTTACAAAGCGTCTGCCAGTCGCTTTAGCGATGGACATCCCTAACGAAGTCTTTCCTACCCCAGGAGGTCCGACGAAGCACAGGATCGACCCTTTGGGGTTCTTCACGAGCTGTCTAACCGCCAGAAACTCCAGGATGCGCTCCTTGATCTTATCGAGACCAAAGTGATCCTGGTTGAGAATCTCTTCCGCATGCTCAATGGATCGAATCTCCTTGGAGCGTTTCTTCCAGGGGACCGCCAGCAGCCAATCCAGGTAGTTCCTCGACACCGTAGACTCTGCCGACATTGGCGGCATGGCCTCCAGCTTCTTCAACTCCTGCAGACTCTTCTCGAGCACATCTTTCGGCATTCCAGCCGCTTCTATCTTCTTCTTTAGTTCGTCAAGCTCAGACTTCTCACCGCGACCAAGCTCTTTCTGGATCGCTCGGATCTTCTCGTTGAGGTAGTACTCTTTCTGAGCCTTCTCCATCTGTCGCTTGACTCGTGACTGAACGGTGCGATCCATGTTCAGCTTTTCGATGGCAACATCCAGCACGTCGGCAATCTTCGCCAAACGTGCCTCGGGGTCAAAGACATCAAGTAACTTCTGCTTTTCGTCTATCGGCATCTGCAGACTTGCAGCAATCGTGTCCGCCAGTCTATTTGGTTCATCTGTCCGAGCATTAACGCCGGAAGTCTCATGGTTGAGCGACTGCTGCAGCTTCAAGTACTGCTCGAACAGTGCATGTATCCGCTGGACCATCGTTTCGACCTGCGGAGTCTGCTCTAACTGGGTTCTGCCTGTTCTTAAAGTGGCGACAAAAAAGCCGTCGGCATCATTCACTTCGGTCGCCACGGCTCGCTCAACGCCCTCAACAAGAACTTTGATGTTGCCATCAGGCATCTTCACACTCTGAACGATGTTGCCAATCGTCCCTGTTGTGTAGATATCTCCGGCATTTGGCTCGTCCACAGAGGCATCGTGTTGGGTCGCCAAGAAAATTTTGCGATCCCCCGACAAGGCCTCTTCAAGTGCCCGCACGCTTGACTCGCGGCCCACAACAAACGGAGTCATCATGTGCGGAAAGATAACCATGTCCCGGATTGGCATCATGGGCAGCTTGCGAACGTCTCCGCTCAGAACTTCTTTAAGTGGTTGCGTCATAGGTCTCCCTGAGATTAGACGCGCTGCTGCGAACAACGATCCTCATCGAAGCCGTCGCGTTCAGTGATTGTAAAGGGAAGATTATGTAAGCGGGTGTCACAACTGACCCGGCAGTGTGTCGCGTCAACAGCAAGAACAGGATCGCGACGATGCGAACTGTGCAAGAAGTAGCAGGAAAGATAGCGTCGCTATCTTAGCCAGCTTTCTCAAGGAGCATCGGCAGGGTTAGGCTGTGCTTCTTAACCATTTCCGCTGTAATCGTCAGATCCTTGATCTTCTTGTTGCCGGGAACGTAGTACATGAGGTCGAGCATAAGCTCTTCCAGGATCATTCGCAGGCCGCGCGCCCCAACCTTTCGCTGTAGCGCTTCTCGGGCCACTTCTCGTGCCGCCTCATCTGTAAAGGTTACTTTAACACCCTCATAATCAAAGAGCTTCATGTACTGCTTCAAAATAGCATTCTTCGGCTTTGTGAGAATTTCGATCAGAGCGGCCTCATCAAGTTCGTCCAGGACGCCCAAGACGGGCAATCGGCCCACAAACTCCGGAATGAGGCCGTACTTGAGCAGATCTTGCGGCTCGGCCTGACGGAGCAGTTCGGCATCACGCTGGGCTCGAATCGGCGTTACGTCTACATCCTTCGAATCGGGGTTCGTCAGAGCACGGAAACCTAGGGCTTTCTTCCCAATCCTTCTTCCAATCACCTTCTCTAATCCTATGAACGCTCCGCCGCAGATGAAAAGAATGTTTGTTGTATCCACCACGGTGAACTCTTGGTGTGGATGCTTGCGCCCACCTTGTGGAGGAACATTGGCGATTGTCCCCTCTAGCAGCTTGAGGAGTGCCTGCTGAACGCCTTCGCCAGATACATCGCGCGTAATCGATGGATTTTCGTCTTTTCGCCCTATCTTGTCGATCTCATCTATGTAGATGATGCCGCTTTGTGCACGCGCAACATCGCCGTCCGCGGCCTGGAGCAACTTCAAAATGATATTCTCAACATCCTCTCCTACGTAGCCGGCTTCAGTCAGTGTGGTTGCATCCACAATCGCAAATGGCACATCAAGCATCTTCGCCATCGTCTGCGCCAGCAGGGTTTTCCCCGATCCCGTCGGTCCCACCAGAAGAATGTTTGACTTTGCCAACTCAACATCGTTTCCGCGGGTCTTGTTCATCTGGATACGCTTGTAGTGGTTGTACACGGCCACTGCCAACTTCTTTTTTGTTTGATCCTGCCCGATCACGTACTCATCTAGAAACGCCCTAACCTCCTGCGGTTTCGGCAGTTGCGTGGGGGTTGAGCCGGGTGTTGCTTCAGTGCGGTCATCCTCGAGGATGGAGTTACAGACGGCAACGCACTCATCGCAGATGTACGCCCGAGGGTAGTCTGACGGGGACGAAATCAGCTTCGCAACAGCTTCCTGCGTTTTGTGGCAAAAGGAGCAGCGAAGCGATTCATCCGATCCTCTTGATGTCTTAATAGCCACAGCAACTCCTTGGGTCCGATCCAGCTTACGTCATAGTTTACACCGCGGGTCGGTTTGTACAGAAGCGCAGAACCGAAGCAGTATCCGGATAGCAGAGGTCACGCTTTTGGTCTGAAGGCACCATCATTAGAGATCTTCGAGTCTCTAAGTGCGTGGACGATCAATGATGTCATCAATGATTCCGTATTCCTTTGCTTGCGGCGCAGTCATGATAAAGTCGCGCTCCACGTCGCGCTCGATTTGGGCCAGTGCCTGTCCGGTGCTTTTGGCCATAAGCGTGTTGGTAATTTCGCGAATACGCAAGATTTCTCTTGCATGAATGTCAATGTCCGTCGCCTGCCCGCTGAGGCCACCCATGGATGGCTGGTGGATCAGAATTCGCGAGTTGGGTAGCGCGAACCGCTTCCCCTGATGTCCCGCCATCAATAGGAATGCTCCCATGCTTGCAGCCTGTCCAATGCAGAAAGTCATGACATCATTCCTGATGTACTGCATCGTATCGTAGATAGCTAATCCCGCCGTGATCGAGCCACCGGGAGAGTTGATGTATAGCTGTATGTCCTTTTCCGGATCTTCGCTTGTCAGGAACAACATTTGTGCGATCACCACGTTCGCTACGTTGTCGTCGATCGGTGTTCCGAGAAAGATAATGTTGTCACGAAGCAGACGGCTGTAGATGTCATAGCTCCGCTCACCGCGACTCGTTTGCTCCACTACAAAAGGCATGTATCCCATGGCATACTCTCTCTCTGTTCCATCATTGTGCTCAAGGCCGATGCGATCAGCCGCAGGCCGTGGTCTACGAAGCCAGCTTTTCAAACAACACGCTGCCTGTCTTTTCTCGTCTCATCTGTTCTCTCATGCGGTCGAGGCCGCCGTCCTTCTGCATACGCTCACGGATCGTCTCGTATGGCTCACGGCTTCTAATTGACATCAGAAGAAGCTCGCGATCGACCTCTTCGTCAGCTACTGTTACGCCCTCTGCGTCCGCGATGCAATCAAGGATCAAAGAAGCCTTCACCTCGTTGATCGCCTGATCTCTTTGTGCGGCCCGCAAGCGGTCGAAGTCGAGCTTTCGCATCTCCTCAGCACTCATCCCTTGTTGCGCAAGTGCTCGAAGCCCTCGATCCAGACGCGCATCTACCTGCTGCTGCACAAAGCTCTCGGGGACAGGGAACTGGTAGCGCTCGATCAACTCCGCGAGCATCTTGTCCTTAGCCTGCGTCTCCAAAGCGTCTTTCTTCCGTAAAGCAGAGCGCTCTCGGAGCTTTGTCTCAAAATCACTCCAGTCCTCATAGTTGCCGAGTTGCTTGGCAAACTCGGCATCTCGTTCGGGGAACGTCTTCTTTTTAATGCCTTTTACGATGACCTGATACTGGATCATCTGCCCGGCGAGTCTTGGTTCTCCGAAGTCGATCGGATAGGTCACCTCAAACTCCAACTCCTGACCTAGAGCTGCCCCTCGAAGCGCGTCGTTGAAGGCCGCAAGTGTGTTCTTTCCACCAACTTCAATTAAAACATCCTCGCCGGTGACAGGTTCGGACACAGCCGCGTCCTCGATCCCTTCTTCACCAACCACCTGAGCAAGGTCCTTTTTCTTGCCAGTGAAGCTAATCTCAGCCCAGTCGCCGTCGATTAGCGACCGCTTTTCCTCGACGGGCTCAACCGTGGCGTGCGGTTCCAACGCGCGATCGAGCTCCGCAGCATACTCTTCGTCTGTCAGGGCCGAGTTCGGACGCGCTATCGTCAGATCGTCATACCCCGTTAGCTCAATCTCTGGCAGGACTTCAAAGACAGCCTTAAACCTGAGCGGCTGTCCGTCGGCCAAGAACATCTCTCGAATCTGGGGCTGTGAAATCGGTAGGATACTCTGCTCTTCAATCGCCTTCCGGAATCGCTGCGACACCATACCATCCAGGAGCTCCTGCCGGATCTCCTTCATAAACTTGCCGCGGATTACCGACTCTGGAACCTTTCCGATCCGAAAACCAGGGATCCGCGCCATCTTCTGGAATCGCTTGGTCACGCTGCGGAAGCCCTTAGAAACTTCGTCCGCCGGCACTTCGATGGCAATCTCTCGCACAAGCTCCGGGTTTAGAGAAGGTGCGGCCTGGCCGATCTCCCCATGCTCGTGCTCCGAATGGTGGCCTATGCTTTGTGTCTCTTGAAGGTTGTTGCCGCTCATTGGCGTCTGCTCAGCCAGTTCTGTCGTCTCAGTTGGAGTCAATGCTATGCCTTCCGGGGGACTCGTTTCTATGTCGCCGCGTCGCAAACTGCCTCATCTCGACCTCTGGCGAGTGCGCCCTCTCGACTCCAGCAGAGGGATCACACGCCCGATGAAAGCAGGCACAGGCAGCGACTCGGTCCAATACCACTGTACGAGGCTTGACCTTGGAGGGTCAAACCACGGTGTTGAGCATGGGTGCGACGAAGCGGGCGAGGACCCAAACCAGAACGCCGCTGGTTCACCGCCGCGGACTACAGCACAGGCGGTTCGCTGGTCATGAGGGAGAAGAGTTCCAGACGGACCTTCCACTCCATCGTGTCACCTGGCTCGAGAACCTTCATGCCGGTGTCTTCCTTGCCCCACTCCTTGCGAAGCGGTTCGTCGTAGTTCATCTGTGGCGAGATGGACACGAAGTTGGAGCCTGATGGAGCATACACGTGGACTGCCTTAATGGAAGGAGAGAGCGCTACCAGGCGCAGGCCGAGGCGCGATCCCGGGTCTCGCAGCTCTACCGTTGGATTTTGGTCAAACTTTGCCCGCAGGTGGACGAACGTGTCATTCAAACTCATCTGTCCCAGCGGCAAACCGTTTCGAGTGTTGAATCCGTAGCTTGTTCCGGTGATTGACTCCATCGCTCCGGATGGCGATCCCATACGACGATCGGCAACCACGATGCGGTCTGCGGCTGGAACATGCAGCATCATTTTTTCGCGTCTACCGCTTGGAATGAGAAAGCGGGGGGCCCAGCCGACCCCAACAGGCACCTCCTGCGTTCCTACGTTTCTTACGTTGACTGTTACGTCGAGTACCCGGTTACTCATCAGCACCCAGACTTTGGTCTTCAAGCCTCGCCACATTCCATCGTTCAGGACCGGGAAGGTCGCGGTGGCCGATCCGCCGTCCGGCATGGGGTTGATCTCCACGTTATCGGCCGCCGCCTTGAGCAGCAGCCCCCCGAAGGCGGCAGGCGATGCCGTCTCAATGCGGTTTGCTGGGACAGTGAAGCTTGTGCCATGCCAGCTGCCGGTGACGCTTCGCCCGTCGCTGGAGGGTACACCGCCAAGCCGACCTGCCCAAGGACTCAGGATGGAGGCGCCATGAGTGAGGCTGGCTTCGCCGTCGGCGTCCTCGCCTGATCCAGTCATGGCCCTTGCGGCGTCCGCTACCGAGCCGCCTGCGAGAAGGTCCACTTCACCTTTGCCCGGAAGGTTTGCAGTGATCTGCAGCACATCCATTCCGCGTCCTGGAAGGAGAGTAACGGAGACAAATTCGGGATTTGGACTTCCGGGGATCGGCGGGCGAGTGAGTACGATGGGCTCTTGCCCGCCCGGCCGCAGGGTCGTGTCTTCCTTGACCGGGGCTACGAGCCGCTGTTTGATCTTCGTATAGTTGCCGCGATGATGCTCGAACTGTGCGACGAGTGCGCCCACCACCAGAAGCCCGATCAGCAACTCCGTCACTGTCCCGACGCGACGGCTTCCGGATCGAGAAAATCGACGTTCGATGGAGTCGCGGAAGACCTTCCAGTACATCACGGTAAGCCGGGGATCTTCCAAAGTGGCCGCCTAATAGATTCATTCCAGCGCTGATTCTAGCAAGTTCGCACTGGTCTGCAACATGCGTAGGGTTTGCGCGAGTTCCTCTTTCTATCGGCTGTGAAGCTGTAACCAATCTCTCAATTGGAGCCTTGTTCGGACGAATCGTCCCGTCAACTGTTGAGGGCAGGCCGATGCAGGGGCTGTGCCTTTGCCGGTTACTCCGGAGGCCCGATCGCAAGGACGAAGTAGGATGCGCGTGCAGCCCCCACATTTTTAACGTAATGCATGGTTCCCGCGATGACGAGGCCCATGTCTCCTTGTCGCATCGTGTGCGATACGCCGTCGGCGGAGAGCTCGACTGAACCTTCCTTCATCAGCCAGATCTCATGGTGCAAATGCTTGCGTGTCTCTTCGGGCGGTGCGCCTGGTTCGATGACAGTTTCGTGGGCTTCCAGCCTCAGTCCCTGCGCCAGCATGCCCGTTACGAATGCCTGGGACGCCCGACCAGGTCCGGCGACGTGGACGCTGCCCGCTGAGAAGACACCCGAGGAGAGCTGTGCCAAGGGTTCAGCCTCCATGTCCTTGGCAAGAGCCGCGCTGCCAGCAAGGACGGCGGGAACAAGTAAAGCAAAATCACGTCGGTTCATAAAGCTCCTGAGGTCGGTCGGTGCCGATGAGGCCGGGGTTAAAGAAAGGTGCCCCAACCGAGGGCTGAGGCACCAAGCAAACTATTGTTGCGGAGGTTGTTGGCGTTAGACGGTTGTCAGCGCCAGCCCCGCCATCTTCTCTTCACCTTCTGCGGCGATGGGACGATAGTACAGCTGATTGCTTTCCAGATAGACCTCAAGGAAGGCGGGCCGCTGGACGAGACCGCCGGCGATGAGAGCCTCCGACATAGGATCTTCGATGTACCGCTGGAGTGCGCGCCGCAGAGGGCGTGCCCCGTAGGTACGGTCCGAAGCAGTCTTGGCGAGGATCCACCGCTTTGCCTCATCGTTGACGGAGATGGTGATGGCCTTGTGGACCAGGTTGACATTGAGCGACTGGACCAGCAGTTCAAGGATCTGCATGAGGTCGGCTTCAGACAGGGAGGTAAACACGATGACTTCATCAAGGCGATTCAGGAACTCGGGATTGAAGGTCCGTTTGACCTCGCTCATCACCATCTCCTGCATCTTCTCGAGCACGATTTCGTCCTTAGACGATTGGAAGCCAAGACCTTCGCGCTTCATCAGATGCTTGGCCCCGATGTTGGAGGTCATCACGATGATGGTGTTCTTGAAGTCGACCGTATTTCCCAATCCATCCGTAAGCTGCCCATCTTCAAAGACCTGTAGAAGCAGATTGAAGACGTCGGGATGAGCTTTTTCCACTTCGTCCAAGAGCACGACGGAGTATGGATTGCGCTTGACTCGCTCGGTCAACTGGCCCCCTTCCTCGTATCCGACGTAGCCCGGAGGCGAGCCGATGAGCTTGGAGACCGAATGCTTCTCCATGAACTCCGACATATCAAACCGAATCATCGATTTTTCCGAGCCGAAGAGGAATTGCGCCAGGGTCCGCGCCATCTCGGTCTTGCCGACACCGGTCGGTCCGAGGAAGAGAAAGCTGCCAATGGGGCGCGCAGGGTTTTTGAGTCCGGCACGGGATCGGCGAATAGCCCGTGCGAGGGCGGAGATGGCCTTGTCCTGCGAGATGACGCGCTTGTGGAGCTCCTCCTCGACCCGCAGGAGCTTTGCCGTCTCCTCCTCCTTGATGGAGGTGATGGGAACGCCTGTCCAGCGGCTTACAACATCCTCAATGTCCTCCTTGGTGACGATGCCGGCGGATGAGTCATCCAGGTGGTACTTGTCGCGCAGGGACCGCAGATTCTCCCTCTCCTTGCGTTCCTCGTCCGAGTAGAAGCGAGCCTTCTCAAACTCGTGATTGGCGATTGCATTCTCCATCCGGTGGACGATGAACTTGATGCGTTTCTGTACCTCCGTAAGCTCCTCGGGCAAAGAGGTCTGACGCAGCTTGACGCGGGCACCGGCCTCGTCGATGAGGTCGATGGCCTTATCGGGCAGGAAACGGTCTGGGATGTAGCGGGACGAGTGCGACACGGAATAGTTGATGGCCTCATCCGTGTAGCTGACGGCGTGGAACTTCTCATACTTGTCCTTGATGCCCATGATGATCTTGATAGCATCTTCTTCGTTGGGGGGCGGGACCTTGACCGCCTGAAAGCGCCGTTCGAGGGAGCGATCCTTCTCGATGGACTTGCGATATTCGGCTGGGGTGGTTGCGCCGATGCACTGGATCTCTCCGCGGGAGAGAGCGGGCTTGAGGATGTTCGCCGCGTCGAGGGATCCTTCCGCCGAGCCGGCGCCGACGAGTGTGTGCAGTTCATCGATGAAGACGATGGAGTTCTGGTTCTCCATCAACTCCTTCATGATCGTCTTCAGGCGCTCCTCAAACTGCCCGCGGTATTTGGTGCCAGCGACGATGAGGGAAAGGTCGAGCGCAAGCACCCGCTTATCGGCAAGGAAGGAGGGGACTTCGCCGTCGGCGATTTTCTGGGCTAGGCCTTCGACGATCGCGGTTTTGCCGACTCCCGGTTCGCCGATGAGAACGGGGTTGTTCTTGGTCCGTCGGCAGAGGATCTGGATGACGCGATCGACCTCGGTGTCGCGGCCAACGAGCGGGTCGAGCTGCTGATCCATAGCCGATTGCGTGAGATCGCGCGAGAACTCGGCGAGCATGCTCTGCTCGGTGCGCGCGGCCTTGCCGCTGCCGGAACCTTGCGTTGCGGGGGTCTTTTCCTGGGTGGTTCGCTGCAACTCTTCGCGGATGGCGGGCAGGCGAAGACCACGCTCCTGCAGAATCTCGGCGGCAAAGCACTTCTCTTCGCGCAGCAGGCCAAGAAGCAAATGTTCCGTTCCGATGTGTTTATGGGAGAGCCGTTCGGCTTCTTCCGCGGCGTAGGCGAGGACCCGCTTGCACTCGTTGGAGAGGGGCAGATCGACGGAGGTCGAGACCTTCTCGCGAATGGTGGTGTGACCTTCTATCTGCTTCCGGATCGATTCCACGGACTGGTGGGATCGCAGAAAGCGGTTTGTGAGCGCCTTGTCCTCCCGCAGCAGCCCAAGCAGAAGATGCTCGGTCTCGATGTAAGGCGATCCGAACTGACTTGCTTCATACCGCGCGAAGAAGATCACGCGGCGCGCCTTTTCCGTATAGCGTTCGAACATGTTCCCCCTTAGCTTCAGTACCTATAAAGGTCTTCAGCCCGTCGCTGTGTCTGGGAGCCTCGCGGGCTCGGATCGCGTCGACGTTGGTCCCAAACCATCCTCGCGGTGCGATTCCCTTGAGGACCATCAAGCTGCTGCCGGCAGAGCGGAGCATCCGTTTCGTTACCGATAGTGTAGCCGTCAAACCTCCGCAGGCGAAGACCATGCAAAAGTTATGCCTAAACTAATTCATCTGAATTAGACGTCTCTGTGCAAAAACGGTCGCAAACCGGACCCGCCCGGTTCGTGACGTCAAAACGGGCAGGCAGCGCAGGACACCCGGCACCTGGCAGGGATGTTCCGCAGGGGGGGGTGCCCCCCCCTGCCTCCGCGTGTAACCTGCTTCCTTTCATGCACATACATCTTAGCGCACAGCCTAAAGTCTTCATTCCAGGAGGTTTATCTCTAAAGTCGTCAATGCAAACGACTTAGGATGGACCTGGGAGCTCCGACCAAGGTTAAAACGGGCTTTATCTATATCCCTACTTCAAGTCTACGCTTTTGCCTGAACTTGTCGGCCAAGTCTATTTCCTTTGGAATGAGGAACTTATACAGCCCAGGTACTTGACATGCAAATTTGCTGGGTTTTTTGATGCAGAGAGTTTCGGGGTGGGTGGATTGCAGAGCGCGGTACTCTCATGGATATGCATATTGAGGTCGAGAAGGTAGGGACGCGGGAGATCTACAACCTGCTGATCGGGTTGGTGGCTCCGCGACCGATCGCGCTCGTGACGAGCCGGAACGAGGGCGGCGGGGTCAATGCGGCGCCGTACAGCTCCTATAACTATCTTTGCACCGATCCGCCGATTATTGGGATGGGGGTGATGGATCGACCGGGCGAGGGCTTTGTTCCGAAGGATACGGCTCGAAACATCCGGCGTACGGGCGAGTTTGTGGTGAACGTGGTGACGGAAGACCTGTTACAGCAGATGAACGTGTGTGCGACGGACTTTCCGGCCGAGATGAGCGAGGTGGAGATGGCGGGTTTGACGCTGGCGGACTCGTCGGTCGTGACGTGTCCGCGGGTTGCGGAGGCGCATGCGGCTCTGGAGTGTGTCGAGTTTACGACGATGGAGATTGGGCGCTCACGGATTGTGCTGGGGCGGGTGGTGGCGATGTATGTGGAAGACCGGTTTATGGATAGCAAGGGACATGTACTGGCGGAGGAGCTGCACGCGGTGGGGC
>CAXUNW010000042.1:0-17145 GCA_964252505.1 uncultured Acidobacteriaceae bacterium
CGTCAAAATCGACCTCCGCGTAGCCAAAATCCTCGTCGCCGAGCGCATCCCCAAAGCCGACAAGCTCCTCCGCCTCGAAGTCGACCTCGGCTACGAGCAGCGCCAGATCCTCTCCGGCATCGCCGAGCACTACACCCCGGAAGAGCTCATCGGCCGCAAGATCGTCATCATCGCCAACCTCGCCCCCCGCACCATGCGCAAACTTGTCTCCCACGGCATGCTTCTCGCCGCCTCCGAAGGCGAAAACGGCAAGCCTATCCTTGCCACCTTCGCCGAAGACATCGCCGTCGGCACCCGCCTCCGCTAGCTCGCACGCTCACGGAGCCAAGAGCCTTTTTCGTGGGGTGCTCTTCCTGAACGCGCCATCTGCTAATCCATGAGAGCAAGGCGCCATCGCTACGGGGCCGAGGGCCTGGGCTAAGTACGTCGACAAAAAAGCGGCGATTAAGGCGCGACGCAGAGAGCCGGAACCTGGTCACCAAAAGACCTCTCAGTCCAACAAAAAACCGCATATTTGCACCGGAAATCGCATGTCAAGCCCTCAACCTACCTAACTCCATCATTACAAAGGAAATAAACTTGGCGTAGCAGATACGCTCCATCCCGTATCCTTGACGTAACGCATGACGAAAGGGATGGAACGGCGCAAGGCACTCTGCAACATCTTGGTAAAGATGCTAAGTCCTTGCGTTTGACGACTTTAGCTGTAAGTCTTTTCTTTGCACTACTTTAGCTGTTCGAGCGGCACGTAACCTCAACCATCCATTGCACTTACGCCCAAAGTACCGGGGGGGGTACCCCCTGTACTTACGAGAAGACACATGCTCACCGACTCCCACGCCCATCTCGAAACCTACGACGACCTCCCCGGCGTCCTTGCCCGCGCCGCCGCAGCCGGAGTCGAAGCCATCCTCGCCATCGGCATCGGTGAGGGCCCTGAGACGATGCACCAGGCGCTCGCCATCGCCAAGGCCCACACCGGCTCGCCTGCCCTCTACGCCAGCATCGGCATCCACCCCGAGCAGGCCCACAACGCCACCCCCGAGGCCCTCGCCGACCTCGCCCGCCTCGCCGAAGACTCCCGCATCCTCGCCATCGGCGAGATTGGCCTCGACTACTACCACGCCTCAAACCCCGATATCGCCACCCAGCACGCCGCCTTTGTCGCCCAGCTCGCCATCGCCCGCACCCTCGGCAAGCCCGTCCTCATCCATCTCCGCACCTCTGAGCTGGCCAGGCCCGAGGCAAAAGCCAGGTACGGCAAAGCCGACGCCTGGCAAGACCTCCTCTCGCTCCTCGCCGACCACTGGCCCCCCGCACTCGGCGGCATCATGCACTGCTTCTCCGGTGGACCCGCCGAAGCCCGCCTCGCCCTCGCCGCCGGCTTCCATCTCTCCTTCGCCGGAAACCTCACCTACCCCAAAGCCGACAACCTCCGTCAGGCCGCCGCCGAAGCTCCCTTGGACCGCCTCCTGGTCGAGACCGATTGCCCCTTCCTCGCTCCCATTCCCTACCGCGGCCAGACCAATGAGCCTTCCCTCATCACCCACACCGCCGAACTCCTCGCCCAGCTCCGCGGCCTCACCCACGTTGCCCTTGCCGCCCTCACCACCCAAAACTTCCAAAACCTCTTCCCCAACACCGCCATACGGTAGAATCGCCTTCGAGGAAATACACCGACATGGCAGCGGACAACAGCTTCGACGTAGTCAGCAAAGTAGAGATTCAGGAAGTTAAAAATGCAATCGATCAGGCCACCAAGGAGGTCAACGCCCGCTTTGATCTCAAGTCCTCTAAGTCAAAGATCGAGCTTGAGGGCGAGGAAACCATCCAGCTCGCCTCCCAGGACGAGTACACCCTGAAAGCCGTCATCGAGATCCTGTCGCAAAAGCTCGTCAAGCGCGGCATCTCGCTAAAAAACCTCGAATACGAGAAGATCGAGCCTGCCTCAAACTCTTCCGTCCGCCAGAAGATCACCCTCAAGCAAGGCATCGCCTCCGACAACGCCAAGAAGATCGTCGCCGTCGTCAAGGATTCCAAGCTCAAGGCCAACGCCAGCATCCAGGGAGACACGGTTCGCATCGTCTCCAAAGACCGCGACATCCTCCAGCAGGTCATGGCCAAGCTTCGCGGCGGGGACTTCGGGGTGGAAATCCAGTTCACCAACTTCCGCTCCAACTGACCTCAGCCTCAACCAGCAGCCGTCCCGCGATGGGCGCAGGTTCCACCCGCGTCACATCCAAAGCCCCTTCTGTGTTCCCCATCGAAACCCGCCAGTCGAACCCGAAGCCGCTCAGACTCGCCCTGATACTCTTGAACCCAAAGTGAGCACGATCTCCATCGCGACCGCAGCTGACGTCAATGACCTCGTCCGCGACGATCTCGCCGCCATTGAGCGTGAGTTCTCCCGCCAATCCGACTCTCCTGTCGCCGTCGTCACGGACATCGCCGAATACCTCATCGCAGGCGGTGGCAAGCGCATTCGCCCGCTTCTCCTCCTCCTCTCCGCCAAGGCTCTCGGCTGCACGACTCACAGTCGCATCCGTCTTGGCGCGGTTGTCGAGATGCTTCACACCGCAACCCTCGTCCATGACGACATCATCGACGAAGCCGAAACGCGTCGCGGCAGACCCTCCTCAAACACCACATGGGGCAACGCCAAATGCGTCCTCGCCGGCGACTGGCTCTATATGCAGTCCTTCCACACCGCGCTCGAAGAGCGCAACCTTGTAGTCCTCGATCTCCTCATCTCGCTCACCCAGCAGATGGTTGAGGGCGAACTCCTGCAGATGGAGAAGCTCGGTCACCTCATCAACGAGGAGGAATACTTCGAGCTCATCTACCGCAAAACCGCATGCCTCTTCAGCGTCTCCATGCAGCTTGGTGCCGCCATCACCCACGCCTCCGCAGACGTCACCACAAGCCTCGGCGAATATGGCCGCAACTTGGGCCTTGCCTTCCAGATCGTCGACGATGTCCTCGACCTTACCGCCACCGAAGACATCCTTGGTAAACCCGTAGCCTCCGACCTGCGGGAGGGCAAAGCCACCCTCGCCGTCATCCACGCCCTTGAGCGCGGTACCGGCGCAGACCGCGAGGCCATTCGCACCGTCCTTGCCGACCGTAGCTTCACCCGAGTCTCTCATTCCCAGATCATCGAGATCCTCAATCGCCACGGCTCCCTCGCCTACGCCATGGACACAGCCTGCGCCTATGCCGAGGCCGCTCGCCTTTCCCTTACCGCGCTCCCGGAATCGGACGCCAAGCGAGCCCTTCTTTGGGTTCCTGTCTTTGTCACCACCCGCGACCGCTAGGCAAAGCACCAAAGAGATAACCTATCGCGCGCTATTCCAAGTCTGACTCTTCATCAATTACTTCTTCTTCATCCACCACCAACTCCGCCACTCGGACCTCATCACCCTCCGGTTCCACCAGCACCTGGATCCGCCCTTCTGCCGCCTCCAGCTCTCCTCGGCAGGAGTTCGACAAGCCAACCCCATCCTCAAACAGCCGCACTGATTCCTCGAGCGGTAGGTCGCCTCGTTCCAGTCGTTCGACCACTTCCTCGAGCGCCGCCAGCTTCTCCTCGAAACTCGCCATAATCTAGCTTGTTGCCCCCAAACCCAGAACCTCTGCTGCGGCGGTATACTTGCCGAACGGCGCACTAACCTGCACCCCTTGCACCTGGAGGTGTCCGAGCATCTTTGCCTCGGCGAGCATCTCCTGAGCGATCTTAATGCCCTCTGCACGGGCGCCTTCAACGCTCGTAGCCGCAGCCATTCGCGCCATAACCGCATCGGGGACCCGCACCTTCAGATCCTTCTTCATGAACTCCGCATTCTTCGACGACGTCAGCGGCCATATGCCGGCGATCACTGGAATCCGGAAGCCTTCAATCCGCCTCAGAAAGTCCTCCAACAACACCATGTCGAACACAGGCTGTGTAATGCAGAACTCGGCTCCAGCCTCTACCTTCGCCGCAAACCGTCGCACCTCGTTGTCTAGGTTTGGAACCCCTGGATTGGCCGCCACACATATCGCAAATCCAGTCGACCCGCCGATTGCAGTCTTCCCGATGTCTAGTCCATGGTTCAACCCGCGTACAATCCTCACCAGACCAATGGCATCAACATCAAAGACTGCGGTGGCATCCGGATAGTTCCCCATCTTCGGCGGGTCACCGGTCAGGCAAAGTACGTTCTTCAGGCCGATTGAGGAAGCGCCAATCAGGTCGCTTTGCATGCTCAGCACATTGCGGTCCCTACAGGTGTAGTGCAAGATCGTCTCAATTCCCACCTGTTGCTGTATTTGCACACAGAGGCTTTGGGCCGACATGCGCGCGCGCGCCCTTGGGCTGTCCGGCACATTGACCGCATTGACCCCCAAGCTGTGCAGAAGCCTTGCGCCTTCCAGTTCTTTCGAGCAGTCAACGCCTTTCGGCGGCACAATTTCCACCAGGGTAACGAAGCTTCCTTCCACAATCATCTCGCCGATCTTTGATCGATCTCGAAGCTCCGGAGGTTTCGTGCCGCTCGCTGTCACTATCTCGGCCTCGGAGCTTACACCTGCTTCCATCGCGTTGAGCGCCCGCAGAGCGTGTCGCATCGCCCGGATATGACCCGGGGTCGTCCCACAGCATCCTCCTACAAACGTCGCCCCCGCCTTGACGGCCTTGCGTGCGAAGCTCCCCATAAATTCCGGGGTCGCCATGTACATCTGCCGCCCCTCTACGTCCCGCGGGACTCCCGCGTTTGGCATCGCCGCCAGCGGGAGCGTCGTAACCGCGGACATCCGGACCACTCCATCCACAACAGTCCCCGGGCCGGAGCTGCAGTTACATCCCACTGCATCCGCACCCCAAACCTCCATCCTCCGCGCGGCGTCTTCCACCGAGGTCCCGTCAAGGCAGCTTCCCCCTTCATCCACCGTGACCATGACCACGATGCGCAACTCTGGTGCCTCCTCCTTTACGGCTCGGATGGCCTGCTCTACCTCCGCCAGCGATATCATCGTCTCGATCACAATAAGGTCCGCTCCAATCCCCGGGCCACCTTCCGCAAGCGCCTTTACCTGCTCTCGAAACGCTCCACAAGCCTCTTCAGCGGTTACCATGCCGCTCGGCAGCAGTGACACCCCTAGGGGACCTAGAACGCCGGCTACATAGGCCTCTGAAGCCTGCTTAGCCCGCATCTCGTCCACGCACTCGCGCGCAAGCCGGACACCTGCTCGATTGAGCGTTCGTACGCGGTCTCCCAGCCCGTACCGCTCCAGCCGAAATGCGTTCGCCCCAAACGTATTCGTCTCGATTATTTCCGCGCCGGCCTGCAAATATTCCAGATGGACGGACCGGACCAAGTCTGGCTGCGACACGTTGAGTTCGTCGTACGATCGATTGATGAACACGCCATGTTTGTAAAGCATTGTCCCCATGGCTCCGTCGCACAGCACCGGCCTTGTTACCTCATTCATCCGGCGACGCGTAAAGAGGCGCTCAAGCGCAGTCGTTCTTCGATCTGCGCCCTGCACCGTCTGCGCCGCCTCAACCATTCCGCGCTGATCCCTTCCTATTTCTTTCCGGAACGCCAAGAGACCAACCGTTGGCCCCGTACATCCTTTCATCCTAAGCCAGTGCGGTCATCCCGACCACTCTTCTGCGGCTGCCCCGCTCACTCCCTTTGGTATACTCGCGTCATACCATCGGGCTCGAAAACCCGCATCGGCTGGTGCGCATGTCCTATGCCGCGTAGTCCTCTGGTCTGGAGTTGTTACCGTTGACGAATCGAAGTCTCTGCACCCAGGCCGCACGCGGTCTCCTGCTCGCTATGGTCACCCTCGCTTTATCCTCCTGCGGGCAGCAACTTTATAAGTTTCCCCAGTACACCTTTGCCAATCGGCCGATCCCTCCAAGCAAGTTGGCACAGCGCGTCCTCGTCGGCGTCACCCTTAACGGCACCCAGGGTACCCTGACCATCCTCGACGGCTTCCGCGACCTGCGCAGCAACGTGCAAAACACAGTCACGAGCTTCTCCATCTCGGGTTACTCGGGCGGCTATCCGAGCCGCCTTATCAGCTTTCCTGAAGAGACCCGCGGATATGCCTACTCTCAGTCTGACGGCAGCGTCTCCATCATCAATTACGGCACCGAGGCGACCGGCGGCTCGGCAGGAATGCTGCCTGCCCTCTCTACGGGCCTTGCTATTCCTCCAAACTTCGCAGCGCTCTACTCTGCGGAAGAGTCTGCCGGCATCCTCGCGATCATAGATAATGCGACCGGTCGCAGCTTTGCCCTAAACCTGCCGAACGTTTACCAGGTGGCCACCAATCAGGGCAATACGGTCGTCCTCGCCATGGTTCGCAACTCGAACACGCTGTACCGAGTAGTCAAGCTCAACTCGAATCAGGCCAACCCGCCGGGTTCGGTGGACTGCCAACCCTACAACCTCCCCGTGTACTGTGTCGTTCCCGTTGCGGGGACCTTCGACCGTCCCGCCGATGCCTACTTCTCGCTTGATGGAACCAGCGTCTACGTCCTGAACGCCGGCCCGGAGGCCGGGGGCACCACTGCGAGCGTCTCCTTCCTCTCGCTCACGCCACTTAGCATCAACACGATTCCAACCGCCTTTCCGGATGCGAACGCCGTTCTCGCCAACACCCCCATACCCGGCGGCGTGACGACCGCCATCTCCGATGGGGGCACCCTCTATCTCGCAGGTCAGCAGAAAATGACGGATGGATTGTTCGCAGGCAATCTCAGCACCCTCAATCTAGCCAACTTTGCTGTCACCGGTAAGTACTCAATCTCTGACGGAAATCATTCGAAAATGCTCTTCGCGGACGACAACACGCTATGGATTGGCAGTCAATTCTGCGCCACCGGGGAGCGCGCCAAGAACAACCTGAATTACAACTGCCTCACTCGCTTTGATCTTGGCACCAAGACGCCTACGATCGTCCCTGCGGTGGACCCAACCTCTCCCACTTCGGCAGTCCCCTACCCCAATGGTGATAACAACCTCAAGTACTACGGCAGCCTCACCGGGCTTTGCTGGGTGCAGAACTACCACAAAGTCTACACGGCGTATGGTGGCCAGGTTCACGCCTTCAACACAGCGGATGGCTCGGAGATCAACAACCAGTTCATCATCGTTCAGGGCACAGCCCTCGATGTCGCCTACATGGACGCCCTTACCAATCAGGCGAACTGAGTCTGAAATGGTCGATATCCTTGCGATAGCTGCACACCGTGACGATGTCGAGCAAACCTGCGGAGGAACTCTCCTCGTCCAGCACGCGCTCGGGTGGGCTACCGGAATCCTTGATCTGACTCGTGGCGAATCGGGAACCCGTGGCACGGCGTCTGAGCGGGAGTCCGAAGCCTACGACGCTGCTCAGCTCCTCCATGTTGGTCATCGAGAGTCTCTGGATCTTCCCGATGGCAACATCCAGAACACTACTGAAAGCCGCCTGAAGGTGGCAGAGGTGGTTCGGCGCCTTCGTCCCCGCGTCGTCATCCTTCCCTACTGGCAGGGCCGCCATCCGGATCATTACACCGCCGCCACGCTCGGCTACGAAGCCTGTTTCGCGGCAGGGCTCACCAAACTCGATCTACCTGGATCGCCCCATAGGCCGTATAAGATCCTGTACGCCTCCTTGTACGCCGACGTGCGTCCCACCCTGGTCGTCGACATCTCCGCCCATATCGAACGCCGCCTCCAGTCCCTCCTTGCCTACCGTTCCCAGTACACCAACCAATCCCGGGGTGACGGCCTCTTCGTTGCGGAGGAGGAGATACGTGAGCGCACCTTCGCCTCAGCGCGCCACTACGGGATGTTGGCCGGAGTCCGCTACGCTGAACCCTTCGTGCAAAAGGAGGTCGCGCTCGCAGGCGATCTCATGTTTCTTCCCGTGAGATCGATCTAACCGCGAAGCGACATAATGGCATCAAACGCTTGTAGGGAGCGTACCCGTTGCCCGTTAGGTGCATCGCCCTTCAACGTAGAGCCTGCAGAGGCGAGAGATAGCTGTGGCCTAAAGTCCAGCTTTAGATGTTTCCTCCAACATTTACAAAATAAATTGCTTTTGTTGAAATCCGACCCGCGTGGATGGACGTTAGACATAAAGACTGACCTCAGTCATATGTGCAACGCTGCTCTCTACCGGCTCTCGGAGATCCAAAAGATGAATACCCTCGAACAACTTGTTCAAGCCAAACACTCTCGTCGTCGCTTTCTGGCGGGCGCAGGTGCCAGCCTTGGGGCTGCCGCTATTGTCGGCTGCTCGGATTCCACCACCAGCACCACCAACACGACCCCGCCCCCAGTGACACCGGCCGCGTATGTCGATGCTGATTACTTGAACTTTGCGCTCAATCTGGAGTATTTAGAAGCTGAGTTCTACCTCCGGGCAGCCACTGGCTCCGGCCTCTCGGCCGCTGACACCGGCAACGCCACAACCACCGTCACGGGCGGAGCCAAGGTTGGAGGGACACTTACAACCTTTCAGCAAAATATCCTCAATGAGATCGCTTACGACGAGCAGCAGCATGTCCGCGCTCTCCGCGCCGCCCTTGGTTCCTCTGCGGTCTCGCGACCCAATATTGACCTCACCAACTCCTTCAACGCGCTCGCATCCGCAGCCGGCATTGGCGCCACCTTCAGCCCATTCGTCAGCTTCGATGCCTTCCTGGTTGGAGCATTCATCTTTGAGGACGTGGGCGTTACCGCCTACAACGGAGCTGCTCCGCTTATCAGCACTGCCGGCATTACCGCCGGGTACCTTGCCACCGCCGCTGGAATACTCGCAGTCGAGGCTTACCACGCCGCCTACATCCGCACCGCTTTGACGGCTAACGCGATCGCCCAGGGCTCCGCCTATCCCTATCTCGGCTACGCCAATAAGGTTTCCGCGCTGCGCGGTTCTTTGGGCGGCGGAAACGAGACAACGTTGACGACTCCGACAGGAACCACCTCCGCAACCACCGTCGTCAGCGCCAGCACCATTGTCGCATGCGACACCACCAACGCCGTTGCCTTCCATCGCACAACGGACCAGGTCCTTCATATCGTGTACGGCACCTTCTCCAACACCTCCGGGGCAACCACCGATGCAGCCGGCGTCAAGGCAGGCGGATTTTTCCCTTCCGGCCTCAACGGAAACATCACTGTAACCCAGAGCTAAGGACAAACCAATGCCAACGACCGAAACTCAGATCCTCGACACCATCATCGCCAGCAGGCGCTCCTTGCTCATCGGCGGCGGAGCGGCCATGGCCGCTCTTGCCATGCCCAGCATCGCCCAGGCCGCCTCAACCGTCAGCACCTACACGGATGCCGACATCCTCAACTTCGCCCTCAATCTCGAATACTTGGAAGCCAACTTTTACTACCTTGCCGCCTTTGGCACAAACATAAGCACTGCCAGCACCATTGCGACCGGCGCCGGGGCCACCGTCCTGGGGATTAATGGAGTTGGCACCCAGGGTACCGTGTCCGTCAAAGCCAATCCAAAGGTTCCCTTCACTCTCTCAAACGTCGCCGCTTACGCCACTGAGACCGCAGTCCAGGAAGGCAAGCACGTAAACTTCCTCCGCACTGCCCTCGGGAGCGCCGCCGTTGCTCAACCCGCCCTGGACCTGATGGCATCCTTTAACACTCTAGCAACTGCAGCTGGCATCACCATCCCCGGCATGGCCGGATTTGATCCCTTCGCCTCCGACGCCACCTTCCTCATTGGTGCGTACATCTTTGAAGATGTAGGAGTTACCGCTTATCACGGTGCCGCTCCCCTCATCTCCACCACTACAACCGGCAAAACCTATCTGCAGGCTGCCGCCGGCATCCTCGCGGTTGAGGCTTACCACGCCGGTCTCATCCGCACCTCGATCAACGCCATTGATCCAACTGGAGCGATGGGGTATATCGGCTATACAAAGCAGATATCCGCCCTTCGCGCTAAGCTCTCTCTGGCTGCTCTGGCGTCGGCACCCAACCCCGATGACATTCCTCTAACTCCAGGCTCAAACACCGTCTCTCTCGCCGGTGCAGCGTCCGTCAACTCCACCAACATCGTTGACGCTGACCAGACAAACGTCATCGCCTTCTCCCGCAATACCACGCAGGTCCTGAACATCGTGACCGGCGGAGGCGCAACGGCCACCGGCACCAAGGCCACCGGCGTCTTCTTCCCCGCCGGACTCAACGGCATCTTCTCGTAAACGACAATCAACCTCAAGCCACCCTCCCGCACTTTGCCCTAAAAAGCAGATGCGGGAGTTTCCGTTTACGGCAAAACTGCGTTTCGTACCTGACCCGGCACTCTCAACCGCTCTTGCACGAAAGCCACCAACGCGTGAGAGCAAAACGTGTCTCCCTCAATCGAGAACACCGGCGTTCCAGCTATCAGGCGCAAAGACACTGCGGTCCACGCAGGGGCCCCGATTAAACCAAACGGCACCACCACCGCATCCGCCCGATCTAGATACGTCTTTGCCGACTCCTTGAAATCTGCATTCGTCGGATCCAGCACACTCACGTAGACATCAGGCCGCAGAAAACGCAGCACGCTGTTTGACTCGATGATGACGTTGCCGGCTCGTTCAATCTCTTTTCGAATCCTCGGCATCGCCTCGCCAAGCTGCCCCTGGCGCGTGCGCACCCAGAACGACCGCACCGCCCCCGCGGCAAGATACCGCGACGAGTCCGTTCCGCTTTCCTTCTTTCGCTCTTCGCTGATCGCGACTGTGTGCTCCGCAGTCTCGCACCCACATGGCTGCCCATCCGCTGAGCACAGCCCATGCCCAAACTGCGTCAGCTTGAACGCCGTCCAACCCAGCTCCCGGGTCGCCGCGATTAAGCCCGCCATAACACTTGTTTTGCCAACATTACGGGAATGACCCCCGACCACCACCACCGCCATCTATCCCCTCCGTAGCCGAGCCAAGTCGCGCAGGTACTCCTTGAGCGGACGCGCCGGTCGCCCCCAGAAGACCTGCCCAGGTCCCTTCATCTTCTTGCCCGTCAAGACCCCGGCTCCACCTCCAAGGATCACCCCCGCACCGACGGTCGCATGCTCTCCGATCCCAACTTGCCCGCCCAGTATCGCTCCATCCTCAATCACACTCGACCCTGAGATCCCTGTCTGCGCCGCAATGATTACGTTCCGGCCAATAAAGCAGTTGTGTCCGATATGGACGAGGTTATCGATCTTTGTCCCCGCCCCGATACGGGTCTCCCCAAGCGCCCCCCGATCGATTGTGGTATTCGCTCCAATCTCCACGTCATCTTCAATCACCAACGTTCCCTGCTGCGGAAACAGGACATACGTCCCTGTGTCTGCATCGCGCGCATACCCAAACCCCGTGGAGCCCAGTACCGCGCCCGCCTGCACCACCACTCTATCCCCTAATCGCGTCCCGGCGTAGAGGGTTGTCCGGGGACCGATCCCACATCCCTTTCCCAGTCGCACTCCATCTCCAATCACCGCACCGGGCCCGATCCTGCATCCCTCACCGAGTTCCACCGCCTCGCCTAGCACCACGGTGGCGTGAACAGGCAGGCCCGCCTGCCCCCGCAATAGGCGCTTCGCAGCCAGCGAAAACACGTAGCGGGCATCTTTAACCCACATCACGCGTGCATCTTCAATCTCGCCCTGCAGACCATCATTCGCCAGAATCGCTCCGGCTGTCGATGCCAAAGCCTCCGCGAGTGTGGCCTTGTCCGTAGCAAAGACGAGCGCGGCCTCATCGGCGTTCTGGATCGCGGACACACGTTCCACCTTCAGCAGTAGGGCTCGGCCACTTGCGTTGATGCCTGGCAGCTCCGTAGGCCTCATACGCCGTAGATCCCTTCTTCCCCAGGGGGCCGCGTCTTCCAGCGCCTATGCATCCAGAGCCACTGCTCTGGATACTCTCGGATATAGCTTTCCAGCACCGCCGTCATTTGGGCAGTATCCGCTACGGCGTCTGGCTCCCCATCCGCTGTTAGCCGTATCTCCTCTCCAAAGCGCAGCACGTACTCCTTCTCTGCGTCCTGCCACAACAGAAAACCTGGAACGATGGCGGCTCCCGTCTTGCGCGCAATGCGTGCCACACCGGAACCCGTACACGCCAGCTTGCCAAAAAATGGGACAAAGACACCTTGGGGCGGAGTCATATTCGTATCCATCAGCACGCCCACCGTTCGCCCCGCTCGCGTCGCTTCAATTAAACCCCGCGCAAAGTCGTCTTTATCCAAAACGCGATTGCCATGCAAACACCGTATGCCGTTCACATAGCCATCGACCAATGGATTATCAAGCCGTCGGATCACCATATCCATTGGATGACCCATTAACGAGTGATAGAAACTCGATAACTCCCAAGCTCCCAGATGACCAGTGAGCACCAGGACGCCCCTGCCTTTTGCCAGCGCGTTCGTCAGGTTGCTCAGTCCCTCGTAGCGGATGAATCGGCTCGCGTCCTCTGCCGCGTAGCGACGCATTCTGCAAAACTCGGCCATCTGCCATCCGAGATGCCGGTATGCACGCCGGAGGATCCTCTCACGCGCCCTCGCCGGTACCTCTGGAAACGCCATCGCCAGATTTATTTGTCCTACCCGGCGCAATCGCCCCAACAGTCGGTAGACCGCAGTTCCAATGCATGCGCCTACCCACCGTGCCGACTTTCGCGGAAGCCGGCCCAGCACTCCAACAAAGGAAAGAAGAAGCAAATATTCCAGCCGGTGCCGCATCGCTGCAGAGGGCTTTAGGGACTTCCCCAGAAGTCGATTCACACCTTTAGTGTATCCCGCAAGCAACAAAAAGGAGGCAGCCTGTAGGCCGCCTCCACGTTTATTGAACAAACTCTTAGTGGTTGTCGCGTGAGATAACGAAGTACTTGGCAACCGTGCGGACGAAAGGCCGCGCATCAGCGGGCGTCGGAACTCCGCCAGTCAACACAGTCTTATACGGCAGGTTCGACCCATAGATCTCACGAGTATCATCCTCATTCTGAGTCAAGACCGTTCCGTCGAGGTCGATCCCGGCAAATAAGCCCTTCGCACGCGAATAAGTAAGAAACTCGGCGTTCAATTTCCAATCGGTTCCTGCTTGCGCGTTTCGTCCAACCGGCCCCGCAGAAGCTGCCGCATCGCCGCCAATCTTGAACTTGTTCTGCAACATGTGCTCGAGACCGTTTTGGTTCATAGCAACCAAAACCAAATCCGTGGACTGCCCGCCAATCTGGAACCCAAAGCTTCCGCCCTCCAGTTTCACAAACACCGGCGCGCTCCAGCCTTTAGGCGTGCGACACGTTGCGACGCCCTGCCCGTACTGACCACCAACGACAAAAGCGCCCTTTTTAAACGAAGGGATCACTACAACACAGGCAGCGCCTGCCAGAATAGACTGAGGGATCCCCTTGTCCGGAGTCGCCATCACCTCGTTTACCACGGCCGCTGCGTTCGTCAGGCGCTCATCCAGTTTGGCTCGATCCGCAGCCGCAAACGATGTCAGCGAGGTGGCGGTCATCGCCATTGCACATACAAAACCATTCATTTTCTTCATCGAATAAACCTTTCGTTCTCGTAGTCCGTGCGCCCGGTGTTCGGCGTGTACTACAGCTACGATGAGAGGTTCCCGTCAGCGGTTGCCAACCCACCCATCAATGCACCCATAGCCGGTCAGTATGAGCCGTTCACCCCTGACGGTCTCACTCATGACTCTGGGCAAAACAAAAATTGGGGGCCCTCAGTGAAGATGGTGCGTCCATCTCCGACTGAGGACCCCCCTCCCAGGTCTGTGTTGCGTGTTGTTACCTTCGTACACCAGCCGCAATACCTCAAGAGTACAGAGGTCTAGCGACTAAGGTTACCTTTTGCGTTACTCAAAGATTAACAGTCGGCTGCCTCCGTAAAGCTCTGCTCCAGTGCTCTCAGAGTCAACTCCACACGGTTCTTAGCGCCTACCTTTCGCATCAGCCTCGTTAGGTGGGCCTTCACCGTCGCCTCATCAATCTTCAAAGTCGCCGCGATCTCACGGTTCCCCATGCCCGCTACCAGCGACCGCAACACTTCCACCTCTCGCTTCGTGAACACGATCGCCGATCGGCGACTAACCGTCGCCATCTTCGGAGCAACATCCAGAAGACGCGCCAGCACCTTCCGCGGCGCCCAGACCGAGCCTTCACTGACAAGCATGAGGGCCATCCGAATCTCATCCTCACCCGCCGTTTGTGTCAGATACCCCTTCGCCCCTGCTGCAATCACCCGCTGCACCACCTCCGGATCGCTCGATTCGCCGATTACGATCAGCCGCATCTGTGGTCGCCTCTGCCGAAGATTAGCCAGCATCTCGAAAAGATGATCCGTGCAGCTCGCATCGATAAGTGCAATAGAGATCTTCGAGTCATCCAGGATTTTTGAAAGCTCCAGCGCCACAACTGTCGCACTGCGCTCACCTTCTAGCGTCGCACCCGCGACGATCACCTGCAGCCCGAGCAGTCTCAGGGGGTCTCGCGCTACCAGCCCAACGCGCAAACTCTTCCCCGGCCCACTCAGCTTCCTAGCCCGCTCTTCAGGTGCTGACCCGTCCCGCGTCGTCGACATGGTCTGAACTCTGCAAACCTAAAGCTTAGGCAAGACAATTCCCTGCTGATGCTGATACTTCCCCTTCCGATCCGCGTAACTGACCTCGCACACCTCGTCGGACTGAAAGAACAATATCTGGCATAAACCCTCATTGGCGTAAATGCGTGCCGGCAGCGGAGTCGTGTTCGAGATCTCGAGCGTCACAAACCCCTCCCACTCCGGCTCGAACGGCGTTACATTCACAATGATCCCGCACCGCGCGTAGGTAGATTTGCCCACGCAAATCGTCAGCACATCCCGTGGTATTCGGAAGTACTCAATCGATCGCGCCAAGGCGAACGAGTTCGGCGGAACAATCACGCTCGCCGCCTGGACGGATACAAACGATCGCTCGTCAAACGCCTTCGGATCGATTATGGCGCTATTCACGTTTGTGAAGATCTTGAATTCGTCTGATACCCGCAGATCATAGCCGTATGACGACAGTCCATAAGAAATAACGCCTTCGCGAACCTGCTTCTCGCTGAACGGCGCAATCATGCCTTCTTCCATCGCCTGCCTACGTATCCACCGGTCGCTCTTGATCGACATTCTGCTCCTTATCCCGGCCGTGGCCGGATGAAGCAAGAACCGGACGTTTGGCCTCCTGTAGTATGCCACGACACTAAGTGGCGCCTTTGCCCCTTTCTCTCCATTGACATTCCGACCACGACTTCCTACCATCAGCCCAGGGCCGTAGCAGGCTGAAGCCTGGCTACCGCCGTGAGTCAAGCCAGCGCAAGCCTAAGCCAATCAAGGACCACCACCATGATCAAGCAGGATCTCGTGCAACGCATCGTCGCTCGCACCGGCCTTCCCCGCACCAAGGCCGAAGCCTCCGTCGACGCGATCTTCGAATGTATGAAGCAAAGCATGGTTGCCGGCGATCGCATCGAACTCCGCGGCTTTGGGGTCTTTACCGTGAAGCCCCGGAAAACCGGAATCGGCCGCAATCCCCGCACGGGCGCAGAGGTCAGCATCATCCCTGGAAAGGCCGTTCGCTTCAAACCCGGTAAAGACCTCCATCTGCTCGACGGTCCGGAGTCCCCGGCACCCGGTTCCGCGGAGCCCGACTAACCTGCCCCGGGGCAAACCTCCATGCTCAAGACCGGAATCCTCAATCCCCATCTCAACTCCCTGCTCAGCCGCATCCGTCATACCAACACGATCGTTCTTGCCGATCGCGGCTTCCCCTTCTGGCCCCAGGTCGAGACCATCGACATCTCCCTCGTAGACGACGTACCCACCGTGACCGACGTCCTCCGCGCCATTCAGGCCAACTTCACCATCGGCCACTTCTACATGGCCGAAGAGTTTCGGCTTCAAAATCCCCCCGAGATCCTCGCCCGTCTCGCCCGCCTCACCGGCAAAATTCCCATCACCTGGGAATCCCACGAAGCTTTCAAGCTCCGCATCCCTACCGCCATTGGTCTCATCCGCACCGGAGACACCACCCAGTACGCGAACATGATCCTGCAATCCGCCTGAAGGCATTTAGCCGAGGAGGCTGTGGCGCTCGGCACCAGGCCTCGCCCTGGACCCAGCAAGTCTCTGAACCATTGCCTCGATGCTTTCCAGCGCACCAGGCATGGCAAGCGTTCTTGCTCTCTCACCCATCCGGTCCAAGATGGCGCCATCGAGCAGCAACCGCGCCAGCTCGTCGCCTAAGGCTCGCGCCGTCAGCCCAGGCTGCAGCAGCATCACCGCCGCTCCTGCCTCCACCATCACCTCGGCATTCGCTCGTTGATGGTCATCCGCCGCGTAGGGATATGGCACTAGCACCGCGGCCCGTCCCGCCGCCGCCAACTCCGCAACCGTGCTCCCTGAGCGGCAAAGCACCAGGTCGCACATCGCATACTCTGCCGCCATATCCTCTAGAAACGCTGACACCCGTACCCTCTCGAGGCTCACTCCCTGCCGCACATACGCCGCACGTGTCTCCTCCACATGCCGTGGTCCTGCTTGGTGCACGATGCTCAGCCCCGGCACCCGAGCCAGCAGCTCCCCGGCAAGCTCCGGCATCGTCTCGTTGAAAACCTGCGCTCCCTGGCTGCCCGCCGTCACCAGCAATCGCGGAGGCCCCAGCCGCTGTCGTGGCCCAACCGCAAAGATCGCCTCTCGCACCGGAACCCCCGTCACGACGGAGTTACGAAAAAACACCTTCGTTCGCTCGAAGGCCACAGCCGCCGCGCTGACGCGCCGGCCCACCAGACGATTTGCCAATCCAGGCACCGCATTCGGTTCATACGCCAGCGTCGGCACTCCTAGCAGAATCGCACCCATCATCGCCGGCCCACTCGCATAGCCGCCTACCCCGACGACCACATCGGGCCTGAAAGCGCGCATCAGCCCAACACACCGCGCAACCCCTCGCGGCAGATCCAGCAGCGTTCGCAACCGCGTCGCCAGGCTCACGCCCTTCAACTGTCCCACCCGGATCAGGTCTAGCCTAAATCCCGCCTCGGGAACAAGCCTCGCCTCCAACCCGCGCTCCGTTCCCACAAACCGAACTTCGGCCCCACACCCGTCCCGCAAAGTCCGGCCA
>CAXUNW010000043.1:0-16812 GCA_964252505.1 uncultured Acidobacteriaceae bacterium
GTGCTGGCGGGTACACTTTTGCTCTCGTTCGGCTATGGATATATGGCGCGGGCCATGCGGGCCCCGGGATTCTGGGTGATGGCGCTTCTGAATCTCTGCTTCTTTTTGTATTTGAGTCGGCCGGAGGTGAGGGAGCGGATGCGGATCTAGCGGCAGGACGGAGGGGTGGAAGCGGCAAGTCCTTGAGGACGGCGGCAGGCAGGCGGCGGTAAGATGGATGCGATGACACCCGCGTTGACGGAACTCGTTCAGATCGACCTTGCGCCGCGCGGGCCGGTGCGGAAGCCTGAGTGGCTGAAGGCTCGAGCGCCTATGGGCGAGACGTTCCACAGTCTGAAGAAGCTGGCGCGCGAGCTGAATCTGCATACGGTATGTGAGAGTGCGCAGTGTCCGAACATTGGTGAGTGCTGGAACCATAAGACGGCCACATTCATGATGCTGGGAAACTTGTGTACGCGGCGATGCGGATTCTGCGCGGTACCGAAGGGGCGTCCGGAACCGATCGATGTGGATGAACCGCGTCGCGTGGCGTATGCGGTGGCGCAGTTGGGGATTGCGCATGCGGTGATTACCAGCGTGAACCGGGATGACGACAACGTGGGTGCGGCGCAGGCGTTTGTGAGCGTGATTGACGAGATTCGACGCCAGGCTCCCGGGTGCCAGGTGGAGGTGTTGACGCCTGACTTCCAGGGGGTGGATGAGGCGTTGCGGATGGTGGTGGCAGCCCGGCCTGAGATCCTGAACCACAATATTGAGACGGTTCCGCGACTTTACCGGGTGGCGAAGAGCGGAGGGCGATATGCGCGGTCGCTGGCGTTTCTGGCGAACGCGAAGGTGATTGCGGCGGAGCGCGGAGAGACAATCGTCACCAAGACCGGCATTATCGTGGGCATGGGCGAGGAGATGCACGAGCTGCTGGCGGTTTTCCGCGACCTGGCGGAGCGGAGGGTAGACATCCTGACTGTGGGGCAATATCTGCGGCCTTCAAAAGACCATCTGCCAATGGCACGGTATTACACGCCGGAGGAGTTTACTTTTCTGAAGCATGAGGCGCAGGAAATGGGATTTCGGCATGTGGAGTCCGGGCCGCTGGTGCGGAGCAGTTACCATGCGCATGAGCAGGCGCAGAGTACGGGGTTGAAGTAGAGAGCTTACCGGTGTCCGGTGGGCTGGGGAGGTATTTGTGATGGTGGAGACAGACACTTCGCTGCGGTTGAGTGAGTTGGCGCCGCGGGTGTTGCAGTCCGAGATTCGGGCGATGAGCGTGGCGTGCGATGCGGCGGGTGGAGTGAATCTGGCGCAGGGGGTATGCGACACCGAGGTGCCGACGGTGGTTGCGGAAGGGGCACAACGGGCGATTCGGGACGGACTGAATATCTACACGCGACTGGATGGAATTGCACGGCTGCGGCGTGCGATTGCGGGGCAGGTGGAACGGACGCACAGGCTAACAGTGGACCCCGAGCGGGAGGTGCTGATTACCAGCGGGGCGACGGGAGCGTTCCATGCGGCGTGCCTGGCGCTGTTGAATCCGGGTGACGAGGTGATTGTTTTTGAGCCGTTCTACGGCTACCACCTAAGCATGTTGCGGGCGATGCGCATTGCGCCTGTGGTTGTGGGGCTGGAGGGTCCGGAGTGGAGGCTCGACCCTGATGCGCTGCGGGCGGCTGTGACCGCCAAGACGCGGGCGGTGGTGGTGAATACGCCTTCAAACCCCGCGGGAAAGGTGTTTACGCGGGGAGAGTTGGAAGGGCTGGCGGCGGTCGCGGAGGAGTTCGGGCTGTTCATCCTGACGGACGAGATCTATGAACACTTCGTCTATGGCGGCGCGGGACATGTGAGCCCGATCGAGATCCCGGGGCTGCGGGAGCGTACGATCCTGATGTCGGGTTTCTCGAAGACGTTTTCCGTGACGGGGTGGCGGGTCGGGTATCTGATTGCGGATGCGCGATGGACGGGCCCGATAGGGTACTTTCACGATCTGACGTATGTGTGTGCGCCGGCTCCGCTGCAGCAGGGAGTAGCGGATGGTGTTGAGCAGCTTCCCCCGAGTTACTACACGGGTCTGGCGCGGGATCATGAGGGAAAGCGGGCGATGCTGGTCGAGGCTCTGCGCGATGCAGGGCTGGCGCCGCATGTTCCGGACGGGGCTTATTACATCCTGGCGGATGCTTCCAGCGTGGCCGGCGCGACCTCGGCTGCCAAGGCGCGGACGCTGCTGGCGGAGACGGGGGTTGGCGCGGTTGCAGGGTCGGCGTTCTTTCGCGCCGGCGGCGGGGAGAAGCTGTTGCGGTTCTGCTTTGCAAAGAAGGATGCAGACCTCGCCGAGGCATGTCGGCGGCTGCGGGCGCGGGGTTGATGGCGGCGCCTTCCGAGGTATTGCGGGTAGAGGCGGCGCTGAAGAACCACGGCGCGAAGGAGCTGGAGTGGGCGCGATGGTACTGCGCGATGCGCCAGAGGGTTCCTTCGGCACGGCCGGCGGATGTGAAGTTCTGGAGCGCGATGGCGGATCGGGTGGAGGGAGCGCTGGCGCCGGAGGCAGTGGCGGCGAGCTATCCAGCAAAGAAGAAGCGGACCGGGCGGGGCTTAGGGGGCGTGCCCTCTCCCATGGATGGAGAGGATTAGATACCTTCCGCGCGCCGGGGCAGGCTGCTCTATAGTCTTGAGGGTGTGGTCGGATGCCCTGTGCGGCGTCGTGGAGACCTTTCCGGGAGTGTATGAGGATGAGCATGGTTCGAATCAAACTGGTGACTAGTGTCTCTTGTGGGTTAGCGCTTGCGTCGGCGTTCACTTTCGCGCAAAACGCCGGGACGTTGACGATTGATGCCGCGCACGTAAAGGCAAAGGTGAGCCCGACGCTTTATGGATTGATGACGGAGGAGATCAACTACTCCTACGACGGTGGCTTATATGGGGAACTGGTAAGCAACCGGACGTTCCAGGAGGGAGGCAGCCCAAATCACTGGATGCTGCGGCCAATGGGCTCCGCCGAAGCGACGATGCAGACCGATACGAAGGAAGGGCCGAGCGCGGCGCTGACGCGGAGTCTAGCGTTGACCGTGACAAAGGCTACCCCGTCGGAGATGGCCGGTGTGGCAAACGTTGGTTTCTGGGGGATTCCGGTGCGGCCGCGGACGGTCTACCACGCTTCCTTCTACGCGAAGGCGAGTTCTGCCGGGGTGGGACCGGTGCTGGTGAAGCTGGTAAGTAATGACACGGGCGCAGGGCCGCAGGCTGCCTCGGCTCCCCTGACGACGGAATGGAAGCAGTATGAGGTGACGCTGACTTCGGGCGAAGCCGTGGCGAGCTCAACGAACCAGCTTGTGCTCTCGGTCGGGAATCCGGGAAAGGTGTGGTTCTCACTGGTGAGCCTGTTTCCGCCAACGTATAAGGATCGCGTGAATGGCAACCGCATCGACCTGATGGAGAAGCTTGCGGCCATGCATCCGGCGTTTCTGCGTTTTCCGGGCGGCAACTACCTGGAAGGCGATCACATCAACGAGCGGTACGAGTGGAAGAAGACGATCGGCCCGATGGTGGACCGGCCGACACACCCGAGCCCCTGGCGATACCGGTCGTCGGATGGGCTTGGGCTGCTGGAGTTCCTGGAGTGGTGCGAGGACCTACAGATGCAGCCTCTGCTGGCGGTGTACGCGGGCTACTCGATGAGGCAGGAGTATGTGAAGCCGGGACCGGACCTGGAGCCCTATGTGCAGGATGCGCTGGACGAGATCGAGTATGTGACCGGCGGAGCCGACACCAGGTGGGGTGCGGAGCGGGCGAAGGATGGGCATCCAGCGCCGTTCGCGATGCAGTATGTGGAGGTGGGAAACGAAGACTGGTTTGATAAGTCAGGCAGCTACGATGGGCGCTATGCGCAGTACTACAAGGCAATCAAGGCGAAGTACCCGAACCTGCAGATCATTGCGACGACGACGGTGAAGGGCATTCGGCCAGATGTGATCGACGACCACTACTACAGGACCGCCGAGCAGTTCTACGCGATGGATAAGAAGTACGACACGGCGGACCGGCAGGGGCCGAAGATCTTCGTTGGTGAGTGGGCGACACGGGAGGGCGGCCCGACGCCGAACTTTGGCTCCGCGCTTGGCGATGCGGCGTTCATGACGTCGATGGAGCGAAACAGCGATCTCATCGTGATGGCTTCGTATGCGCCGCTTCTGGTGAATGTGAACGCGGGGGGGATGCAGTGGGAGAGCGACCTGATTGGGTATGACGCGCTGAAGAGCTACGGCTCGCCGAGCTACTACGCGCAGGTGATGTTCAATCGCTATTTGGGCGATGAGTTGCTGGACGCGAAGGCTGAGGGTGTGGGCAGCCGTTTCTTCTACTCAGCCACGCGCACGGCAAGCACCGGCATGGTGCATTTGAAGCTGGTCAATGGGAGTTCCAGGCCGCAGAGCCTGAGCATCGCGCTGAACGGTGCGGGCCATGTGGGCTCTACGGCGAAGCGGGTGACGCTGAGCGCGAAGACGCCGGGTGCGACCAACTCGATCACGGAGCCGGAGAAGATACTTCCGGTGGAGAGCCGCTTCAGCCAGGCGGGGACGAAGTTTACATATACGCTGCCGCCCTACTCGATCGAGATTCTGGAGTTAGAGACGAAGTGATGGCGGCTGTGGCGTCTTCCCCTTCGCGGCGCGTCTTCCACTAAGATAGAAAGCGGCATTCCGGGAGAGAGTCTATGGCATCAGCGATGGCAAGCATTGTGGCATTGAAGGACCTGCAGCAGCAGTTGAAGACACGAATGGAGAAGACCATCGAGGACTTCCGGGCGAATCTACTCTCGACGCGGACGGGTCGGGCGAGCGTACACATGCTGGACCAGGTGAAGGTGGACTACTACGGGACCGATACGCAGATCTCGCAGGTAGCGCAGGTGACGACGCCGGAGGCGCAGTTGATCGTGGTGCAGCCTTGGGAGCAGGCTTTAGTGGGACCGATCGAGAAAGCGATTCGAACGAGCGGGCAGGGCTTCAACCCGATGCATGACGGGCGGGTGATCCGCGTGCCGATTCCGCCGATGACGGAGGAGCGGCGCAAGGAGGCGGTGAAGCACCTGGCGGGCGTGCTGGAAGGCCACAAGACCTCGATGCGGAACATCCGCCGGGATGGTAACGAGGCCGTCAAAAAGGCGATGAAGGAAAAGCTGATTTCCGCGGATGACGAGAAGCGGGCGAACGAGGAGATTCAGCAACTGACTGACGGGCAGATCAAGGTTCTGGAAGACATGTTCAAAACAAAAGAGAAGGAAGTGCTGACCGTTTGATCAGGAACTCATCCGGCGTTTTAGGCCGCGCGATGAATCAGGATCTCCCCCGCGAGGGAGGTTTCCATGTATATGCTGCTGTAAGCTTTGGGCAAGCCTTTTTGAAAGCGGACAGCCATGTGGAAGATGTCATCCCTCGCCCTTGTATGTGCTTTGGCCTCACCTTTGTCCGCCCAGCAACCGACAGCTTTTGAGCAGCAGGAGCTTCCCGGTCTGGTCGAGATGTACAAGGGGCTGCATGCGCATCCGGAGCTTTCGCATTTCGAGCAGCGTACGGCGGCGCTTGTAGCGGCTGAGCTGCGCATGGCGGGGTATACGGTGACCGATCATATCGGCGTCTATCCCGACGGAAGCAAGGCCTTTGGCGTCGTCGGCATCCTCAAGAATGGCGCGGGTCCGACTCTGCTGGTTCGCGGCGATATGGATGCGTTGCCCATCGTCGAAGAGACGGGCGTGAGCTATGCCAGCCATGTAACGGCAAAGAACAAGGCGGGCCAGGAGGTGGGCGTGATGCACGCCTGCGGGCATGATGTGCACACGACCGTGTTGATCGGCACGGCGCGTGCGTTGGCGGCCGCCAAGGCGCAGTGGCATGGAACGCTGATGATTGTGGGCCAGCCATCGGAAGAGACGATCGATGGAGCGAAGGCGATGCTGGCCGACCATCTGTATGAGCGGTTCGGCAAGCCGGACATGGTGCTTGGGCTGCACGATACGGCGCTGCACGCGGCTGGCACGGTGGGCATCGTGGCCGGCGCTTCGATGGCGGGATCGACGTCGATCGATGTGACGATCAAGGGAATCGGCGGGCATGGCGCGCGCCCGAGTCAAGGGCGTGATCCCGTGGTGCTGGCGGCGATGTTCATCATGGACCTGCAGACGATTGTGAGTCGCGAGGAGGATGCGCGCGACCCCTCCGTGGTGACGGTGGGCGACATACACGGCGGGACGAAGCGCAACATTATCCCCAACGAGGTGAAGCTGGAGCTGACGGCGCGTGCCTTCTCGGACAAGAGCCGGCAGGTGATTGTGGATGGGCTGCGGCAGATGGCGGCCGGGGTTGCGGTTACGGCGGGGCTCCCGGCGAGCCTGGCTCCCACGGTGACGGTGCTTGAGGACGAGTCTGCACCGATCACCTACAACGACCCGCCCATGACCGCCAAGGTGAGGCAGGCTCTGGTCGGGGCCATCGGGCAGGCGAATGTCTTCGACGACCAGCAGGAGATGGGCAGCGAGGATGTGGGGGTGTTTGGGTTGGAGGGGCGGACGATCCCGGTGGTGTATTACCGGCTCGGATCCGCGAATCCGGAGCGTTTTGCCGCGGCCACGGCGGCGGGCAAGGAGCTGCCAAACTGGCACACGAGCCGCTTCGAGCCGGACCCGGTACCCACCTTGGCGACGGGAGTGACGACCTTGACGGCTGCGGCAATAGCCCTGCTGCGGTAGCTCCCCGGAGCAAGGCCGATGTGGTAACGTTCGGCCATGCAACTTCGTCGACTTGCAGCGGTCTTCGTGGGCCTTCTTGGCTTGGGCGGCGTGGCGTACGGCCAGCGAAACCAAGGTCTGGCCGCTACCCCGCCGATGGGCTGGAACAGCTGGGATTCCTACGGGCTCACCATCACCGAAGAGCAGTTTCGCGCCAACGTTGGCGTACTGGCTACCGCGCTGAAGCCCTATGGCTGGCGCTATGCGGTGATCGACGAGGGCTGGTTCATGGAGAACCCGCAGGATCGGTCGAAGCCCGATGTGCTGCGCCTGCTGATCGACCAATATGGCCGCTACATCCCGGTTCCCGCGCGCTTTCCTTCGTCGGCGATCGATCAGGGCTTTACGGCGATCGGCAGGGACGTGCATGCGTCGGGCCTCCGCTTCGGCATCCACATCGTGCGCGGGATTCCGCGCATTGCGGCCAGGATGAACACGGCCGTGGAGAGCACAGCGTTTCATGCGGTCGATGTGGCCGACCAAAGCGATGCATGCCCGTGGGACGAGACCAACTGGGGGGTTCGGGATAACGCCGCCGGGCAGGCCTACTATGACTCGCTATTCCGTCAGTTCGCGGGCTGGGGCGTCGACTTGGTAAAGGTCGACTGCATCTCGGATCATCCTTATAAAGGGGCGGAGATCCGGATGATTCGCCGGGCGCTCGATAAAGCGGGCAGACCTATGGTGCTCAGCTTGTCGCCTGGCCCGACCGCGCTTGAACACGCCCCGGAGGTTACGGAGCTAGCCCAGATGTGGCGAATGTCGGACGATGTCTGGGACCTTTGGCGGTATGGGGGCAAAGGCTCGCAGCAGGGCATTCTGGACCAGTTTCCGCGGGTCGCTGCGTGGGAGAAATACGCGAAGCCGGGAAACTGGCCGGACGCCGATATGCTCCCGCTGGGGCAACTGGCGCCGATGCCGGGTTGGGGGAAGGCACGGACCAGCCGTCTGAGCTATGAGGAGCAGAAGACACTTCTGACTCTTTGGTCGATGGCTCGCTCGCCGCTGATTCTGGGCGCAAACCTGACGCTGCTGGATGGGCCAACAACCGCACTTCTGCTGAACCGTGATGTGATTCGGATCGACCAGACGGCTACGGCCAGCCACGAGGCGGGGCGCACAGGGGATCTGGTAGCGTGGACCGCCCAAACGCCCGGCGGCCAGGCTCTCGCGCTCTTCAACGCCGGCGAGCAAGCCATGACGATGGATGTCGAGTTCGCGAGGTATGGTTTGGGCACACGCAAATTCCAGACGCGCGACGTATGGTCCGGCACGCCGCTGGGGCGGGTGAGCGGCGTCAAAGGTGTGACCCTGGCGCCGCATGCCTGCGTGCTGTGGACCCTGCGCAGCGGACCGACGGGGGAGCAGGACCTGCTGGGAGAGGGCGACTGAGTGAGCTCTCGGGACAGGGCAGGTTGCTTCGTGAGACTCTTCGCCTTACCATCGCCTCTGCGGGCGTGAAACGGATCGGAAGCGATGAGCAAAGATGGTGACCGCCTTGTGTCGGGCCGACGTGGGGACGACGACGGTGAGTTTGAGCTGAAGCTGCGGCCGTCACGGCTGGCGGAATTCATCGGCCAGACCAAAGCGAAGGAGCAGCTTGCCATTGCGCTGGAGGCGGCGAAGAACCGCGGCGAGGCGCTTGATCATGTGCTTCTCTTTGGCCCGCCGGGCTTGGGCAAGACGACGCTTGCCACGATCATCGCGACGGAACTGGGCGTCGGCTACCAGCAGACGAGCGGCCCGGCGTTACAGATTCAGGGGGATCTCACGGCCATCCTCACCAATCTGCGTGAACGCCAGGTTCTTTTTCTCGATGAGATTCACCGGTTGCAGGCGGTGCTTGAGGAAAAGCTCTACACGGCGCTTGAGGACTACACGCTTGACATCATGATCGGCAGCGGCCCCTCGGCACGAACGCATGTGATGGAGATCAAGCCGTTTACGTTCGTTGCCGCCACGACGCGGCCGGGCCTGTTGAGCTCGCCGCTACGCAGTCGCTTCGGCATCCTGCTGCGGCTTGAGTTCTACACAGAGGACGAACTACGCTTTGTTGTGGAGCGATCGGCGGAGGTTCTTGGTGTGCCCATCGACCGGGATGGCGCGGCGGAGATCGCGATGCGCTCCCGCGGTACGCCGCGCATTGCGAACCGTCTGCTGCGGCGGGTTCGCGACTACGCGGAGGTACGGGCGAACGGCGTCATCGATCGCCCCGTAGCGATGGCCGCGCTCAGCATGCTAGAGGTGGACGCGCACGGGTTTGATGAGCTCGATCGGCGGCTGCTGCGCACGATCATTGAAAAATACGATGGCGGCCCGGTGGGATTGAACACGCTGGCCGCCGCTCTGGCCGAGGAGCAGGACGCGCTTGAAGAAGTCTATGAGCCGTTCCTCATCCAGATCGGCTTTCTGGATCGCACCCCTCGCGGCCGCGTGGCGACACGCCTGGCCTACGAGCATTTTGGGATTGATATGCCTGGGCCGCTTCGGCTGTTTTAACCGCCAGGCAGGCTTCGGGGCGTCGCTCTTTACCTGAAGTGTGAGGTGTCGCACTGCCTGGCATCGCAGAACTACTACCAAGCGCTACCTTCTGCTGATCGGCCTCCGGCGTCGCTTTGCTGCCCGTCTCGTTTCTCGAAGCGCCAATTTGCCGCCCGGCTAAAGACATACCTTGTGGCGTGCGACGATGAAGGATGCCACAAAATGCCCCATCTCCCAGCATGCGCGAAGCCAGCCGGCAAGCTCCTCTCCGCGTCGCCGCGCCCCGTCCTTACGGTCCGGCGGCAGTCATCAGCCGCCGCGCTGCGGACAGCATCCGCGAAGGACATCTCTGGGTTTACCGCTCCGACCTTGCCGAGCTTGTGCCTGCGCCAGGGGGCGAGGCCATCCTGGCCGGCGCGCTTCTCACCCTTGTCGACAGCCGCGCGATCCCGCTCGGCACGGCTCTTTACAGCGACGCGTCCGAGATCGCGTTGCGGCTTATCTCTCCGGAGGCCGCGCTTGGCCGACCAGCTTACCTGGCCGAGGTTCGCGTCCGAGTCGCCGCCGCGCTTACCCGCCGCCGCAACCTTGTTCCGGAGGCCTTCGGCCCGGAGGCGTCGACGAATGCGCTGCGCCTGATCTTCAGCGAAGCCGATAACCTTCCCGGCATCATTGTGGACCGCTACCACGAGCTGGTGATCGTTCAGCTTCTCACCCAAGGCACTGCCCAGGATGACGTTCGGGCCGCGTTGGTTGAATCGCTGCGAGCCGGGTTGCCGGAGCCGGAGCTGACGATTGTGGAGCGGCCGGACGGCCGAATTCGGGAGTTGGAGCACCTTCCGCCCGCGCCTACCGAGCCGCTTCTGGCGCCCGCCGATCCGCGGCTCGAGACCATCTTCACTCTCGATGGACTACGCTTCCACTTCGATGGCACAAGCGGGCAGAAGACGGGAGCCTTCCTCGACCAGCGACTGAACTATGCCGCCGCCGCACGGCATGCACACGGGACAGCCCTGGATGTATGCACCTACCAGGGCGGCTTCGCCCTGCATCTGGCACAGGCGTGCGCCTCCGTTACGGGTGTGGATGCCAGCCGCGCCGCCCTGAGGACAGCCGACCGGAACCTGGAGCTGAACCCCATGCTGCCGGCCAAGGTTGATTGGATCGAGGCGGATGCCTTCGACCTGCTGCCCGAGCTCCAGACTTCAGGCTCGCGCTTTGACACGGTTGTGCTTGATCCGCCTGCGTTTGCCAAGTCGCGCCGCGCGACAGAAGGCGCCTTGCGCGGATACAAGGAGCTCAACTTGCGCGCGCTCAAGATGCTTCGTTCCGGCGGCACGCTGGTTACGTGCTCCTGCTCGCACCATGTCGGGCTACCGGAGTTCCTGGAAGTCCTCCGCTCCTCGGCGATCGACGCGCGCCGCCAGGTGCAGGTGCTCGAGATCCGCGGGGCCGCGCCGGACCACCCCGCGATCCTGACCTTGCCCGAGACCGACTATCTCAAGTGCATCGTGCTCCGCGTCCAGTGACGCATCCTGCCTGTCCGCTTCACGCATCGAAGGACACATGGAATATCGTCGGCTTGGTCAGTCAGGATTACGCGTCCCGGAGCTTTGCTTCGGCGCCGGGACCTTTGTCCCCAGCAACAGCAGCAACGAGTTTTTTAAAGCCTGGGGAGGCTCGGAGGCAGACGAGGCACGCAAGATCGTCGACGTCTGTATGGAGGCGGGCATCAATCTCTTCGATACCGCGGATATGTACGCGGATGGGGCCAGCGAAGAGATTCTCGGTGCAGCCTTAAAGCACCTTCCCCGCGAAGATTTTCTGCTTTCGACCAAGTCGGCGTTCCGCGTGGGCAAAGGTCCGAATGACATCGGCTCGTCACGCTACCACCTTATCCAGTCCGTGGAGCGCTCGCTCAAGCGACTGGGCACTGACTATATCGACATCTATCACCTGCACGGATACGACGCCGAGACTCCAGCCGATGAGGTCCTAAGTTCGCTCGATCGCCTGATCCAGCAGGGAAAGATCCGGTATATCGCCGCCTCGAACTTCTCGGGCTGGCACCTTATGAAGGCGCTGTCGGTCTCAGAGCGCTACGGCTGGAGCCGCTACATCGGTCACCAGGTGTATTACTCTCTCGTAGGCCGCGAGTATGAGTGGGAGCTGATGCCGCTTGCGCTTGATCAGGGTGTGGGCGCGCTGGTCTGGTCGCCTCTTGGCTGGGGACGGTTAACCGGGAAGATCCGCCGGGGCCAGCCCCTGCCGGAACAAAGCCGCCTGCACAAGACCGCCGACTATGGCCCGCAGGTTCCTGATGAGCACCTGTACAAGGTCGTGGACGCACTGGATGCGATGGCGGTGGAGACGGGCAAGACAATCCCTCAGATCGCCCTCAACTGGCTGCTCCGCCGGCCTACCGTTTCTACCGTCATCGTTGGTGCGCGCAATGAAGACCAGCTTCGACAAAATTTGGGCGCCATCGGCTGGGAGCTCACGCCTGCACAGGTAGCGACGCTCGACGCGGCCAGCGAACAGCCGAAGACCTATCCCTACTGGCACCAGGTCCAGTACGAAAGAAATCCGTTTCCTGTGTAGCCTTCTTGGGGGACGGACAGATGGAGGGAGAGCCGACCTGGCTCTCCTTTATTTTTTTGCATCAAACTTGGAGATCCAAGTAAAAACGAGGGCAGAACAAGTATGGTCAAGGCGATCCTTTGCGACATGGACGGAACTCTGCTCGATAGCAATGAATTTCATGCCGAATCCTGGCAACGCTGTTTTGAGACATTCGGCATCCATGTCACGGTTGGCGAGGTACAGCGACAGATCGGCAAAGGCGGCGACCAGATGCTTCCCGTGTTTGTCGAAAAAGAACGCCTGAAGGAGATCGAAGAGGAGCTGAAAGAGTGTAAAAAGAAGCTCTTTGAGGCCGAGTACATGGCGCGACTTGTCCCCTTCCCCAAAGCTCAGGAACTGATGGACGCTCTTGCGGGTGCCGGCATCCGTATTGCGATGGCCTCTTCTGCCGGCGAGAAGGAGTTGCAGACGTACCTGGAGATCGTCGGCATTGCCGATCTGATTGAAAAGAAGACCTCAAGCGACGACGCTGAAGAGTCGAAGCCTGAGCCTGACATCTTTCTTGCCGCGTTGGACAAACTGAAGCTTGCGCCCGAGGATGCCATTGCGCTTGGTGATACGCCCTGGGATGCTCAGGCAGCGGCGCGCGCGGGGGTTAAGACCATCGGAGTAGAGTGCGGCGGATGGGGCAGGGAAGATCTGCTAAAGGCTGGTTGTGTCGAGGTTTACCGTGATCCAGCCGACCTGTTAGCCAAGCTGAAGCACTCGAAACTGATGAAGAAATAGTCGAGACGCAAAGAGCCCTGCCGCGGCAGGGCTCTTCCACTCCACAAAGTCGAAATTCAGGCTCCGGCTGCCACCGGGTCGATCGAGACAAAACGTCCAGTCTGCCCACGATCCTGAAACCGCACCACGCCGTCAATTTTTGCGAAAAGAGTGTCATCTTTTCCACGCCCAACGTTGGCGCCTGGCTTTAGCGGAGTCCCACGCTGCCGCACCAAAATCGAACCCCCGGTAACCGTCTCGCCGCCGAACCGCTTGACGCCGAGCCGCTGTGCATTGGAATCGCGGCCGTTTTTCGAGGACCCAAGCCCTTTTTTGTGTGCCATCTCTTCACCTCTTTCCGGGGCGCCTTTTAGACGGTCGCCTGTTCCTGCCTGAAGCTCTTACCATTCACAAGAATTTCGTTGATCTTGACTTCGGTAAAGTTCTGCCGATGTCCCTGCATCTTCTTGTACTGCTTCTTGCGCTTCAGCTTGAAGACGAGAATCTTGTCGCCGCGGCCCTCGCCAACGACTGAGGCAAGCACCTTCGCGCCGGAAAGTTCCTGCTCGAACTCGCCTGCTGCGCCGCTGACCGCCAGCACATCAGCAAACTCGATGTTGCCATTCTCATGCGCTGTCGTCTCAATCTTCAGCTTATCGCCTGGCGCCACCTTGTACTGCTTGCCGCCTGTCCTAATCACTGCATACATAGCCAAATCCTCATGCCCCGCCTTTAGCGGCCGCTTTCTTCCTGCAAAGCTCAAAGGTGTCCTGTGGGGCGTAATCATTCAGGGCGGGAACAACGCATCCGCAACCGCGCAGACGGGCCCAGCGAAGCTGATCCTGACGCCCGACGCCTTGCCGCTCTGAGTTCGAGAGACAACGCCAAACTTAAAAAGTGTACCGTGCTTCGCCAGCCGGGTCAACGCGCGCCGCGGCGCCGGGCGGCTGGGCGCTCTGAAAAAGGTAAACGCCCAGCACGCAGATCAGCGGCTCAAGCGGATGCCGAAACCGCGCATGTACGGTTACCAGATAATAGGGAATCGGCAACAACACAAATGCCCAGAAGAAGAGCCAACCACCGGGTATGCGTCGCCACACCGCCAGGCCAAGCCCCATCAGCCCGCAGAGCGATAGCAGGCAGAAATTGAATGTACGTCCGTATTCAACGATCCACGCATGATCCGCCGGGTGCGGCACGCTCGCCCAGAAGAAGTAAACCCGTTTCAGGCAATTCGCGGCGAAGTGCCCCGGCCGCGCATGAATGAACGCCTTGGCCAGAGCCCCGCGTTCGGCCACATACCGCACTTCACCCAGCGCAGCGTACTCCCGCAGCTGCGTGGGGTCTTGAAATGGATGAAAAAACTCCATCAGCAGCCCGTTCGATCCTGGCCCGTTGCCCATATACAGCTCCGCGCCCAGGTTCCCCCGCAGCGGAATAAACGCGTTGAAGACCACCAGGTTCCGCATCGTCCACGGGGCGACGAAGCACAGAAAGACAAGTGCCGCCAGTACCACCTCCAGCGCAACACCGGGCCTTCGCCACGTCCCCAGCAGAATCCAGACCCCGCAAACGGGTAGAAACGCGAGCAGCGTTGAGTTCGAAAGCGCAATGGTCCCCCACAACAGGCCAAAGACGACCCATCGTCCGGCCTGACCTTTGGCCAAAAGGCTCACTCCGGCCCAGCCACCCACAAACCGTGTCTCGCCTACCTGCCGCATGCGCAGCGCCAGCACCAGCACCCAGCTGAACAGGGCCGTCGTGAGCGTCATCTCCCAAACCCAATGCACGGCATACTGCATAGCCGCCGGATAAAGCGCCCAAAGCCAACCTGCCCATAGCCCCGTTCGCCGCGCGAAACAGCGAGCGCCGATCTCCCAGACCGCCATCGCTGTCGAGGAAGACAACACGCAGTTGACCGCGAGGAGAACCCACGCCGAGGCCGCTGTGTACACCCCAAAAGTGCGAAACACGCTCGCAACCAGTAACGGGTAGAGCGGCGGCAGCCACGCCGTCGGTCCGGTATGCGGAACAAACGCGTTGGCGAACGGGTCCGAGTAGCCGAAGCCCGTGACCACTGCCCGCGCGATCCGGCCCGCCTCCCAGCCGAACTGAAAGTGATCTTCCTGCGGGCGAATGTGGAACTGTCGAGCCAGTGTCATGTACAACAGGCGCACGATCAGGGCGACCCAGAAAACTCGCCACGGCGCGCGATGTCCTCTACCCTTCTCGGTCGCTGTTAGAAACATTCCAAGCCGTTCGAGCATTGTGCCCCGATTCTAGCCGTACCCCCCGCCCCACAGGAATCTATGAGACTCTAGCGCTACCCCACAGAGCACAGGGAGCCCGTTCGTCGCGGCTCAAGCGGGGGGCAGGCTCCCTCGGGACTCTCGTTATCCCTTTCTCCTGCCACATCTCCTTCACGAGCCGATATGCCTACGGTCCACATCCGTCTCCAACGCCTCCATCCTGCGGCGCAACTCCCCCGCTATGCTCACGTCGGCCCCTTCGGCGATTTGGCTGCAGACCTCTACGCCTCGGCCGGTGCTACGCTTCCCGCGGGGGCAACCCAGGCCATCTCCACCGGTATCGCGCTCGAGTTTCCCAGCACCCACGGAGCCCTTGTTGAAGACCGCTCCGGTCTCGCCCTCCGCGGCCTGACCACGCTCGCGGGCGTCATCGACCCTGGCTATCGCGGCGAGATCAAGGTCGTCCTCGCCAATCTTAGCGACGGCGAGATCAACCTTCAGCCAGGCGACCGCATCGCTCAGCTTCGCATTGTGCAGCGCATCGAAGCCGTATTTGAGGAGGTCGCATCGCTGGCTGTCACCCCCCGCAGCGCCGCCGGCTTCGGCAGCACAGGCTTATAGCCGTCCGCACATGCAACAGTGCGACAATAGAGCTGCGAGCCCATGCCCAACCAGCCTGCCACCGCCCATCCTTATCTCCCTTCTGCCTCTCCGGGCCAGACGCCCGAGCCATGCGTCCCTACCCCCGCACTCCTCAAGACTCACAGCATCACCCCGGCGGAGTACGAGAGCCTGCATGCAAAACTGGGCCGCACCCCGTCTCTCACCGAGCTTGGCATCTTCTCCGTCATGTGGTCCGAGCACTGCTCCTATAAGAGCAGCCGCGTCCACCTCAGGCGTTTGCCCACCAGGGGAGACCGCGTCGAGGGCCCGGGCTCCGTCGTTCAAGGACCCGGCGAGAACGCCGGCATCATCGACGTAGGCGACGGCTGGGCCTGCGCCTTCAAGATCGAATCGCACAACCACCCGAGCTACATCGAGCCGTACCAGGGCGCGGCTACCGGTGTCGGTGGCATCCTCCGCGACATCTTCACCATGAATGCCCGGCCTATGGCGATCATGGATTCGCTCCGCTTCGGGCCTTTATCTCCGGCCACCGAACCGGGTGCCCCACCTCCGGCGGCTTCATCCCCTCAGGTGGGTGGGAGCGCCACAGAATCAAGCGCAGACCCAACCGACTACCACCGCAACCGCCATACTATGCAGGGCGTCGTCCACGGCGTCGCCGGCTATGGCAACTGCTTTGGCGTGCCCAATCTTGGCGGAGAAACCCGCTTTGAGCCCTGCTACTCCGGCAACCCGCTCGTCAATGCTTTTGCGTTGGGGTTAGTGCGAAAAGACGAGATCTTCTACGCCAAGGCCACCGGCGTCGGCAACCCCGTCATCTACGTTGGCGCGAAGACTGGCCGCGACGGCATCCACGGTGCCACCATGGCGTCGGAAGAGTTCACCGAAGGCTCGGAGCAGAAGCGCCCCAACGTCCAGATGGGCGACCCGTTCCTGGAAAAACTCCTGCTCGAAGCCTGCCTTGAAGCCATGGCCACGGGTGCGGTTTTGGGCATTCAGGACATGGGAGCTGCCGGCCTTACGTGCTCCACCTGCGAGATGGGCGCGCGCGGGGAGCTTGGCGTTTCCATCGAACTCGATCTTGTCCCTCAGCGTGAGACGGGCATGACGAGCTACGAGATCATGCTGTCGGAGTCGCAGGAGCGCATGCTGCTCGTCGCCCATGCCGGCCGCGAACACGAAGTTTTAGCCATCTTCCTCAAGTGGGGCCTTGACGCCTCCATCGTCGGCGAGGTCACCGCCGACGACATCATGCGCGTCTTCCACCACGGCGAACTCATCGCCGAGATCCCCAACAAGGCCCTCACCGACGAAGCCCCCGTCTACCACCGC